>JAEUHW010000077.1 GCA_016793245.1 Planctomycetota bacterium
CCCCGCCTCCCGCGGGCTCCGAAACGGCGCACGACTTCGATCGACGAAGCGGAGCCGCGCCCGGAGGCGCAGCAAGCGACGTGAACGACGCGCGACGCTCCGCGTTTCTCGTTCGCGCCGTTCGCGCGTCGTCGCTCGCACTCCATCGACTTGGCACGCGCGCGTCGGGCGCGGCGTTTGCTTCGCCGGAGGGCCGGGCGTAGCGCATGCGCGGTCCTGCGCTCGCTCGCCTCTCGCTCCTCGGCTCTCTTCGACTCCGCTGTCGCGTTGCACCGAGGCGGACCGGTAGCATCGGATCTTTCCTACGTCGACCATCATGCTCCTCGAGATCGAAGCCCGTTTCCCCTCCGCCACCGACCTCGGGTTCCTGCTGCACAAGAACCCCGCGCGCCTGCAGAGCTTCGAGCTCAGCTTCGGTCGGGCGCAGGTCTTCTATCCGGTGGCCGAGGCGGAGCGCTGTCGCGTCGCGTTGCTGCTCGAGGTCGATCCGATCGGGCTCGTGCGCGACCGCCGAGGGCCGGCGGGGCGAGGGTTCCAGCTCGAGGCCTACGTCAACGACCGTCCGTACGTCGCGAGCTCGTTCCTCTCCGTCGCCATCGCCGAGGTCTTCGGCACGGCACTGAACGGGCGCTGCAAGTCGCACCCCGAGCTCGTGGAGCGGAAGCTCGCCTTCGAGGCGCACTTGCCGACGCTGCCCTGTCGCGGTGGCGAGGCGTTGCTCCGGCGCCTCTTCGAGCCCCTGGGCTATGCGATCGATGCGCGGCGCCTGCCGCTCGATCCGCGCTTCCCGAGCTTCGGCGAGAGCACCTGCTACGAAGTCGTGCTGCGGGCGGAGCTGCGCCTCCGCGAGCTGCTGCAACACCTCTACGTTCTGGTGCCGGTGCTCGACGACGAGAAGCACTACTGGGTCGGTGAGGCGGAGGTCGAGAAGCTCTTCGCGAAGGGCGGCGACTGGCTCGCGACGCACCCCGAGCGCGAGCTGATCTCGCGCCGTTTCCTGCGCCACCAGCGCCGACTCACTCGCGACGCGCTCGCGCGCCTCGCCGGCGAGGAGGAGCTCGATCCCGATGCCGTGGCGCAAGAACGCGACGACGAGGAGCGTGCGCTCGAGAGGCCGATCGCGCTCGACGAGCTGCGCCGACGCGCGGTGCTCGCCTACCTCGATTCGCACGAGGTGCGCGCGGTCGTGGATCTGGGCTGCGGCGAAGGCAAGCTGCTCCATGCCCTCGCGCCCCGCCGTTCGCTCGCGCGCATCTGCGGCGTCGATGTCTCGCCGAGCGCTCTCGAGCGCGCCGCGGTGCGCCTGCGTCTCGAGGAGCTGCCGGAGAAGGAACGCGCGCGCTTCTCCCTCTGGCACGGCTCGCTGGTCTACCGCGACGCCCGCCTGCAGGGCTTCGAGCTCGCGACCGCGCTGGAGGTGATCGAGCACCTCGATCCGCCGCGCCTCGAGGCCTTCGCGCGCTGCGTGCTCGAGCACGCGCGCCCGCAGGCGCTCTTCCTCACCACGCCGAACCGCGAGCACAACGCCCTCTTCGCCGGCCTGCGCGCGGGCGCGTTCCGCCATCGCGACCACCGCTTCGAGTGGACGCGCGCGGAGCTGCGCACGTGGGCCGAGGCGATGGCCGCTCGCTTCGGCTATGCGGTGAGCTTCGCGGGGATCGGCGTCGACGATCCCGTACACGGACCGCCGACGCAGGTGGCCCTCTTCGAGCGAAGGAGCTAGGAGCGCGCCATGCAGATCGACCTACCCGAGCTCTCGCTCGTCGCCCTCGTCGGGATCTCCGCGTCCGGCAAGTCCACCTTCGCGCGCGCGCACTTCCGCCCCACCGAGGTGCTGTCCTCGGACGCCTATCGCGCCGCGGTCGCCGACGAGGAGCACGATCAGAGCGCGACGCAGGATGCGTTCGCGCTGCTGCACTTCGCCCTGGCGACGCGCCTGCGCCGCGGCAAGCTCACCGTCGTCGACGCGACGAACGTGCGCGCGGAGGATCGAGCGGCCCTGGTGCGCATCGCGCGCGAGCACCACGTGCTGCCCGTCGCGATCGTCCTCGAGCTCCCGCTCGAGGTGTGCGAGCAGCGGAACGCCGCGCGCGGCGACCGCGCGTTCGGCGCGCACGTCCTGCGCGGTCAACACCGCGCGCTGCGCGCGGAGATCCGCGACTTGGAGCGCGAGGGCTTCCGCCGCGTCTTTCGCCTCCGCAGCGCCGACGAGGTCGCCGCGGCCACCGTCGCGCGCGTGCCGCTCTGGAACGACAAGAAGCAGGAGCGCGGCCCCTTCGACATCGTAGGCGACGTGCACGGCTGCTTCGACGAGCTCTGCGAGCTCTTGGAGACGCTGGGCTATCAGCTCCATCGCGACGAGACGCGCCGCCCCGGGGACTGGGCCGTCACCCCGCCGCGGGACGCAGAGGGCCGCGCACGCAAGGCCGTGTTCTTGGGCGACCTCGTCGATCGCGGGCCCGCCTCTCCCGCCGTGCTGCGCCTCGTGCGCGGCATGATCGAAGCCGGCAACGCGCTGCTGGTCCCCGGCAACCACGAGGTGAAGCTGCTGAAGAAGCTCGAGGGCAAGAACGTGCGCGTCGCGCATGGCCTGGCCCAGACGCTCGAGCAGCTCGAAGCGGAGACGCCCGAGTTCCGCGCGAGCCTGCAGCCCTTCCTGCGCGAGCTCGTGAGCCACTACGTCCTCGACGGCGGTAAGCTCATCGTCGCACACGCCGGTCTCCGCGAGGAGATGCACGGGCGCGGATCGGGACGCGTGCGCGAGTTCTGCCTCTACGGCGAGACCACCGGCGAGATCGACGAGTACGGCCTCCCCGTGCGCGCGAACTGGGCCCTCGACTACCGAGGACGAGCACGCGTGGTCTACGGGCACACGCCCGTGCTCGAGGCCGAGTGGCTGAACGGGACGATCTGCATCGACACCGGCTGCGTGTTCGGCGGCAAGCTCACCGCGCTGCGCTACCCGGAGAACGAGCTCGTCTCGGTGCCCGCGCGCGCGATGTACTACGAGCCGATCCGGCCGCTCGCACCGCCCGCTGCCGCCGCGCGCACGGCGCAGCAGGAGCACGACGACCTCCTGCATCTCGAGGACGTCACGGGGAAGCGCTCGATCACGACCCGTTTGCAGCGGCACGTCACCATTCGCGCCGAGAACGCGGCCGCGGCGCTGGAGGCGATGAGCCGCTTCGCCGCCGATCCGCGCTGGTTGATCTACCTGCCGCCGACGATGTCGCCCTGCGAGACGAGCCGGAAGGAGGAGCGCCTCGAGGATCCCGCGGAGGCGTTCGCCTACTTCCGCGCGGCCGACGTCGAGCGCGTGATCTGCGAAGAGAAGCACATGGGCTCGCGCGCCGTGATCGTGCTCTGCCGCGACGAGCAGGTCGCGCGCACGCGCTTCGGCGTGGCGAGCGGCGAGCTCGGCTTGGTCGCCACACGCACGGGCCGGCGCTTCTTCGGCGATCCAGAGCTGGAGCGCGCGTTTCTCGAACGTCTGCGCGACGCCGCGGCGAGGGAGGGGCTCTTCGATGAGCTCGCGAGTGGTTGGCTCTGCCTCGATGCCGAGCTCCTGCCGTGGTCGGCGAAGGCGCGCGAGCTCTTGCGCGAGCAATACGCGCCCGTCGGCGCCGCGGGACGTGCGGCGCTGCAGGCCGCGGCCCTCGCCGTCGAGCGGACCGAAGCACGGCTCGGCGCAGCGGCGCTGGGCGAGCTCCGCGCGCGCGTGCTCCAACGAGCGGGCGCGCTCGAACGCTACGTCGAAGCCTACGGTCGCTACTGCTGGGAGGTCGCCTCGCTCGACGACTGGAAGCTCGCGCCGTTCCATTTGCTCGCCAGCGAAGGTGCGGTACACGTCGAGCGCGATCACCTCTGGCACTTGGGCTCGCTCGCGCGGCTCGCGGAGCGCGATCCCCTCTGCATCGCCACGCGCCACCGCGTCGTCGAGCTCGCCGACGAAGGCTCCGTCGCCGCGGCCTCGGCTTGGTGGGAAGAGCTCACTTCCAGCGGCGGCGAAGGCATGGTCGTGAAGCCCCTCGCCTTCCTCGCCCGTTCGCGGAAGGGACTCGTGCAGCCCGCGGTGAAGGTGCGCGGCCCGGAGTACCTGCGCATCATCTACGGCCCCGAATACGACCTACCGGAGAACCTCGCGCGCCTCCGCTCGCGGAACCTGCGCGGCAAGCGCGCGCTCGCGCTGCGCGAGCTCGCCCTCGGCATCGAGGCGCTCGAGCGCTTCGTGCGCCGCGAGCCGCTGCGCGCGGTGCACGAGTGCGTCTTCGGCGTGCTGGCGCTCGAGAGCGAGCCCATCGACCCGCGGCTCTGAGGTTCGAGCCGAGAGCGCGAGCTCAGCTCTCGCTCTCGGGCCGCGTCCGCGCCTCGATGAGCTCGCCCAGCGCGCGAAAGGCCTGCGCGCGCGGCGAGCCCGCTCTCCACGCGAGACCGATGCGCCGGCTCGGCGTCGGCTTCGCGAACGGGCGCAGCGCGATCCCCGGCGTGCGCTTCAGATCGCTCTGCGCCATCTCGGGGATCAAGGTCACGCCTTGCCCGGCGGCGACGAGCTGCACCAAGGTGACCAAGCTCGTCGCGCGCAGATCGAAGCGCGAGTGAGAACCCGCGCGGCGGCAGAGGTCCTGCGCCTGCAAGCTCAAGCAGTGGCCTTCGTCGAGCAGTAGCACGTCCTCGGCGGCGAAGGCCTCGAGTGAGACCTCGCGCTTGCGCGCGAGGGCGTGCTTCGCCGGTAGCACCGCGAGGAAGGCGTCCTCGAAGAGCGCCTGCGTCTCGACGCTGCCGAGCTCGACGTCGATCGCGAGCAAGAGCAGATCGAGCTCGCCTTCGCGCAGCATGCGCAGCAGGAGCTGCGTCGGGCCTTCGCGCACGGCGAGGGCGAGGTCCTTGTGCGCGGTGCGCAGCGTCTCGAAGACCCGCGGCAGGACGTAGGGCGCCACCGTCGGGATCACGCCGAGGCGCAGGCTCCCCTGCAGCGTGGTCTTGGTCGCCTGCGTCAACGCGGAGAGATCGTCGAGCTCCGCGAGCAGCTTCTTGCTCGCCTCCGCCAAGCGCTCGCCGATGGGCGTCAGGATCACGCGCCGCCGATCGCGCTCGAAGAGCTGCACTTTCCAGATCGCCTCGAGCTTCTGGATCTGCGCGCTGATCGCCGGCTGCGTCGCGTAAACCTCCTCGGCCGCGCCGCGGAACGAGAGGCGGCGCGCCACGGCGACGAAGTACTCGAGCTGGGTGATGGTCGGTCGCATGTCCGCGCATGGCTCCGGGAACCAGGAGAACCGCGGCGCAGGCTACGGTCTTCCGCGGCGCTTGTCAGCGCCGCGCCGCGAGTGCCGAGAGCTCGCCGCTCCAACACCGTCAGGTGTCGGGCCAGCAGACATCGAAGAGCATGGCGGAGACATTCTCCGACACGCTCCGAGCCGCGCTCAGTCGTGTTCCAAGCGCAAGCGCAGCCGATATCCCGCCGCGCTCCACGCGGTCTCGTCGAGAGCGCGGATCTTCAGCGCATGCGATCCAGGGGGCAGCGCGATCGAGATCGCACCCCCGAGCGGATCGAAGCGCGCGACGCCGCTCTCGACTCCCGCGGCGTCGAACGCGCGCAGGTCGAGCGGCAGCGCCGCGACCCCCTCCACCACCAATCGCCCCGCCCGCTCGAGATCCACGCGAACGAGGTCGACATCGCCGCGCGGCACGAGGTTGCCCGCGACCGTCGCCGGCAGCGCGATCGACGTCGCGAGAGGGGCTCGATCATCGCGGCCCCCGAGCTCGGCCTCTTCGCAAGGCAACCACTCCGTGCGCAGCAGCGCGCCATCGGGTCCCCAAGGTTCCTCTTCGGCAGCGCGCAGCTCGAGGCGAACTTCGCCGGCGCCTTCGATCGAAGCCGTCGCCGCGGCGCGTCCCCCCGCGGCGCAGCGCGCTTCGGCGAGCAGCGCGCCATCGGCACCGAGGACGCGCAGATGCTGACCGCGGAGCGAGGAGAAGCGCACGCGCAGGATGCCGGAGCTCGGCAGCGCCACTCGATACCCATCGACTTCGCCGCGCGGCACGCCGCCGGCGACGGCGAGCGCCTCGAGCGCGAGCGGCCGCGCTGCGGCGCGCGACGCGCAGGCGATCGCGTCGCAGCGCAGCTCGATCGCCTCGCGAGAGTGCGCGGCGCTGTCCAGCACGGCGAGCGAGAGCTCGTAGTCGCCCGGAGGCAACAGGGCCTCGGCGACGAGAGCTGCGCCTGGCGGCGCTTCCGCGAACGCGGCCGGCTCAGCGAGATTCCGCGCGCGCAGGTGCAGGCGGCGCGACGCGAAGGCGGGGTTGGTCGCGAAGCGCACGACGGCCGATTGGGTGAGCGCGAAGCTCACCACGAGCGGGGCCTCGGCCGAGCCCCAAGCCCCGCGCAGGACGGAGCCGGGCTCGAGACGGAGCGCGCCCATCGCCGGTAGGTTCAGCTGCGGTGACGTGAGCTGGAGCGCGAAGCGCTGCTCGACCGCGTGGACCTCATCGTCGCCCCAATCCGAGAAGCGCAGCAGATAACGGCCCGCGGCGAGATCCAGGATCGCGGTGACTTCCTCGCCGCGCGAAGCGCCCCGGGAGGCGAGCCGCTGCCCCTGCTCGTCGCGGAACTCCAAGTGCACGTCACAGCCCGCGGTTCCGCCGAAGCGCAGCGCCACTCGACCCGCCTCCGGCAAGCGCAGCGCGAACCAATCGTGATCCCCGCGGCGCGCGATGCGAAACCGCCCCGTCTGACCGGGCTCGATCGTCTGCGCGCGCTCCGACGTGTCGTTCGGCTCGCGCTCCCGGACTTCGCCGAGGCGCGCGAGAACGACTCGCGCGCGCGCAGCGTCTTCGAGCACGACCGCGGCGACCGCTGGGCGATGCCCAGCGGCGCTGGTGCGAAGGAGCACTTCGCGGCGCGAAGCGCGGAGCGCTCCATCGCGCGCGGCGACGTTCCGCAGCGCGACGGCGAGGTCCGCGAAAGAGCAGCGCCCTTCCGCGCTCGTCGTACCGCGCCGGATCTCCCCGCAGTCCAGAGCCTCCGAGAGCACGAGCTCCGCGCCTGCGATCGGAGCTCCCGCGTCGTCCACGACTTCGACGGCGAGTGCCGCTCGCGCGATCTGGGGTGCGAGCTCGAAGACCAGCGCCGCCCCCGCGTGTCCGAGCTCCACTTCGCGCTCCGCTCCCAGGCATCCCGGCGCGCGGACCTCGGCGCGATAGCGACCGGCAGGAACGTCGAGTAGCGCGAAGCGACCTTCGCGATCCGTCGCGAGCTCGAGCCTGGAACTCCGCGCCGCGCGCACCTCGATCGGCTGCAGCGAAACGGAGGCACCCGCAATGGGCTCCCCGAGCTCGCGCACGACGACGCGGCCCATACCTCGCACCAAGCGCTCCGGGACCAGCGGCACCTCGATGCGCTCGCGGGCTCCGGCCGCGACCTCCAGCACGCGTTCCCAGCGCTCGTAGCCGAAGGCCGCGATCGCGACGCGGTGCTCGCCCGCGCTCACGCCCTCGAAGTGCGCGATCCCATCCGGCCCGCTCGTCGCGGCGCGCCCGCCGAGCTCGACGCGGATCCCGGCGACCACACGAGACTCCGGACCTGCGCGCAGGACGAACTCGAGCGATTCCTCCGCATCTGGCCGCCGTGCTGCGGGCGCCTCCACTGCGGAAGACAACGCGCCGAGAACGAGAGCCGCGATGTCGCGAGACCAGAAGGTAGCGAAGTACATGCCGACAGCATGGATCGCGAGCCGCTCGCGAGGGAAGCAGACTCCGACGCGCTAAGGGAAACGTAACGAGGGCGCCGGGTCACGGGACCCGGCACCCTCGCACGGCATCGATCGATCCGCTCGGGATCAGCCGATCGTCAGGCTCTCGACATCGGAGGTGCAGAAGCCCACGGTGGGCGGGCCGTTGCGGTTGATGCGGAAGCCGAGGCTGGTCGCCTGCAGGTAGACCGTCACCGGCTGCGGAACCGGGACGTTCGGGATCTGGGCCGACAGCGAGAGGCTGCCGGTGAGATCGGTGGAGCCGAAGGCGAAGACGCCGAACGGCGCGGCGAGCCCGAGATCGAGCGTGCCGAAGGGGCCGACGGCGATCGAAGTCGAGCCCGTCTGCTGACCGATGAAGAGGAAGGTCGGCGCGTTGATCGGAGCGCCGGAGATCGCGACGGTCACGGTGCCGCCGGAGGCACCGCTGCCGCTCACGCTGAGGTCGGAGCAGCTCTGAGCGGACGCGAACGAAGAAAGAGCGCATGCGGCAATGGCCGCGGTGACGAACTTGAGCATCGGGGGTATGCCTCGATTCGCAGTGGGGAGAGCGGGCCAGAGACGACTTCGCCCCCGGCCTACCTTTGCGAAGCTAGCTCCACATCCGACGGAGCGCCAAGCACTTTCAGGCTTCCAAGCCGCGAGCCCGGGAGCGGCTCACGACTTGCGATCTCCTAGGTTCGGTCCGCGCTATCCGCCGATCACAACGGCCCCGCCGTTCGTCGTCGCCAGCCCGAGGCCGTTCGCGCCCGGATCGATCACCAGGTACTGCACGAAGGCCTCCGCACCGATCAGCAGCGCATCGTCGGGGATCGCGATCGGCAAGCTCGCGTTGCCCGTGGCGTTGGAGCCCGCCGTGGCGATCACGTCGGAAGGCACGTAGATGTTGCAGCCCGCGGCGTTGAGCCCCGCCAGCGAGAACGGCAGCGGGATGCCGTTCCAGCTCGTGTCGTTGAAGCCGATGAACAACGCGATCGGCGTGCTCGGCCGCGCGTTGGCGAGCGTCACCTGGAAGACGCGGTTCACTTCGGGCAAGCCCGAGCCGCCAAGGACCGGCGCGACCCGGCTCCCGGGGCAACGCAGGCGCCAGGAGAACGCGAAGCGCCCCGTCGTGCGCGTGCCCCAGGCCCCGGCCTCGAAGCGGTAGTACGCGACATCGGTCCCGCCGCCCTGGTAGTAGGCGCTCGGTCCGGTCGGGTTGGTGCTGAAGTAGAGGAAGAACGGCTGCCCCACCGTCGCTTGGAACGGCGCGTTCAGCACGCAGGTGCTCCAGCCCGCGGTGGTGCCGATGGAGAAGGTGCCGGTGCGCACTGGCGTCGCGGGAGCTCCACCGAC
Source organism: Planctomycetota bacterium (assembly GCA_016793245.1). Lineage (GTDB taxonomy): Bacteria > Planctomycetota > UBA1135 > UBA1135 > JADKAF01 > JADKAF01. The sequence continues at coordinate 9,084 of JAEUHW010000077.1, forward strand.
TCCAGGCAGATAGATGCCGCCTTGCAGCACCTCCGCCCCACCGCTCCGCGAGGCGAAGTAGAGGTCGATCGCTTCGATCGAGAGCGCGCTGGTCGGCGTGACCTCGTACGCGTAACCGGTGCTGTTGCGCATCGTCACCGCGGTGAAGCCGCCGGTGTTGAGCTCGCTGCAGACGCCGGGCGCGCTGACCACCGAGCCCGCGCAGCTCTGACCGAAGGTCGAGAAGCGCCCGGGCTGACCACCGGTGCCCGAGCCGACGGGACCGACGGCGACCAGGCCGAACGCGGCATCGACGACGCCGCTCGTCGCGACGTGCGCGTCCTGCGCGATCAGGGTGGCGATGACGTCGACCTGCCAGGTGCCCGCCGCCGGGTTCTGCACCATCACGCACTCGACGGTGTCACGCGTGTCTTCGCTGCCGCCGAGCGTCGACCAGTTGCCTTGCGTGAGACCAGCGTTGCCCCAGTAGACCTGGCCGCTCGGGCTCGTGACGCGCAGCGAGAGATTGTTGATCGTCGCCTGCGCCGCCGTCGGCGATCCCGCCGGGTCGCGGAAGCAGAGCGCGATCTTCAGCTCGGGCTCGCCGGCGTTCACCGTCATGTTGTAGCGCTGCGTCTGCCCCTGGAGCAGCACATCCGCCTCGTCGACGATGATCGTCTTGCCGCGGCGATCCCACATCGAGCGCAGGCTCGGGAAGCCCCAGCCCACGTGCTCGCGGCGGTTGTCGGTGCTGCCGGAGGTGAACGCGTACTGCGTCGCGTGCGCGATCTGCAGCGCCTTCAAGGTCGCCGCGTGCGGGCGATTCTGGAAGCGCGTGCCGCCGGGGACGCGCAGCGTGTTCCCGAACACTCCGTCGGTGAAGAGCTGCAGCGCCAACGCGTTGTGCCCGGTGACGATCGGCGTGGCACCCGAGGTGCCGCCGAAGCCGGTCGTGAAGTTGCCCGCGGAGTAACCCGCGGCGCCCTGCAGGTCGGAGCAGAGGATCGAATCGTAGTACGCGCTGAGGTCGGGCTTGATGCGCAGGTCCGCGGCGGGACCGGTGCTGCCGCCACCCGCGGCCCAGGAGTCGTCGGCGGGGTTGCTGTTGTTGAAGTGCTGGACCCCGCCGATCGAGATGATGTTCTTCGCCCAAGCTTCGGGGCGCGAATCCTGGTTGCCGGCGTTCGACTGCGAGTTCGACCAGACGATGTCGTGATCGAAGATGATGTCGTCGGTGTCGGCCGAGACCGAGGTGTAGGTGCGCACGCGCGCGCCGCCCCACGACGCCGTGGTGAACATCACGTCGTGCTGCGTGACGAGCTGCTGCACGACTTGCCAGCGCGAGAGGCCGGCGTTCACGCACGAGTAGTTGGTGAAGAACGGACGGGCGTTAGGCGCCATGCCGCGCGCTTGCGGCGAGCTCGTGCCGTTGCCGAAGACGATGCCGCCGGTGCAGTGGCCGTGCGTATCGGCGCTATTGCAGGAGCCGACCGGCGTCGGCGTGATGGTGAAGTCGGGATGCGAGAGCTCGATGCCCTCGTAGATGTGGCCGTTCACACCCTGCCCGGTGTAACCACCGAGGCCTTCGATGTAGTTGGCGCCGCCCTGGATGCGCGCGTTGTCCATGTCGGTCTCGGGCGCGCTCCAGAGGTCGATCCACTGCACCTCGTCGAATCGCGCGGCCTGCAGGAGCTGCGCGCCGTCGAGCGTCGCGCTGACCAAGAGGCTCCCGGGCTGCTCGTGGTCGATCACCGCGCCTAGGGAACGCAGGCGCGCGAGTAGCGCGGGCTTGTCCTCGCGCTTGTCCACGACCACCAGGTTGTAGCGGCGCGGCGGCGCTTGGATGCCGGCGAGGATCTCGGCGATCAGCTTCTCCTCCAGACGGAACGCCGGAGCGAAGGGCGCGATGCCGCGCACGACCTCGAGCGCCGAGGCCCGCGCGATCGCCGCGGCCTCACCGCGCACGAGGTAGCAATTCTCCGGGAGATAGCCGTGCACTTGCGCGCCGCAGGCGCGGAGCTGCGCGCGCATCGCCTCGGTCGGGCGGCCGGCGAGCTGGACGATCCAGAGCCGGATGTCCTCCGCCGCCGCGAGCGCGGCGGGAACCGGCGGAGCCTCGAGCGCGGGATCGAAGGCCGCGTACTTGAGGTGGACGCGCGTCGCAGCGACGGGCGCGGGGAAACTCGGCTCTTGGGCCAGACCGAGTGCCGAGAGCGCGAGGCAGGCAAAGCTCGCGCGCGGGAGCGGAGAGGGCATGGTTCCTCCCTGAAGGGCGGGACGACGGTGGGAACTCGCCGCGGCCGAGCCGGGCGAGGCGTTTCCCATCGTACGAGCCGAGGCGGAGTTCGGTCGCCGATTCCGGGACGACCTCGAGGCGCGCGAAGCGCCGGCCGGATGGCGAGCCGCGCAGTCCTCTTTCCGGAGCGAGGCGTCGCTCGGCGCTCGCCTGGTTGCGCTCGGCTCAGCTCAGCTCAGCTCAGCGCGCCGACCAGCTCGGTCGCTGCCATCGTCGAGGCCGAGCGGTCGGAGGAGCGCGCTCCGGAGGCCAGGGACATCACCGGCAGCACGAGCTCTTCGATGCGCTGGACGAGGCGCGCGAGCCCCGCCGCATCCGGCTTCTGCCGATCCAGCGCGACATGCAGCTCGCGCGCGAGAGCGCCGAGCAAGGACTCGACCGCTGCCGGAGCACTCTCCCGTGCGCAGGCCGCGGCGAGCGCGGGCCGCAGCGCCGCCGGTTCGCTCGCGAGATGAACGAGGCCCTCGACTCCGTAGACGCAGTCGCCGCAGACGACGACGGGCCGGCCCAGCGCGAGCGCTTCGACGCCCACGGTCGAGTTGATCGTCGCGACGGCGCTCGCGCGGCGCAGGCACTCCTCCAGCGAGCGGGTGCGCGTCCAGAGGAACTCCGGATAGCGCGCCTTCAAGCTGCGCAGGTCCGCGCGCCCGACATCCATCGGGTGCTCGCGCACGACGACGGGCAGCGGCGAAGCCGCGCGCACCGCCTGCAGCAAGTCCTCCATCGAGCGCACCCAACCGCCGTGCCGCAGCACCTGCGTGTCGTCGTGCACTTGCAGCGGGACGAAGACGAAGCGCTCGGGGAGCGGCGTAGCGTCGCCCGCGACCGGTCGCTTCCGGCGGCGCGCTTGGCGCAACGCGCGGCGCCGCACGTGCAGCGCGAAGCGCGCGCGCTCCGGATGCGCGAGCGCCTCGATCCACTCGGCCGCCGTGGCGCACCAGCGGAACAGCAGCGAGGGCTCGGCGCAGCGCAGCGGCGCACCCGCGACCGGTGCGATCCAGCGCGGCGCGTCCGCTGCGCTGGCGGCGATGCGCTCGCGCGCAGCGGCGGCGGCGTTCACACCGCGCGCGTCGATCTGCAAGGTGCGCGGCAGCAGTCCGTTCTCGAGGTAGACGACCGGCTTGCCTTCCGCGCGAGCGGCCTCCGCGACGCACGCGGCTTGCAGCTCGCCGCCATTCCAGACGAGGGCGGCGTCGAAGCGCCCGACGGCTTCGCGCGCAGCGCGCCACTGCGCCGCGGCGTGGCGGCGGAGGCGTTCATCGAGGCGCAGTCCGCCGACTTGCGCGCGCAGTGCGAGCGCGGGCTCCAGGGACGCGGGCAGCGCTTCGGTACCGGCGCGGGTCGCGGGCAGCGGATGCTCCCCGACGCAGCGCAGCCACATCCGATCGCGCAAGAACGGGGTCCAGAACCCGACCGTCCAGCCCCGCCCGCGCAGCGCGGCCGCGAGAGGCAGGAGGCAGCGCAGCACGCCGCCATCCGTGGCGGCGACGAGCAGGCGGCGCGTCGGGACCAGAGGTGTCATCGTCGAGGGCATCGGTCGGAAGGGGCGCGCGCTTGAGCCGGCAGATGGGGTTCGCGGCGCGGCGCAG
>JAEUHW010000090.1 GCA_016793245.1 Planctomycetota bacterium
CGATCGACGGGCGCTCCTCCCAACCATCGAACACGGGCGCGCTCGAGCAGAGGTCGATCGACGCTTGCGCCACGACGCCGTGCTTCTTGCCGTTCTGCAGCACGTAGCGCAGCGCATTCCGCGCCTGCGTCGGCGTCGAGATCACCTCGTCGTGGTAGCGCTCGGGGAACACCTTGCCGCGTCGGCCCCAGAGCTTGTTCAACGCGCGCGCGAGCGGGCTCAGCAGCGCGTTCATGGCACGCGCGACGCACTCTCGATCTTCGGCTTCGACCAGGAAGTGCAAGTGGTTGCCTTGCACGGTGTAGTGGATGATCCGCATTCCGTGGCGATCGCTGCTCGCGCTGAGCGCCGCGAGAACGAGCTTCAGCGCGCCACCGCGGCGCAGCGGTGGCAGGCCATCCGCCAGACGCACGGTGATCAAGAGAGGCTGGCCGCGCTTCTTCATCGCGCGCTGACGGTGGGGCATGCCGGGCTCCGCATTCTTCGGCTTCCGTCCCGCGCCCTTCCGCTTCCCACCGTGCTGACGAAAGTCGAACTCGAACTGTTGATCCTTGCGGCGCATGTGGCTTCCTCTGCCCCGTGCTGCGTCGCCTTCCCCGATTTCGTTCCAGCATGTAGAACGCACCTGAGTCGCAATCGGTTTCCTACAAAGTCGGAATCTTGATAGAGCGACGTTGTTCGCAGCCCGATCTCAGCGGTGCAGATGAGCCGCGCTGTCGCCCTACCGCCGCGCGGGCGACGAACCGCTGTCTCTCGACGTCGCTCTCGCGTCGACGTCCGATCTCTCCCGTAGCATGAGTTTCGGAGCCCCCGCCTCCCGCGGGCTCCGAAACGTCGCACGATGTCTTTCGACGTAGCGGAGCCGCATCCGGAGGCGACGCAAGCGACGTGACCGCCGCGCTCGCTCTCGAGTCGCATCCAACATCGAACGCGCAACGACGCAAGATGTCGTCCGACGTCGTTCACGCGCGGCGGGCGCGACGCTTGCTTCGCCGGAGGGCTGGCGGAGCGATCGTCGCGGTACTCGCGTTCGAACGTTCGCGCACGTCACGTGCTCGGGCGTCGTTCTCGCGTCTACGCTCCGACGGGTCGAAGCCGGGTGCGCGAGGCGTCGGAATGCCTGCGCGTCCGTCCCGCCCGATCGGCACCTGCCGAACGCCTCGAGCGAGCGCGTCGAGATCCCACCAGAGAGAAATCCCGAGAGCCCTGGCGCGTTCGCGGGTCCGCTCGCGGGAGAGCGAGCGACGCTGCCACGCAGCGCCCGCACCCACGGAGAATCGCCATGTCGCTCGTCTTCGCGCGCCGCCGTTGCGCGCCGCTCGTTCTCTCTCTCTTCCTAGCCGCCAGCGCGGGAGCGCAGCTCCGCTGGTCCGCCGGTCTGCGCTCGACGCTCGACGAGATCGCGGGCTGCGCTGCGGCCCATGACAGCGCGCGCGGACGCCTCGTGCTCTTCGGTGGGCGCGACGCACGCGGCGTCGCGCAGGATTGGACCTGGCAGTGGAACGGCGTGTTCTGGCAGCCGAGCTACCCGGCCGTGCGGCCCGTTGCTCGTTTCAGCGCGCGCGCCGTGTTCGATCCCGTGCGGAACCGCGTCGTGCTCTTCGGCGGTGAAGGCAACGCCACCGGGCTCGTCTACGGCGACACCTGGGAGTTCGACGGCAGCACCTGGACGCAGCGGACCTTCGCCACGGCACCCGGCGCGCGCACCGATCACAACTTGGTCTGGGATGCGGGGCGCGGTCGCGCGGTGCTGCACGGCGGCACCGACCCGACAGGACGCGTGCTCGGCGACACCTGGGAGTACGACGGCGTGAGCTGGATCCCGCGCATCACCGGCAGCAGCGGTCCACAGGAGCGCACGCGACACGCGATGGCGTACGACGCCGCGCGGCGCCGCGTCGTGCTCTACGGCGGCCGCACCACCACGGCGGGGAGCCCGGTCGCGAACGATCTCTGGGAGTGGGACGGCGGGAGCTGGACATCCCGCACGACCGGGAACCTGCCCTCGGGGCGCTTCGATGCGGAGCTCGCCTTCGACCCGCGCAATTCGTCGATGCACCTCTACGGCGGCGAGATCAACGTCGCGCGAATCGACGAGCATTGGGAGCTGCAGGGCTCGCAGTGGACGCAGCGCACGAACCCTCCGGGGCGCCGCTCGGGCCATCGCCTGCTCTACGTGCCGAACGAAGGCGTCTGCGCCGTCGGCGGCTTCGGTGACGGCGGCTATCGAGGCGACCTCGTGCGCTGGACCGGCACGCGCTGGGTGTCCTGGCCCGCGACGACCGGAGCTGTCTCCGCGGCCGCGCTCGCGCGCCTCGGCGCGACGAACGAGCTCGTGCTCTTCGGCGGCTTCTCGAGCGGCACCTTCTACGGCGGGACGTGGATCTTCGAAGCAGGCGCCGACGAGTGGACGCTGCTCTCTCTCGCGAGCACGCCGTCCGCGCGCTCGAAGCACGCGTTCGCCGGCCATCCGACGCGCAACGAGCTCGTGCTCTTCGGCGGCACCGACGGCGCACCCAAGAACGACACCTGGATCTTCAATGGCACCACCTGGTCGCAGGTGAACGTGTCCACTCTGCCGGGGCGCCGCCAAGGCCACGCGCTCGCGTTCCACCCGCCGACGCAACGCTACGTCAGCTTCTCGGGACGTGGCTCGTCGGGCTACTGGACCGACACGCTGAGCTTCGATGGCAGCAACTGGACGATCGTCAATCCCAGCTTCGCGCCGTCCGCTCGCACGGAGTATGCCCTCGCGTACGACGCAACCCTCGGAGAGGTCCTGCTCTTCGGCGGCGCCGATGCGAGCGGCGCGCGCCTCGACGACACGTGGAGCTGGAACGGCCTGCGCTGGGTCCATCGCGTCTCCCCGCAGCGCCCTCCGGCGCGCTCCGGAGCCTCACTCACCTGGGACGAGCGCCGCTCGCGCCTCGTGCTCTTCGGCGGCTCGAGCGCGAGTGGCGAGCTCGGCGATACCTGGGAGTGGAACGGCTGGAACTGGCTGCAGCGCCAACCGGCGAGCGCACCCTCGCCGCGCTCGCTGCACGCCGCGACCTACGACGTGGTGCGCGGCGCGGTCGCGATCCACGGCGGACAGGCCTTCGCTCCGGCGGTGTTCTACGACACGACGCATTGGCTCGATGCTACGCAGGTCGGCGCGGTGACCGAGCTGGGCCCGACGTGCAGCGCGACCGCGCGTCTCGCGGCGAATGGCGGGCCCTGCATCGGAGCGAGCGCGTTCACCTTGAACCTGAACGGCGTCACGGCGGGGATGCCCAGCCTGCTGGTGCTCGATACGCCGCGTCCCTCGATCGCGATCGGGAGCTGCACGCTCTACGCGCCAGGCTTCGAGGTACAGATCACGCAGCTCGTGGACCCGAATGGGACGGCGCGCTTCGCATTCCCGATCCCCTTCGATCCCGTGCTCATCGGCGGTGTCGCGCACGCACAGGGCTTCGGACTCGACCCGGTCGGTCCGCTGCTCGGCGCGCTGCAGCCCAGCCAGGGTCTGCGCCTCGCGATCGGCGAGTGACTTGCCGCGTGCGACGCGCGCGCTGTCCTCAGCGCGCCGCGTCGTGCGCGTGTGCTTCGGCGTGATCGCGCAGATGCTCGCGCAGCGGATCGCCGCCGAAATCGCGCGCGCGATCGCGCCAGAGGAAATGCACGTGGTTCGCGTCGTTCTGCGTGTTGTCGTACTCGATGGCGAACGTGGGCCCCTGCACTCGCCAGTAGTGCGCACGACCGCGCACGCTGCTCCCCGCCCAAGCGAAGTGGAGCGAGCCCATCTCGGGCTCCAAGCGCGCGAGCTCGGCCTCGGCGAGCTCGCCGCGCAGGTTCAGCGCACCGAGCTCGACCAGCGCGCGGAGCAGCGCGCGCTGCGAGAGGCTCATCTCGGAGACCGCGAGGCCGCGCGGCGCTCCCAGCGCGTCGAGTCCGATGCCCGGCACGAGCACCACATCGTTCGGCGCCTCGGCGTCGATCACGGCGCGCTCGAGCTGCCTACCGGATAGGCTCGCGAGAAGCTCGCGCGCGCGATCTTCTTCGGCGCCGAGCACGCGCTGCCCCTTCGCGGCGCCGCTCCGCACCTCGTGCGGATTGCTGCCGAGGAAGTGCGGCGTTCCGCCCGCCAGCATGCCGTCGCAGAAGCTCCAGTGCAGCGACACATGGTGCCCTTGGAAGCGCAGCGAGAACGCGCCGCGCTCGCTGGGCTCACCGTAGACGAGCACGGCGTAGCGCCCGGGATCGCGATGGCTCACGTCGCGCCCACCCACACCTTCGATCTCGCGGAGGTGCGCCTCGAGCGCGATGATCGACGTCGTCTTCGCGTAGCCGCCTTCGCTCAGCAACTCCTGCAAGAGCGCGAGCGCTCGCACGCGCGCGGCGTCGTCCATCGCGCCAAGCTCGAGGCCCGCGTAGCGCCCGGGCACGAACGCCCAGCTCGTGCGCTCCGGATCCGCGAGAGGTCGCATCGCGAGCGCACGCTGTTCGGCCGGCAGCGCCGCGAGGAACGCCTGCGCCGCGCCGGCGATGTCGGCCACGACCCCTCGCGTAGGTTCCTCCGACGCGCGCCCGCGGCGGCGCGCGGCGCAGGCAGGCAGCAGGAGAGCGACGGCGAGAACCAGCCACGTGGATCGGGGGAGTGAGCGCATGGCCGAGGAACCTATCCCACGAGCGCGACGGGAGGAAGTTCTCGGCCGAGAGCGTAGGATGCCGTCCTTCGAGGACCCGTGACATGAGCACCTTCCTGCGCGCGGCCCTGAGCCTCGCACTCGTTTCCTTCGTTGCTTCGGCGACGCTTCAAGCTCAAGGCAGCCAACGTGCGCTCGGCGGCGGCTGCGCCGGCCGGAGCGCGCCCGCGATCAGCGGCACGTTGGTCATCGGCAGCACCGCGAGCATCGACTCGCCGGGCTGCTTCCTCGGTCAGGGCGGCTTCGGCCTCCTGCTGCTCGGTACCCCGTTGCCGACGGCGCAGTGGATCCCGATCCCGTTGCGCAGCTCGCGACGCGGCACCGAGCTCTGCGATCTCGTCGTGCTGCCGCAGGCGTTCCTCGAAGTGACGGCGCTGCCGTTCCCGCTCACCGTCGCCATCCCGAACGACCCGGTGCTGCGCGGCGGCGCGATCGGCTTGCAAACGCTCTGCAACGAGTGCGGCTTCGCGGGCTGCTTCGACTTGCTGACGCAGGGTCTCGAGATCGTGTTCGGCTGAGCGGAGAGCAGCCACCGCAACCCGCTGCAGCACTTCGTGAACCACCGCCCTCTCGGTCGGAGTGCGCTCCGGGTTCCCCCGCTCGTGCTCGGCACGATGGGACGGCGTTCCCTTGCGGATGCGGAACGCATGGCGCTCTGGCGCGCCGCGATCGAGCGCGGCTTCTCCACGCTCGACACCGCGCCGCTCTACGGCTACGGCGCCGTCGAGGAGCTCCTCGGTCGCGCGCTCGCCGGAGTGCGGCGCGAGCGCGTGCAGATCCTCGGCAAGGTGGGCTTGCGCTGGAGCGACGACGCGCGCGGCCGCGTGCTCTTCGTCGACGAGAGCACCTCCGGGGCGCCGCGCATCGTGCGGTGCGACGCGCGTCCCGCGAGCGTGCGGGACGATGTCGAGCAGAGCTTGCGACGCCTGCGCGTGGAGCACCTCGACCTCGTTCAGGTGCACGTGCCCGACGTCGAGACGCCGCTCGCGGAGACGATGGGCGAGCTGCTCGAGCTCCGGCGACGCGGCCTCGTGCTTGCGATCGGTGCGTCGAACGCTCCCGCGCACGAGCTGCGCGCGATGCAGCGCGCGATCGGCACGACGCCGCTCGCCTCCGTGCAACCCGAGTGGAACCTCTCCGCGCGGAGCTTCGAAGCCGACGAGCTCGCCGCCGCGCGCGCGCTGCAGCTCGGCGTGCTCGCCTACTCGCCGCTCGACGGCGGGCGTCTCGCGCGCGCGGAAGGCGCAGGCGGCGCGCTGCTGCGCGAGCTCGCCGCCGCGCATCGCGCGACGCCCGCGGCGATCGCGCTCGCGTGGCTCCTCGCGCAGCCGGCGCTCAGCGCCGCGATCGTCGGCGCGAGCTCGCTCGCGCAGCTCGCGGAGCTCGAAGCGGCGCTCGCGCTGCGGCTCGCGAGCGAAGACCTGGTTCGCCTCGAGGCGGAGTTTCCGCGGCCTCTGCGATCGCTGGCCGCCCGCGCGCGGCGCACGGTGGGCGCGCTGCTGCGCCGAATCGGTGTGCGGGGTCGAGCCTGAGGTAACGCGTTCTGCCGAGCCGAGCCGAGCGAGGAGCGAGCCCGAGAGCCGTAGACCGAACCGTGCCGTCCGACTAGCCTGCAAGTCGGTCCCCGGCGCGCGCTTCGAGTCCGAGTGCGCCTCAACGGAGCAAGAACATGTTTCGATTCGCGCTCGCACTCGTCGCTCTCGCCGCCCTGAGCCCGGATTCCACAGCGCAGTCCTGCTATCCCCCGCGCGCGGTCATCGACATGGGTGGAGGCTGCGGCGCGATGCGGATGAGAGTCATCGTGGACCCGGCGAGCTGCGACTTCGGGATCGCGACCTTCGGAGGCACCCAAGTGCCGGAGATGATGCTCTTCGCGTTCGGCATCACGCCGATGACCCTGCCGCTGCCGTGGCCGCCGTTCCCGCAGAACTGCGTTCTGCCGCACGACCTCACGATCGTCCTCCCGCGCTCCGGGCGCAGCACCTGGTGGTTCTTGCCGCGCGCCCCGATCCCGACCGGAACCTCGCTTTACCTGACTGCCTTCCCGGGGTTCCCGAGCACACCGACGCTGAACCCGCTGCAGCCGTGGCTGTTCACGACGAACACCGTGCGCTGGGATTGGTGAGGCGCGCGATCGTCAGGCGCGCCGCAGGGCAGGACCCAGCGACAGCTCAAACTCGGCGACCATAGGTCAGATAGCGCCAAGCCCACTCCGCCGGCCCGTAGCGATGGCGCGCGAGCCACCAGCGGCTCGCCCGACCTTGCAGCGCGATCACGACCACCGCGAACCCGAGGCAGAAGGTCGAGCCGACCTCGCCCACCCAGCCGAGGCCGAAGCTGCAGAAGACGAAGACGTAGAGCAGCGAGTGGATGAGATAGTTCGTGAGCGCCATGCGACCGATCGGGGCGAAGAAGCGCAAGCGTGCGGCCCAGCGCGGACGCTCGAGCAAGAGCAGGATCGCGGCGAGATAGAAGGCCGAGAGACCGAGGATCCCGACGCCGTGCGCGAGATCGAGCTCGAGCTCGAAGACCCACGAGAGCTCTGCGCCGAGCAGGCCGCGCTCGTGCGCTAGGTGCAGGCCGTTCCCCAGCACGCCGAGGCCGAGTCCCCAGACGAGCAGGCGCTTCGTGAGCACGCGATGGCGCTCCGGTGCCTGCAGGAGCTCGATGCGTCCGGCCCAGAGCCCGAAGAAGAAGCGGCCCGCGATCCAGACGAGGAAGCCGACCGCGACCCCACTGGAGTAGAAGGCCCAACTGCTCGCCGCGTAGTAGCTCCAGAGCGCCAGAGGTCCGCCGTGCATGCCCTCCCACGCGCGCAGACGTTCGGCCTCTGCTTCGTGCTTCCCGTCGAACCCGAAGGCCTGCTCCGCGACCAGCGCCGCCACGGAAGGCACGACCACGCCGAGGAGCACCCCGCCGAGGAGGAGCTGCTTCGAGGAGAAGCGGCGCAGCAGGGGCAGCCCGAAGCCCAGCAAGGCATAGAACTGCAGGATGTCGCCCATCCAGACGAAGAAGCCGTGCACGAGCCCCAACACGAGCAAGATCAGCAGGCGCCGGCGGTAGGTCGGGAGCGCGTTCACGCCGCGTGCTTCGCCGCGCCGGAGCTGCAGATGGAAGCCGACGGCGAAGAGGAACGAGAAGAGCGTGATGAACTTGTTGTCGACGGCGAAGGTGATGAACGCGCTCGACCAGGAGTCGATCGCCGCGGTCGGCAACGCCGCGCGTTGCTCCTCCGTCAACGGAATGCTCTGCGACCACCAGTTCAGGTTCGCGATCAGCACTCCGAAGAGCGCGAAGCCGCGCACGATGTCGAGGACTTCGATGCGCTGCGAGGCATCTACGGGGGTGAGCTCGGAAGCGTGGGGATTCATGGTGCCTCGGACCCTGCGACGCGCATCGCGCGATCATAGGTCTTCCGTGAGCACGTCCAAGCGTTTCCCCAAGGACTCCGCGACGCGGCTCCGCGCAACAGCTGTGGCGCACGCATGCGCTGCGGTCGAGCCCTTCCGGCCCGGCTTCTCGCCTGGCCGATGCCGAACTGCTCTCCAAGGACTCGTCGCGCAGGCCGCCACGCGGGCCTCTCGCTCGACAGCGAGCGAAGAGGAGATCTACGCCGTCCGTACGCCGCGTGGTGCCCTCATCAGCGGATGGGCCGCTCGCATCGGATGCGCGACTCTGCGCGCCTCCGAACCGCTACGAGGCCCCCATGCCCTCTACCCCGATCCTCCTGCGAGCGCTAGCGCTCCCCTTCGCCCTCGGCTTCCTCGGCACCGGCCTCTCCGAAGCGCAGATGCGCTGGGATCAGCGCACACCCACGAATCTGCCTCCCGAACGCAGCGGCAACGCGCACGCGCAGGACACGCTGCGCGATCGCACCGTGATCTTCGCGGGCCAAGCTGCGGCCGGGAATCTCGCCGACACCTGGGAGTGGGACGGCAGCGACTGGACGCAACTCGCGCCCGTGCACGTGCCTGGAGCGAGGCGGCGACCGGCGATGGCGTTCGACACAGCGCGCGGCGTGAGCGTCCTCTTTGGCGGCTACTCGGGAACTTCCACCTACGGGGACACGTGGGAGTGGAACGGGACCGACTGGACGCAGCGCACGCCAGTGAGCTCGGCACCGGCGCGCGTCAGCAGCGCGATGGCCTACGACGCGGGCCGCGGCGTGTGCGTGATGTACGGCGGCATCTCGAGCGGCGGTTCGTTGATCGCCGACACTTGGGAGTACGATGGCACGACTTGGACGAACCGCTCCGGCGGTACGTCGCCTGGCGCTCGCGAGTATCACGGGATGGCCTACGATGCCCGGCGCGGCGTCGTCGTGCTCTTCGGCGGCTACACGAGCGGCGGCACGCCGAGCAACGACACCTGGGAATGGGATGGCACGAGCTGGACGCGGCGAACGCCGGCCGCGGTGCCGTCGCCGCGCTGGGAGATGGGCCTCACCTACGACAGCGCGCGGCAACGCATCGTGATGTGCGGCGGGTACTCGGGCTCCGCGTTGCTCGGCGATGTGTGGGAGTACGACGGCGTGACGTGGCTGCAGCGCAACACGCTGAACGCGACGCTGCCCCCACGGCGCTCGTTCACCTTCCAGTACCAGCCCGCGCGGCGTAGCTGCGTGGCGTACGGCGGCGTCACGACGACGAACGACACTTGGGAGTACAGCCCGAACGTCTTCTCCGCCTATGAGACCTACGGCAGCGGCTGCGTCGGCAGCAACGGCACGCCGACGCTCGGCAGCACCGACACCGGTCCCTTCTACGACGACACCTTCACCAGCGCGGTGACGCAGCTCCCGCTCGATCCGCTGACCGTGGCCTACGGGCTCGTCGGCTTCCTCGACACCACGTGGAACGGCATCCCGCTGCCGCTCGATCTCACGCCGGCCGGCTTCACGGGCTGCACGATCTATCAGGAGATCATCCTGCCCTATCCGCTGACGCCGAGCGGCGGCAGCGCGAGCTGGGATGTCGCGATCCCCGCCGTGCCGCTGATCCAGGGCTTGCAGTTCTATCAGCAGGTGCTGGTCAGCGATCCGCTCGCGAACCCCGCGGGCTTCGTGCTCAGCAATCCGGCGCGCGCGACGATCGGCGCGCGCTGAGCCGACGCTGGCCGAGCGGGCGAGCGCGCGCTAGAACGCGGGCATGCGGCGCTCCCCGTCCCTCGGCTTCGCAGCGTCGGCGCTGCTGCTCGCGCTCGGCCTCGGCGCGTGCAGCGCGCCGCGCGAAGGTTCCTCCGCGATGCGCGTCCACGCGTTCCGCCTCCTCCCCGGCGAGGATCTCCGCGCCGGTATCCAGCGCTACGTCGACGAGCACGGCATCGAGGCCGGCTGGATCGCGACCGGCGTCGGCAGCTTGACCGAGCTGCACCTGCGCTACGCGGATCGCCCGAGCGGCGAGAGGCGCAGCGGCCGCTTCGAGATCGTCTCGCTCGTCGGCACCGTCTCGAAGCACGGCTCGCATCTGCACCTCGCGGTGAGCGACGAGCACGGAGCGACGCTCGGCGGACATCTGCTCGACGGCTGCAAGGTGTACACGACGGCGGAGCTCGTGCTCGGCGAGTCCGCGGAGCACGTGTTCACGCGCGAGCGCGATGGCTCGACCGCGTGGCCGGAGCTCGTGGTGCGCCGGAAGCCCTGAAGCTCGGGGCGCGACCTCCTCGTCGGCGGCCTCGAAGGATCGGCGCCCGAGGCGGCTACGCGAGGACGTCGCGGATCACGTTGCCGAAGACGTCGGTCAAGCGGTGATGACGACCGCCGGAGAGGAAGGTCAGCCTCTCGTGATCGAGGCCCAGCAGGTGCAGCACGGTCGCCCACAGGTCGTAGACGGTGACGGGCTTCTCGACGACGCGATAGCCGAGCTCGTCGGTCGTGCCGTAGACGGTGCCGCCTTTCGCACCTCCGCCGGCGAGCCAGATCGAGAACGCGCCGGGGTTGTGATCGCGTCCGTTGCTGCCTTGCGAGAAGGGCGTGCGCCCGAACTCGCCGGCCCAGATCACCAACGTCTCATCGAGCAGGCCGCGGCGCTCCAAGTCCATGAGCAGCGCCGCGATCGGCTGATCGACTTGCTGCGCCATCGCCGCGTGACCGCGCTCGAGATCGCCGTGCTGATCCCAAGGATTGGGTGCGCCACCCGAGCCGATGTCGTGCGTCAAGCAGCTCAGCTCCACGAAGCGCACGCCGCGCTCGACCAAGCGGCGGGCGAGCAGGCACTGCCGCGCATACGCGGCCTTCTGCGGCAGAGGATCATCGACGCCGTAGAGCGCGCGCGTCTCCGCGGACTCGCCGGAGAGATCGACGAGCTCGGGCACGGCGCTCTGCATGCGCGCGGCGGTCTCGTAGTTCCGGATCGCGGCTTCGACCTGCGGGTCCTGTCCGCTCGCGTTCGCGAACTCCGCGTCCGCCTCGGCGAGGTAGTCGAGGCGCGCGCGCTGGGAGGACGGGCGCTCGCGGGGCGCGAGATTGGGGATCGGTGGACGCGCGTCGGCGACCACGATGGAAGCCTGATGCTGCGCGGGGAGGAAGCCGTTGCCGAAGAGCCCGACACCGCCGTGCGGAGAAACCGCCGTACCGCTCCGCAGCACGACGAAGCCGGGCAGATCCTGATTCTCGGAGCCGAGGCCGTAGTGGATCCAAGCCCCGGCGCTCGGGTGGCCCAGGAAGGGGAAGCCCGTGTGGAAGAAGTAGTTGCCCTGCGCGTGCTCGTTCGACTTGCTGGTCATCGAGCGGATCACCGCGAGCTTGTCGGCGCAATGGCGCGCGAGAGTGGGGAACATCGAGCTGATCGAGAGGCCGCTCTCGCCGTGCCGCGCGAAGCGGAAGGGCGACGGGAAGATGTTCCCGTTGTCGTTGAACATCGTGCGCTCGATCGGGACCGGCATCGGCTGGCCGGCGAGCTGGCGCAGCAACGGCTTCTCGTCGAAGGAGTCGAGGTGCGAGACCCCTCCGGACATGTAGCAGAAGATCACGCTGCGCGCGCGCGGAGGGAAGTGCGGCGCGCTTCGTTGCGCACGAGCGTCCGTCGGACGCCAGAGCGCGGACCAGGCGGTGAAGCCGAAGCCCGAGGAGCAGCGGCTCAGCATCTCGCGGCGTGAGAGGTGCGGGTTCATGACGGCAGGGTCCGCGCTCAGCGGACGTAGAGGAACTCCTTGTGATTGAAGAGCGCGTGGGAGAGATCCGCGAACGCCGAGCTGGCGCCCTTCGTGCTCTCGAGCTCCTCGAGCTCCCGCGTTCGCGCGGCGATGACGAGCACCAGCGCCGCTCGCTCTTCCCGCTCCGCCGGCGTCAGTGCCTCGAGCAACGCACGGCTCGAGATCAGCTCGCCGGTGGCCTCCGCCAGCTGCCGCACCTCCGCACCCGAGAGCGCGCGATCGAAGAGCGCCGCGTGATGGATGCGCCCCTGCAGCACGCGATCGCCGCTCGGCGTGCCATGGCGCAAGCCGAAGAGCACCTGGCTCTGCCCGGCGAGGAAGCGGAAAGGACCTCGGCTGCGATAGGGCTCGCCGTAGCGCTCGCCATCGCGGTAGGCGGTGATGGTTCCATCGGCGGCATAGGTGATCGCGAGATGAACCGCGCGTTCGCGCGCGTCCTGTTCCTCGGCCCCGCCGAAGGCTTGGGTCCGCGAGAAGGTGTCACTGCCGGCGAGCCAGCGCTGCGGCTCCCGCTCACCGAAGACGATCGCGTCGAAGCGCTCGCCATCCAGCGTCTGCACGCTGATCACGCCCCCGCCGCGCTGCGTGAGTTGGTCGAGCTGCACCCAGGCCATCAGGGTCTTCTCGCCGAGATCGACCTCAAGCGGCGCGCTCGCCGCGTAGCCACTCTGGCCATCGAGCACGAGCGCGCCGTCGAGGAGCCGCGCTCCTCCGTGCAGCTCGGCGTGCAACGCGCCGCTGGCCGCATGCGTCTCGCCTTCGAAGGACCAGGTAGCGAGCGGCCGCGGTAGCGTCTCTGCCGAAGGGGCGCTTGGTTCACGCCGAAAAGCGCGGACACGCTCCAGCGCCAAGTTCGAGAGCTCGAGGTTCCGACGCTCGGCCTCGCGCAGCACTTCGGAAGCTGCTTGCCGCTGCAGCTCTGCCGCGCTTCGCTCGGCGCTGGAGCGCTCCACGTACGCGAGCGCACGTGCTCGCTCGGCCGCGCTCGGCAAGCGCGCGAAGGCCGCGAGGAACATTGCCTCGACGCGACGACCGGGATCCTGCAGCGCAGGATCCGCGGCCAAGAGCTGCGCCCAGCGCTCGGCGCGTTGCAGCACGAAGGGATCGTTCAGCAGCGCCAGCGATTGGGCCGGCACGTTGGTCGCGTCGCGCTGCCCCTTGGCACTCGCCGGCACGGGCGCATCGAAGGCTCCGAGGAACGGATCCATCGCATTGCGCTTCCGCGAGACGTAGATGCTGCGACGCAACGAATCGCCCGGCACCGGCGGACCGAGGAGCGTGGGGTCGAGCTCGCCCGAGACCGCGAGCAAGCTGTCGCGGATCGCCTCGGCTTCGAGGCGACGCAGCGGGAAGTGCGACAGCCAGCGATTCTCGGGATCGCGCTCTCGCGAGCCCGGCGGAGGCACGCTGCTGCGCTGCCAAGCCGCGGAGCAGAGGATCTTCCGGATCAGCTTCTTCAGCGACCAGCCTTCGGCGACGAGCTCGCGCGCGAGTTGATCGAGCAGCTCGGGATGCGAAGGCTCGCCGCCCATGTGGCCGAAGTTGTCGGTGGTCGCGACGAGACCGCGCCCGAAGAGGTGGTGCCACACGCGATTCACGATCACGCGCGCCACCAGCGGGTTCTCCGCGCGCAGCCAGTCCTCGGCGAGCTCGCGTCGGCCGCTCGCATCGACGGCGAGTGGCGCTCCACCGAACGCGCTCAAGCTCCTACGCGGCACGCTCGGACCTTTCGTCCGATGGTCCCCGCGCACCAGGAGAGGCGCATCGCGCGGCTCGGTCTCGAGCAGGCCGGGCACGCGCTCGGGAGCTGCGAGCTCCGACTGCATGAGCTCTCGACACACCATCAACGCGCTCGCGGCCGTTGCATCGAGCTGCTCGACCTTGTTCGGCAGCAGCTCGGCGCGCAGCAGCGCGTCGAGCCAGAGCGCTTGCTCGTCGCTGGCGCGACTTGCACTCCACGCCTCGACCGCCGCGAATGTCGCTGCGGCGTAGGCCGACGCGAGCTCGACCGCGGTCGCCGGTTCGCGCTCCCCGAGCATGTCGAGCAGCGGTGCAGCGAACGCGTGATCTTGCGCCGGCTCCGGTGTTCCTCTCGGCTGTAGCCGGACCTCGCGCACGCCGAACCAGGAATGCACGGCATTCGGGCTCGCCAGCACCGGCTGATCGGCAGCGGTCGCGAGCTCGACGTGGATCTCGTCGCCGCTCCAGTACTCGAGGTCGAACTTCACCCAGCTCCACGCACCGCCGCGGAGCGAGTGGATCGGGAACACCGAGCCATCGCGCGGATAGTGCTGCACGACCGGGCGCAGCGCGGCGCCGCCATCGCCGGCGACGCGCACCCACAGGTCGAACTTCGCCCCGAGATCGACGATCGGCGAGATCAGCACGCCGCGATCGCGCGTGCTGGCGAGATGCGAGTAGGTGCCGGCGGGATAGATGCCGTGCAGCACCCGCTCGCCTTCCGCGGCCACGGCAAACGAGCCGGCGCGCGAGCTCCGCTGCACGCCGAGGCCCGAGCGTCTCCAGAGCACGAGATCGAGCTCGTGGGCGAGGTTCCACGCGCGCACGGCGGAGGGGCCGGCGTTGGTCGGGCGTTGCCGCCACGCCGCGAGCGGCGCCGCGCTTTGCTGCTTCCGCAAGAGGTGGAACGGATGGAGCACGTCGCTCGGCTGCGTGGCGCGCTCGATCGCCGTGCGCAGCGCATCCTCATCGCCGCGGAGCCGCTCGGCGAGTTGGTTCGCGGCGACGCGATAGCGCTCCGCCAGCGCACCGCGGAGCGCGAGTTGCGCGTCCGCGAGCCGCGCGCGTGCCGCGGCCTGTCCCTGATCGATCACGCGGGCATCTAGGATCGCCGGCGCGCACGACGAGAAGACACCATAGAGCGCGGTGTAGTCCTGCTGGCTGATCGGATCGAACTTGTGGTCGTGGCAGCGAGCGCAGGAGACGGTGAGCCCGAGGAACGCCTTGCCGACGACGTCGATCTGATCGTCGGTGAAGCGGAGGCGCTCCTCCAGCGCGTCGGTCGGCGCATAGCCGTGGTAGACCATGCGCAGATGAGCGGTGCCCAGCGAGGACTCGTTGCGGCCCGTGGACGGATCGATGCGCGGCGCCGGCAGCAGGTCGCCGGCGAGATGCTCGCGCAGGAGCTGGTCGTAGCCGACGTCCTGGTTCAGCGCGCGGATCAAGTAGTCGCGGTAGCGCCACGCATAGGGGATCTCCGCATCGCCTTCGCTGCCGTGCGAATCGGCATAGCGCAGCCAGTCCATCCAATGCCGCGCCCAACGCTCGCCGAAGCGCGGCGAATCGAGCCACTCATCGACGAGCCGCCCGAACGCGTCGGGCTCGAGCTCGCCCTCCATCGCGCGGAGCTCGGCGATGGTCGGTGGCAAGCCACGCAGAGCGAAGCTCAGACGGCGCAGCAGAACCTCGGGCTCGGCGCGCGGGGCCACCGCGAGCCCCTGCTCGGCGAGCTGCTCCTCCAAGTATCGATCGATCCACGAGCGACGCACGTCGCTCGGCAGCTCCTCCGCGACGCGAGCACGGAGGGGCCGGAAGCTCCACCAGAGGAGCCGGCGCTGCATCCTCGCGCTCCAATCCGTGTCGGCGGCGAGCTCGGAGGCACTCGGCGGAGCATCGCGTGGGTCGAGCGCGCCATCGCGGATCCACGTCGCGAAGTCGGCGACGACCGCAGCGCTGAGCGCGGCGCGCCCCTTCGGCATCTTCAGCACCGGATGCGTCTGCCGGATGGCCTGCCAGAGCAAGCTCTCCTCCGGCGCTCCCGGGACGATCGCCGGACCAGAGCTTCCTCCCCGCCGCGCGCTCTCCCGCTCGTCCAGCGCGAGCCCGCCCTTCCGCGCACCCGTGCTGCTGTGGCACTCGTAGCATTCCTGCGCCAGCACCGGGCGGATGCGCCGCTCGAAGAACTCGAGCGCTCCACTCCGATCGCCGGCGTCCTGCGCGACGCTGGGCGACGCGAGGATGCCGGCAACGACGCCGACAGCGATTTGCACGTGCAGCCGTGGAGCGTACATGTGGGTTGCGCCGACGCCGGCCCGCGGAGACGGACCACGAACCAGCGCGTGAGAGCTCCGAGCCAGGGCCCCGACCCAGCGGGTCGCCGCGCGACACTCTTCCAGAGTCACTCGTCGGTCGCAATCGAGAGCCGGCCAAGCGAGGGCCGAGTACGCTGCGCATCTCACCATCGCCGGGCGCGCCGACGTCGAACGCGCGGCGACGATGCGGCTCATCGACGGCGCTTCCGCGGGCCCCCTTGTTCGGTGAGATGCAACGCAGCGGCGAACGCCGGCGCATTCGGGAGCCCGCGCGGCTCTCCGCCCTGCTCGGCGAGCCCGGTCCCTGCACTTCCTGCTCGCGCCTCGGTCGTCGCGAACCGAGCGAGCGCATCGGGATCACCTGAGCTTTGCGCTAACATGCGGCCCGCGCGTCGTCCGACCCAGCATCCCCATCGTCGCGCGCATCGAACCCGTCGCACTGGAACACTCATGCACCTTCGGTATTCCGCGCCGCTCGTCCACGGAGCGCTGACACTCCTCTCCCTCACCGGCTGCGCCTCACACGACGCCCTGGAGGATCCCACCGTGCCGCAAGAGATCCCGACGCTCGAGGAGACGCGCCGCATCGCAGAGGAGGCCCTCGTCTACGGCCTGCCGCTCGTCATGAACTACGGCGTGATGCACGCCTACATCGTGGATCGCGAGTCCGGGCAATGGAAGGCGCCCTTCAACACGCTGTTCCACGAGCACCGCGTCTACACCTACGAGGACACGGCGGTCGTGACGCCGAACAGCGATACGCCGTACTCGATGGCGTGGCTGGATCTCCGCGCCGAGCCGATGGTGATCTCCGTCCCGGCGGTCGAGCCCTCGCGCTACTACTCGGTGCAGATGATCGACGGCAACACCTTCAACTACGGCTACGTCGGCTCGCGCGCGACCGGGAATGAGGCGGGCTCCTATCTCGTCGCCGGACCGAGCTGGAGCGGCGAGGCTCCTGCGGGCATCCGCAAGGTGTTTCGCTCGACCACCGAGTTCTCGCCACTGGTCTTCCGGACGCAGCTGTTCCGCGCCGACGACATGCCGAACGTGGAGCGCGTGCAGGCGGGCTACGCCTTGCAACCACTCTCCAAGTTCCTCGGTAGCGCGCCGCCCGCACCCGCGCCGGAGATCGCGTGGCCGAAGATCGACAAGCAGCGCGCGGAGACGCACTTCCTCGAGTACCTGGACTTCGTGCTCGCGTTCGCTCCGCCCGGTCCGGAGGAGCGCGCGATCCGCGCGGATCTCGCGCGCATCGGCGTCGGCCCGGGCAAGGTGCGCCGGACCAGCGAGCTCTCCCCCGCGCATCTCGTGGCGCTCGGCGAAGGTCTGAAGGCCGGGCAGGCGCAAGTGAAGGAGAAGCTGCAGAACCTCGGTACGCCGGTGAACGGCTGGAGGATCGGGTCCGCGTTCGGCGATCGCGCGTTCTTCGCCGGCAACTGGCTGCTGCGCGCGGTCGCCGCGGAGGCCGGGATCTACGGCAACAACGCGGAGGAAGCGGTCTACCCGATGGCGAAGACGCTCCCCGACGGCACGCCGCTCGACGGAGCGAAGCACGCCTACGAGCTGCGCTTCGAGAAAGGACAGCTGCCGCCCGTGAACGCTTTCTGGTCGATCACGATGTACGACGGCCGCACCCAGCTCCTCGTGAAGAACCCGATCGGGCGCTACTTGATCAACGCGCCGATGCTGCCGCAGATGAAGACCGACGCCGATGGCGGGCTCACCATCCACATCCAGAAGGACTCGCCGGGCGCGGAGCGCGAATCGAACTGGCTGCCCGCACCCGATGGCCCGATCTATCTCGTGATGCGTCTCTACTGGCCGAAGACCGAGGCGCCCTCGATCCTGCCGCCGGGCCAAGGAAGCTGGAAACCGCCGGCGCTGCGGCTCGCGCGTTGAGAGAGCTCGCGCGCGAGCGAGGCGGCTAGACGCAACGCGCGTCCTTCGAGTAGGAACGAGGTGGCCTCTCCCCACCACGACTCGGAGTCCTCGGAATGTCTGTCCGCCTCGTCTCTCTCCTCGCGCTCGGCGCCGCGCTCAGCGCAGCGCCTCGCGACCTCTCCGCCCAGCTCGTCGTCGGCAACGACCAGAGCGGCGTCGCCACGATCTACGAGATCGACATCGCGTCGGGAGCCGCGACGCCGGTCTACTCGGCGTCGACCACCGACGCCAAGCCCTGGGGCATGGCCTACGATCCCGACACGAACACGCTGTACTGGAACAACGGCGGGACGCTCTTCTCCTCACCTTACGGCCCGACGCTGACGCCGACCTCGGTGTCGATGAGCTACAACGCCGCGACGGTGAACTTCGTCGCCCTCGCGTTCCGAAACGGCAAGCTGCTCGGCACGCGCAACATCGCGACGGAAGCGGTGTACGAGATCGACCCGGCGAACGGAGTCGCGACGCTGCTCTACACCTATCCCTCGACCTTCGATTTCGGCGGCCTCGAGGTCGACGCGACGAACGGCGTCCTCTACGGACTCAGCGACGCGGCTCCGGCGCCCCAGGTGCGCGGCCTCTACCGTATCGACGTCGCGGCCCAGACGACGACCTTCCTCACCGGCTATCCCGCGGGCGAGACCGACATCGACGGGCTCGCGGTGCACGACGGCCGCGCGTACTTCGTGAGCGACGGACCGAACACGACGCAGGCGTCGTTCTACGTCTTCGATGTCGTGAGCGGTCAGCAGATCGGAACGCTGCCTTCGCCCTTCACCGGCTCCGGCACCTTCTCCGCGGCCACGTTCATCACCCCGACGGGCCGTCTGCTGATGGTGGACGACGCCGGCGGCATCGCGCGCCTCGATCCCAACACCGGCGCGCGCACGCCGCTCGCGACGCTGAGCAGCAACGCGGGCATGCCCGCAGCGCTCGCGTTCGATGCGAGCCGCAGCGCGCTCTATCTCAGCTCGGCCACCGTGCCCTCGCTCTTCCGTCTCGATGCCAGCACGGGTCAAGCAACGGCGATCGGAGCCTACGGCAATCCCGTGATCGCGATGACCGGACTCGATCTCGACACGCGGAACGACGTCCTCTACGGCCTCTCCTCGCACGACGGCGGCCTCTACACCATCGACCGCACGAGCGGGAGCGCCAATCTCGTCGCGCTCACGGGCCTGACCGGCTCGACGAGCCTCCTCTACGATGCGGCGAACGACACCCTCTACGCCACGAGCGACGCTACCGACACGCTCTACAGCATCGATCGCGGCATCGGCACGCCGACGCCCGTGGGCCCGCTCGGCGCCAGCAGCGATCCCAGCGGGCTCGCGCGGAACGCGCTCCAGCGTCGTTCGTTCCTCGTCGATTCCGCGTCGCGCCAGCTCCTGCGTCTCGATCTCGCGACGGGCACGGCGACGGCGATCGGCTCCACCGGCCCGACGGGCCAGCCCGTCGCGCTGGTGCACCTCCCGCGCGGCGCCAACATCCTGCGTCGCCCGCACGGCTGCGGCACCACGACGATCGCCGCGAGCGGCGCGGCAGCGCTCGGTGCGTCGTTCACCGTGCAGGTCGGCAGCACGGGCGTGCCGTTCCTCGGCATCGGCCTCACGAGCTTCGAGCTGCCGTTCTGCAACTGCGTGCTCGGGCACGAGTGGAGCAGCGCGATCCAAACCTCGTCGCTCAGCATCGTGCTCCCGAACGACCCGCTGCTGATCGGCGGTCAGGTGGCGCTGCAAGGTCTCGGTCTCGGCGCTCCCGGCGGATGCCCGGCGCCCGCGTTCGAGCTCAGCGACACGCTGATCGCGACGATCGAGCGCTGAGCCGCGCCCGGGCTCGCACCCTGTGCGAGTCGTGCGGAGCGTCGGTGCCTTGGCACCGGCGCTCCAGCTCGAGCGGCGATCGCGCCCTCGATCCCTGCTTCACCCAGGGAGCGGCAGCTCCTACACGGGCGCGAGCACACGCGATGACCCGTCCGCGCTCCTGCACCGAGCGACTTCTTGCAGGCGCTCGGAACGCCGGGCACGATCGGCCGACGTGTCGCCGCTCACTCTGGATCAAATCGTGGCACTCGCGCCCGATGCCGCTTCCGCGAAGGCCGGGCGCGAGCTCGCCTCGGCGCGACGTTGGACGCTGCTCGCCACGGACGGAGAGCTGCTCTGGGGCCTCGCTCAAGGGTCCGGAGCTTCGCCGTACCAAGTCCAAGTGCTGCCCGCCGAGCCCGCTTATCGCTGCACCTGCCCGAGTCGCAAGTTCCCCTGCAAGCATGTGCTCGCGTTGCTGCTGCTGTCCTTGGAGTCGCCGACGAGCATCGAGAGCGCGGCGCGTCCGGAATGGGTGCGGGAGTGGATCGCGAGTCGAGCCGAACGAGCGGAGAAACAGCGCGCGCGCACGGAGCCGGAATACGCCACGCCAACTCCGGATCTCGCCGCGCGTGCGAAGCGGCGTGAGACACGCGCGAAGCGCAGCGACGAAGGTGTCGCCCTCTTGCGCCAGTTCTTGCTCGATCTCGTGCGCTCCGGACTCGCGGATCCCTCGGTTCGCACCGACGAGCCCTGGACTCAGATCGCGCGGCGCATGATCGATGCGCAAGTGCCTGGATTCGCCGCCCGGCTGCGCCGGATCCAGGAGCTGCTCGCGGCCGGCACCCGCGAGGAGCTGCGCGCGTTCGACGAGATCGGCAGACTGCACGTGCTCGCGCGCGCCTTCGAGCGCAGAGCGGAGCTCGAGACCCCGCTCGCCGCCAGCGTGCTCGCGCAAGCAGGCTGGACCACGCCGAGCGAGGAGCTGCTACGAGAGTCCGGAGTCACCGACACCTGGTTCGCCGCGGGGCGTACGGTCACCGAGCACGACCGCTTGATCACCACGACGACGTGGTTGGTCGGAACGAGCTCGCGGCGACATGCCTACTCCTCCACCGCGGAGCCCGTGCATCTCCCGAGGAGCACCAGCTTGGCGCTCGGCGCAGGCCATCGCGGCGAGCTCGTGTTCCATCCGGGGCCGACGCCGCTGCGTGCGCTCTTCCGCACCAGCCCCGCGCCAGGCGAGGCAGAGTGGCCCTCACCCGAACCGCTGCGCCGAACTCTCGAGCGGCACGCGCGCGCGGTGCAGCAAGAGCCGTGGTTCCGCAGCACGCCGTTCCTTGCCGAGCTCGCTCCGGCAGAGCTGCGCGGTCGATGCGTGCTCGTCGATCCCGAGAGTGCGGCGCTGCCCTGGCGCGTGCGCCCTCGGGCTCGCGAGCTCCTCGAGGCGCTCGGCGGTGGACGCGCGTTGCTCACGTTCGGACTCTGGGACGGCGAGGCCATCGAGCTGCTGGCCGTCGGAGCCGCAGGGGAATGGCTCGATCTCGCGGGAGCTGTGGCATGAGCATCGACGCGTGGCGAGCGATCGTTCGGCTCGGGAGCGCGCGTCGTCCCTCGCCGCCGGCAGCTCCTCATCCGACGCTCGCGCGCGCCTTCGCATCGCTCGACTGGAGCCAGGGCGAGCGCGCGCTCCTCGATGCCGCGGCCCTCGTCGCCGCGGCGCGCGCCGCAGGCGCCGAAGCGCTGCAGGGCGCACAGCGTTCTCAGCCTTGCGAGATCATCGTCGAGCCTTGCGTCTCCGAAACCGCCGCACACGCGCTCCGGCGTCTGCTCGCGGGCGAAGAAGCGCGCTGCCTCGAGGAGTGGCTCGCAGCAGCAGCGGAGCTAGGGCTCGTCCCGCGCCCCCGCGATCTGCCTGCCCTGCTCGAGCGCGCGCGCAGCGACGCGGCGCTCGCCCCCGCCGTGTGCGCCGTGCTCGGTGCGCGCGGGCGCTGGCTCGCGCAGCGCTACCCCGCGTGGGCCGAAGCCATCGGAGGAACCGACGAGGCGCTCGACTTCGAGACCGGCACCGCCGAGCAACGCCTGCGTTGGTTGCAGCTGCAGCAGGAACGCGATCCCGCGCGTGCGGCCGAGGCGCTCGCCGCGGTGTGGAGCGCCGAGAGCGGCGATCAGCGCGAGCGCATGCTGGCGCTCGTCGCATCGAAGCCCCATCCCGCGCTGCTCGAGCTGCTGGAGACGCGCGCGCTCACCGATCGCCGCGGCGCAACGCGGCAGCTCGCGCGTCGCGCGTTGCTGCGCCTCGAAGCCTCGCCGTATCGCGCGCGCATGGCCGAACGCGCGAAGGCGCTGCTGCGCCTCGAGAAGGCACCCGTGGCGCGTCTCGGGCTGGAGCTACCCCCGCGCTTCGAGAGCGAGTGGGCACGCGACGGCCTCGAGTCGAAGCCTCCCAGCGGCGTCGGCGAGCGCGCGCATTGGGCGTGCCAGATCCTCTCCGCCGTACCGATCGCGCACTGGTGTCAGCACTTCGGCCTGAGCCCCTCGGAACTCCACGCCGCGAACATCGATGCAGAATCGCGCGAGCTGATCGCGCAAGCTTGGCTGGAGTCCTTGCTCGCGCTGCCCCAGCCCGTCGAGGCCGCGGCGTTCGCACGGGCGGGCATGCTCGAGGGCGACTGGCCGAAGCGCGCGCCGCAGCGCGTGGAGTTCGCGAGCGCATGGCTGCGCGAGCTACCGATGGAAGTCGCGAGCGAGATCGTGGAGCGGCCCCTGATGCGCGCGCTCGAGGATCCGCTCTTCCTACAGCTCCTCGGCACCGGGAGACTCCGCGCTGCGCCGCGCGATCGGCAGATGCTCCGCCGCGCGATCGACGCGCTCATCGAAGCGGTACCGCCTCGGTTGGATGCCGCGCTCTGCGCCGCGCTCGGGCGTTGGATCCCACGCTCCGCCATCGACGAGATCCACGCACACCTTCTCGCTCGGACGACCATCCCTTCCGTCGGCGAGGCCTTGCTCCGCACGCTCGAGTTCCGCCGAGACTTCCTGCGCGCCCTGGGCGCGCTCCCCACCACATGAATGACACCTTACGCCAGCCCGCCGAGATCGCCTGCGCTGCCGAGCTCACCGCTCTCGCCGCTCACGACGAACGTCCGCGTCCCCCGCGCTGGCGTCTCTCGCCATGGGCCGTCGTCGACTACATCCTCGGAACACGGCTCCCCGACGGAACGGAGATCACGGCGAAGTACGTCGGCGACCGACGCCTCGTCGAGATCGCGGTCGCGACGCTCGCCACCGATCGCGCGCTGCTGCTGCTCGGCGTCCCCGGCACGGCGAAGAGCTGGCTCTCGGAGCATCTCGCCGCGGCGATCAGCGGCGACTCGACGCTCCTCGTGCAAGGCACGGCCGGCACCGCCGAGGAGCTGCTGCGCTATGGCTGGAACTACGCGCGCCTCATCGCGGAGGGGCCGAGCGAAGCGGCCCTGGTCCCGAGCCCGCTGCTGCACGCCATGCGCGACGGCAAGATCGGACGCGTGGAGGAGCTGACGCGCATCCCCTCCGACGTACAGGACACGCTGATCACGATGCTCTCGGAGAAGACGCTCCCGATCCCCGAGCTCGGCAGCGCCGTGCACGCGGTTCGCGGTTTCAACGTGATCGCGACGGCGAACAGCAGGGACCGCGGCGTGAACGAGCTCTCGAGCGCGCTGCAGCGCCGGTTCAACGTCGTCGTGCTCCCGCTGCCCGCGACGCTGGAAGACGAAGTCGCGATCGTGCAGAGCCGCGTCGCGAGCCTCGTAACGGCGCTCGCGCTGCCCGCCGAGCCGCCGGCGCTCGAGCAGATCCGGCGCGTGGTCGCGGTGTTCCGCGAGCTGCGCAGCGGGGTCACCGAGGACGGCAAGGCGAAGGTGAAGAGCCCGAGCGGAACCCTGAGCACCGCCGAGGCGATCAGCGTCGTGACCAGCGGCCTCGCCTTGGCGAGCCACTTCGGCGACGGCGTGCTGAAGGCCGCGGACATGGCCTCCGGCATGGTCGGCGCGATCGTGAAGGACCCCGTGCAGGACCCGCCGGTCTTCCGCGAGTACTTGGAGACCGTCGTGAAGGAGCGCGACGGTTGGAAGGACCTCTATCGCGCCTGCCGCGACCACTTGCGTTGAACCCACCATGACCCAAACCCCGAATCGCGCGGCGCTCGAGAGCGAGCTGCTGCGCACGAAGCGTGCGAAGCCCATCGCACGCCCTTGGCTCGATCTCGCGAAGCTGCCTCCGCTCGTCGCGAGCGATGGCGTGGCGCTCACGCCCACCGCGCTGCAGGAGATCTTCGCTTTGCAGGCGAAGGAGAAGGCGCTGCGCGCCGCTGAGGGCGTCGCGCCGTGGATCGCGACGCTCACGCCGAGAGCGAACGGCGCGTTCGCGCTCACCCTGCTCGAGCAGTGGCTCGCGTCGTCGCAAGATGCTGGCGATCGCTTCGCGTTGGCGCTCGCCGGCCTCGTCGGCGACGACCGCGTGGTGGCGCGCCTCTTGCCCTGTCTGCCCAAATGGTGCGAGGAGTCGCGCCACAAGCTCGCGGAGTATGCGGCGTCGGCGATCGCGCTCGTCGCCAGCGACACCGCTCTGATGGCGCTCGACGGGCTGCGCACGCGCTACCGCACGAAGTTTCGCAACATCGGAAGCGCCGCGAACGCGGCGTTCGAGAGCGCCGCAGCTGCGCGCGGGCTCTCTCCGGACGAGCTCGGCGACGTCGTCGTGCCGCGCCTCGGCTTCGATGACGAAGGACGCCGAGCGTTCTCCTGGGAAGGCGGCGGCGCGGCGGCCGAGCTCTTGCCGGACGGCAAGCTCGCCTGGCACGCGCTCGACGATTCGAAGACGTGGAAGAGCTTGCCCTCCAGCGCACCGCGCGAGGTCGCGCAGGAAGTGAAAGACCTCGCGAAGCAGATCCGCGAGGCGGTGAAAGCGCAGACCCTGCGCCTCGAGCAAGCGCTCGTGAAGCAGCGGCGTTGGAAGCTCGCGCGCTTCGAGGAGCTCTTCCTCGCGCATCCGCTGGGCAGGATCTTCGCGAGTCGCCTCGTGATCGGGATCTACGGCCCCAGGGGCGCCTTGCTGCGGACCTTTCGGCGCTACGCGAACGGCGTCCTCGCCGGAGTCGATGGCCGCGCCGAGGAGCTCGCCGGAACGGATCTCGAGCTCGGCTTCGTCCATCCGCTGGAGCTCGCCGCAGCGGAGCTCGCCGCTTGGCGCGAGCACCTCACGCGGCAGCGCGTGAACCCGCCGTTCCCCCAGCTCGAGCGCCCGGTCGCGCGCCTCGACCCCGCGCACGCGAAGCGACGCGAGCTCGCGCAGGTCCTCGGGAAATCCATCGGCGCGGGGACCCTGCGCAGCCGCTCCGAGCGCCGCGGCTGGGTGCGCGGCTCGGTCGTGGATGCAGGCGCCGTCTCCAGCATCTGGAAGGAGTTCCCCGGCTGTGGGATCGAGGTCGCGATGGACCTCGAGGGTTTCTACATCGGCATCGATCCACTGGAGAGCGTGAAGCTCGGCTTGGTCCGCTTCGTGCGCGCTGGAACCGTCGCGCGCGGTGGCTACGTCTACGACGATCCACAGGGCGACGATCCCCGCATCCTCGACTTCGGCAGCGTGCCGCCGGTGGTGTGGTCGGAGACCGTGGGAGATCTCGCGGCGATCGTCGGCGAGGGCGATGCGAGCTGAGGAGATGAGCGTCACCGTCTTCGGCATCCGCCATCACGGCCCGGGCTGCGCCCGCAGCTTGCTCCACGCCCTCGATCGGCTGCAGCCGGACTGCGTGATCGTCGAAGGGCCACCGGATGCCGACGCGGAGATCGACGAGCTCCAGCGCGATGGCTTCTTTCCGCCGATCGCCCTCGTCGTCTACGCGGCCGAGGATCCGAAGAGGGCGGTGTTCTATCCGTTCGCGGAGTTCTCGCCGGAATGGCAAGCCTTGCTCTGGGCGAAACGCCACGGCGTTCCGGCCCGCTTCGCCGATCTCGCGTGGACGCATCGGTTCGGCGCGAGCGCGGAGGAAGAAGACGGCGAGCGCGAAGCCGCCGCCGAGCGCGGCGATCCGCTGGGCTGGCTCGCCCGGGCCGATGGCTACGCCGACGGCGAACGCTGGTGGAACGATCGCATCGAAGAGCGCGGCGGCGATGTCGAGATCTTCGCGGCGATCGCCGAGGCCATGCTCGCGCTGCGCCGCGAGCTCGGCCTGCAGGAGACCTTGCTCGCGGAGCGCCGCGAAGCGGCGATGCGGCGTTGCCTCCGCGACGCGCAGCGCGGAGGCGCGGAGCGCATCGCGTTCGTCTGCGGCGCCTGGCACGCACCGGCCCTCGATCTCGAGCGCGTGAAGAAGAGCGAGGACGATGCGCTGCTGAAGGGGCTGCCGAAGACGAAGGTCGCGACGACGTGGACACCTTGGACCAACGAGCGGCTGACGTTCGCGAGCGGCTATGGCGCTGGTATCGCGGCGCCGGGTTGGTACGAGCACCTCTTCGCCGGCGGCTCGGCCATCACCGAGCGCTGGCTCGCGCGCGCGGCGCGCGCCTTGCGGAGCGAAGAGCTCGAAGCGTCGAGCGCGAGCGTGATCGAAGCCGTGCGGCTCTGCGCGGCTCTCGCGGGCTTGCGCGGACGGAGGAACGCGGGTCTCGCCGAAACGCTGGAAGCCGTGCAGCACGTCTTCGCCGGCGGCTCGGAGACGTGGAATGCCGTGCTGCGAAAACGCCTGCTCGTCGGCGAGCGCCTCGGCGTCCTGCCCGAGGGACTGGTGCGCTTGCCCTTGGAGCAGGACCTCATCGCGCAGAGGAAGCGCCTGCGCCTCGAGCCGACCGCGGCGCCGAAGACGCTCGAGCTCGATCTCCGCGAGAGCGGTGGGCTCGCACGCAGCGTGTTCCTGCATCGCTTGCTCGCGCTCGGGATCGCCTGGGGCGCGCTCGACGAGCGACCGCGTTCGCGCGGGACCTTCAAAGAAGCCTGGGCCCTGCAATGGAAGCCCGAGTTCGCGCTCGCGTTGGTCGATGCCTCGGCGTTCGGGACGACGATCGTCGAAGCCGCTGCCGCGCGCATCTCCCATGCAGCGGAGCGCGCCTCCGCTCTCGCGGAGCTCGTGACGCTGCTCGAGCGAGCGCAGCTCGCCGAGCTCCCGGGAGCCGCGGCAGCGGTCCTGGCGAAGGTGCACACGCGCTCGGCCGCGACCGCGGAAGCGGACGCGCTCTTCGATGCCATCCCCCCTCTCGCACGCCTCGTGCGCTACGGAGACTCGCGCACTTCCGATCGCGCCGCGGTGCGCGCGATCGCGCGCGAGCTCGCTCGGCGCGCCCATCTCGCGCTGCGCGCCGCCGTCTCGGGCCTCAGCGAGGATGCGGCGCGCACCTGGGTCGAGCGCTTGCGCCAACACCACGCATCCCTCGCCTTGCTCGAAGACGCCGAGCTCGACGCGGATCTGCAGAGCGCGCTGCTGCGGATGGCGGACTCGCCCGCCGACGCCGAGCTGCGCGGGCTCGCGGTGCGCCTGCTCCGCGAAGCGCGAGCGCTCGCGCCCGCGCGCGTCGCACGCTACGTCGAGCTCGAGCTCTCCGCAGGCCAGGACCCGCTGCTCGCGGCGCGGTGGCTCGCGGGGTTCCTCGAAGGATCCGGGGCCTTGATCGTGCACGATGCCGAGCTGCTCGCCTTGCTCGATCAATGGATGGCGGGGCTCACCGACGAGCACTTCCAGAACGTGCTGCCGATCGCGCGTCGCACCTTCGGTTCCTTTCCCCCTCCCGAGCGCCGCGCCCTCGCCGACGCGCTGCTACGGAAGCCGAACCAGCGCGCGTCCGAGGCTCCCGACGCCCTCTTCGAGCTCGACGCCGCGCGCTCCGCGAGCGCCATCGAGACGGTCGCGCGCTTCCTCGGCCTCGAGCTCGCGGAGGAACACAGATGAGCTCGCCGGAGCAGCGCGACCTCCCGCGTCGCTGGCGCTTGGTGCTCGGACCGGCAGCCGCCACCTCGTACGGCATGGACCTCCATGGCGATGAGCAACGCCTCGACGAGGTACTCGGCGAGCTCTACGACGCACCGGATCCCGCGGAAGGCGCAGACCGGCGCGGTGGGCTCGGTTCCTCCGCACCTCGCCTCGCGCGCTGGCTCGGCGACATCCGCCGCTACTTCCCGAGCAGCGTCGTGCGCTTGATGCAGAAGGACGCGCTGGAGCGCTGGGAGCTGCAACGCCTGCTCCTCGAGCCCGAGCTGCTCGCCGCCGCCGAGCCCGATATCCACTTGGCCGCCGCACTGATCTCGTTGAATCGCGCGATGCCCGCGCGCACGCGCGCGACGGCGCGCCTCGTCGTGCAGCGCCTCGTCGACCAACTCCTGCGCCGGCTGGAGCTGCCCTTGCGAAGCGCCGTGAAAGGCGCTCTGGGACGCTCGGTCCAGCGCTCGCGCCCGCGCGCGGCGGAGATCGACTGGCAGCGCACGATCCGCGCGAACCTGCAGCGCTACCAGAAGGAACTCGGGACGATCATCCCCGAGCGCATCCTCGGGCGCTCGCGCCGCGGCAAGTCGCTGCGCGACATCATTCTCTGCATCGACCAGAGCGGCTCGATGGCCACCTCGGTGGTCTACGCCTCGGTCTTCGGCGCCGTGCTCGCTTCCCTGCCCGCGGTCGCGACGCGCATGATCGTGTTCGACACCGCCGTCGCCGATCTCAGCGCGGAGCTCCGGGACCCCGTGGACTTGCTCTTCGGAGCGCAGCTCGGAGGCGGCACCGACATCCATCGCGCCCTCGTCCATTGCGAGAGCCTCGTGCAGCGACCTCGCGACACGGTCCTCGTGTTGATCAGCGACCTCTGCGAAGGCGGAGACAGCGCGCAGATGCTGAAGACGGCCCAGCGGCTGATCGAGAGCGGGGTGCAGCTCATCGTCTTGCTCGCGCTCTCCGACGAGGGTCGACCCGCGCACGACGCGCGCCACGCCGGGCTGCTGGCGGCGCTCGGCGCTCCCGTCTTCGCATGCACGCCCGACCTCTTCCCCGACCTCATGGCCGCGGCGCTCGCTCGCAAGGACCTCGAGCTCTGGGCTGCGGGGAAGGGTGTCCGGCTCGAACGTTCGAGCGCGACCTGAGCACGGCGCGCTCCTCCGGATCGTCTCGACCTCCATGGTCGAAGCGCTTCAGCCTCGACCGCGAGCGCTCTTCAATCCCGCCGCCTTCAGCTTCGACTCCAAGGTCGATGGCCGGAGCCCGAGCAGCTCGGCCGCACCTCCAGCTCCCGAGACGCGTCCCCCCGCGCGTGCGAGCGCCTCGGCGAGCACCTCGCGCTCGCGCTGCTGGAGCTCGCTCCAGGTGGGCAGCGCGGCGTCTTCGCCCTCGCTCGAAGGCGCGTGCGCGATCGAGCGCGCGCGCGTCTCGCTCGTCGCGAGCTCCGGGAAGCGCAGCGCTCCTCCCTGCGCGAGGATCACCGCGCGCTCGACCACGTGCTGCAGCTCGCGCACGTTGCCCGGCCACGTGTAGCGCTGCAGCACGCGCGCTTCCGCTTGCGGCAGGCGCGGACTCGAAGCACCCAGCCGCTGCGCGGCGCGTTCCGCGAAGTGCAGCGCGAGTGCCGGGATGTCCTCCGTGCGCTCCCGGAGCGGCGGCACCTCGATCGGGAAGACGCTCAAGCGATAGTAGAGGTCCATACGAAAGCGGCCCGCGGCGCTCTCCGCCGCGAGATCGCGATTGGTCGCCGCGATCACGCGCACGTCGACGCGGCGCGTGCGATCTTCGCCCACGCGCTCGAAGGTCCCCTCCTGCAGCACGCGCAGCAGCTTCGCTTGCAGCGCGGGCGGGATCTCGCCGATCTCGTCGAGGAAGAGCGTTCCGCCGTCGGCGATCTCGAAGCGGCCCGCGCGGTCCTTCAGCGCGCCGGTGAACGCTCCGCGCGCGTGGCCGAAGAACTCGCTCTCGAAGAGCGACTCCGGCACGGCGGCGCAGTTCACCTTGACCAGCGGTCGGCGCGAGCGCGCGCTGCGCTCGTGGATCGCGCGCGCGATGAGCTCCTTCCCGACGCCGCTCTCGCCGAGCACGAGCACGTTCGCGTCGGTGCTGGCGACGCGCTCGACTTGCTGCATCGCGCGGCGCAGCGCAGGCGAGGTTCCCAGGATCTCGCCGTAGGGCTGCGCGACCTCTTCGCGCAGATAGTCGTTGTCGAGCTCCAAGCGCGCGCGGAGGCGCTCGATCTCCTCGAACGCGCGCGCGTTCACGATCGCGATCGCGGCGTGATCGGCGAAGGTGCGCAGCCAAGCGAAGTCGGCTTCACCGATGGGCAGGCGATCGAACATCGCGAGCACGCCGAGCACCTCGCCGCGCGCGACGAGCGGCTGCGCGGCGAACGAGACGATCTCCTCGGAGCGCACCCACTCGGGCCGCGCGACCCAGGTCGCGTCGACGCGCAGATCCTTCAGATGCACGCCGTTCCCGGTCGCGGCGACGAGGCCGATCTTGCGATCGCCGATCTCGAAGCGCGCGAAGCTGCCATCGAGGCGCCGCGCGCCGTCGGGATCGTGGCGCAAGCTGCCCGCGCTCGCGGCGAGACGCAGGAACGCCCGCTCCCGGCGATCGTCGGCCGCGCGCTCGACGAGCCAGAGGCGCGCGAGCGCGACGCTCGGACACTGGGCGATGCCCTCGACCAAATCGCGCAGGACCTCGGGCACGGCCCGCGAGGCGGCGACGGAGAGCATCGTGCGCTGCATCGACTCCAGGTTCATGCCGGCAGTTTCGCGAGTTCTCGCGAATGCGCTCGCGAGAAATCGTGAGTCGCGAGATCCCGCGATCGGTCCCGGCCTGAAGGCACAGATCTAACCATCGGCTCTCAAACGACTTCGAGGATCTCTGCACCGCGGTACGCCGCATGCCTCCTAGGTCGCCGTGCCGCAGGCGTTCGCCCGCGGTGAACCGACACCATCCCAACGAGAGCCTCGAGATAAACCGCATCCCCCTGATCGACCTTAACACCGCGACCGGCAAGGCCGCCGAGCTCACGGCCGGCGCGAAGAAGACGCTGCGCCTCGTCCCCCACAGGGTCCGCGCCTTCGCGCAGTCGCCCGCCGCCATGTCCGTCGCGTACCTCGTCGGCCTCGCCGCCAGCACGCTGCTGGCTCCGCCGGCGTTTGCTCAGGAACCGGAACCGCACGTTCACTACATCAACGGTCCGCGCAAGGACGCGCCCATCCCTCGGCCCGGCATGACGCTGACGAAGGGACCGTTCGCGCTCGTCGTGACCGTCCCGCAGAACGACTTCCTGAACCCCAAGGGGGTCGCGTGGGGCGTCGTCGGTGCTCCGGCCCATCGATATCTCCACAGCCCAGGTTCGAGACGGGAAGCTCGACTTCAACCTGAACACGACCATTCGCATCAGGTTCGATGCGGACTTCCCCGGGAACGTCGCGAAGGCGAACCAGAACTGGCCGGGGCTTAAGGAGAAGTTCGCCAAGTGACCGTCGGCGTGTCCCGACCATGAGGCGCATCCGCGAGGGAGCGGACCTGATCGCGCCTCGCTGGTATAGCCGTCGCGGGCTCGCGAAGCGGGAAGGGCGATAACTTCGCCGCTAACGCCGGCGCTGCACGCTGGACGCGGGAACTCGCCATCGATTGGCTACAGAACGACCGGCGCCTATGCATCCGATGGCGAGAGTCGCCGCGCTTGCTGCAGAGATTCCTTCACTTCACCTGCTCCATGATCCTGCTGGAGCCCATCGCAGCGGAGATCTCCGAAGACGAGCGCGAGGAGAGCCGACGCATCCCGAGTCGATGCGGAGGCGACTCGTCGCTCCTGCGCGAGGTGAAGATCGGGGAACGCCTTGCCGCCGACCACGATCGCGCTCCAGCACGGGCTTTGTAGTGCGCGAGCTCTCGCGCCTTCCTACACTGCGGCAACCTGGCCCGCGGCTTCGCGCGGGTCGTCTGCACCTGCCGCCGTCGCTCGACGCTAGCTGCGTTCCGCTGCAAGGGTCGCGGCTTCTGTCCCGGTTGCGGCTCGCGACGCATGAGCGAAGCCGTGTCGCCGCCGCTTCTCCCTGCAACGCGCTGCCGCGCGAACTCGCGGAACATGCACCCCGAAGCCCCTACGGCGCCTCAGCGCCTCGCCAACTACGCAGCGCTCGCGCTCCTCGCTCTCACCCTGACACGGACCGTGTGGCTCGCGCTCGCCGGGATCCAGCTCGGCTCCTGGGACGTGTGTATTACTCCCGCGCTCGCGGTGTGGGCGGCCTACGGCATCCCGCGAAAGCGCAAGGATGCATGGATCGCCGCGGGGCTCCTCGCGGTGTTCGCCGGTGTCTTCTGACTGCTCTCGGCTTGGGCGGCCTACCTGCGGGGTTCGACGCTCTTCGTGGGACTGGTCGCGATCGCGCTGGCGAATCTCGGCTGCTTCTTGGTGCTCTACGCCCTCCCCAAGGTGCGGCACATCTTCGAGCCGCCGCGCAGCGGAACTTAGGCCGCTCGAGGCGGTCATGCTCGGTCATCTCATCGCCGAGACGCGGAGCGTTCGTTCCCCTTGCGCCCTGTTGCAGAACGACCGCTGCGCCTTCGCGCAGGAGTCGCACACGTACCGCGTGCGATCCGCGATAGCGGAACCTCGTGCTCAGCCCGGCAGCTGCTCGAGCAACTCGGTGAACGAGTCCGAAGGCAGCAACTGCAGGCTCCGCCCCTCGAGGCGGCCACGAGCGGTCGCGAACGAGCCCGTCGGTGTGCGCCAGTACACGTGCGGCGACGTCGATCCCGGTCCGTTCTCGAACATGCGGATCGCCAGTGCGAGCAGTTGCTGCACGGCGACGAGCGCCCCGGACGCGCTGGTGACCGGCACCGCGATCAGCGTGTGGCGATTGGGTATGCAGAACAGCGTGCCGTGCGGACCGAGCACCTCCGGCCATGCGTCGAGCCGCAGCGCGTGCGACGCGACGAACACGTGGTCGGCGCTCAGCACCGTCGCGCGCACTCCTTGCTTGCGATCGAGCTCGAGTTCCTCGACCTCCACCGGGCACTCGGCGGCGACGTTTTGCAGGGCCCGCGCGAAGAGCTCGTCGCGGCGGCGCCCCCAGACCTTCGGCAGCTCCGAGCGGAGAGAGACGACCGTGCTCGGCAGGTCGACGACCAGCGTGCTGCGCGTGTCCTCGAGGTCCTCGCGCCAGGTGCCCCATTCGCCCGTCGGCACGTCTACGGCCAACTGCAGGTCCGCCGGGTAGAGGCGTAAGCGGAGCTTCGGCGCCATCCACTCGAAGTCGTGCTCGTTGGCGTTCAACTCCTCCGACTCGCGCGCCGCGTTCGCCAGCTTGTCGAAGTGCGCGGCGATGACCAGCGCCCACTCGTCCTCGGGCATCTGTCGACAGGTCTGCGCCACGTTGTCGAGACCGCAGTCCTGTTCGCCGATGCGCACCGTGCCGTGGCCCCAGGTGACCATGGTCCCGCGCTGCGCGAAGTGCGCGCGTAAGAGCTCCTCGAATCGCCGTTCCTGGGCCGGCGTCAGGTAAGGCGCCCATCGCTCGCTGGCGCGGGACGGGGCGGTGGTGTCGGGAGCAGCCTTCTTCTTTCGGAACCAGCCGAACATGGCGCGCAGGATCACACGGCTCGCGTGGGTCGGCAATCGGGTCGCAGGCTCCGGCGCCGTAGCGACGCGCACGCGGACGGACTCATCGACCGTGGCGCTGAACCGGGCCTGCGCCCACGAGATCTCGCGCTTCCGGGACGCCGATCCCGCTGGTCGAGCTCGAGGCGCTGCCCTCGACCAGATCGCGCAGGACCTCGGGCACGGCGCGCGAGGCGGCGACGGAGAGCATCGTGCGCTGCATCGACTCCAGGTTCATGCCGGCAGTCTCGCGAGTTCTCGCGAATCCGCTCGCGAGATCTCGCGAATCGCGAGATCCCGCGATCGGTCCCGACCTGGCCGGGAAGCTCTAACTATCGGCATCCAAACGACTTCGAGAATCTCCAGGCCGCGGTACGCCGCGTGCCCTAGGGGTCGCCGTGCCGCAGGCGCTCGCCCGCGGCGGAACGACACGACCCCAACCGGAGCCCTCGAGATGAACCGCATCCCCCTGATCGACCCCGCCACCGCGACCGGCAAGGCCGCCGAGCTCATGGCCGGTGTGAAGAAGAAGCTGGGCCTCGTCCCCAACATGGTCCGCGCCCTCGCGCAGTCCCCCGCCGCCCTGCAGGTCTACGTCGACGCGAGCGGCGCGCTCGCCGGCGCCTCGCTCTCGGCGCGTCTCCGCGAGCAGATCGCGCTCACCGTCGCCGAGATCAACTCCTGCGGCTACTGCCTCTCCGCCCACACGCTGGTCGGCGGCAAGCTCGGCCTGAGCGGCGAGCAGATCCTCGCCGCGCGGCGCGCCGAAGCCGCGAACGCGCACGAGAACGCCGTGCTGCAGCTCTCTCGCGAGATCGTGCTGCGCCGTGGCGAAGTACGCGACGCCGATCTCCGAACGGCGCGCGAAGCTGGCGTCACCGACGCCGAGATCGCCGAGATCGTCGCCGTCGTCGCGCTCAACGTGTTCACCAACTACTTCAACCACGTGGCCGCGACGCAGATCGACTTCCCCGAAGTGAAGCCCGGCATCGCCCCGGCGACGGCGGAGATCGGCTCGAGCTGCAGCACCGGCGCCTGTCACTGAGCCTTCGTTCTCAACCACTCGGCCAGCCTCGGCCGGCTGGCCATGCCCACGGCACGAGTGCCGGGGCCGTTGCGCCAGACGGTGAGGCGGCCTCAGGTCCGCCCCGCCTGCCCAGGCTCAGACATCCAAGCTCAACCACCCGCTAAGAGATTCTCCGATGATCCGCATCGCACTTCTTTTGCTTACCTCGGCCCTGACACTCCAAGCGATCGGGGCGGCCGAGACGCCGAAGACGCACCACAAGACCGTGAAGGTCGGGGACCTCGACATCTTCTACCGCGAGGCCGGGGCGAAGAAGGCACCCGTCGTGCTGCTGCTGCACGGCTTCCCGACCAGCTCGCAGATGTTCCGCAATCTGATCCCGCAGCTCGCGGACGCGTACCGCGTGATCGCTCCCGACTACCCCGGCTTCGGGCATAGCTCGATGCCGGCGCGGGACAAGTTCGCGTACACCTTCGACAACCTGGCCGAGGTCGTCGAGCAGTTCACCGAGAAGCTCGAGCTGAAGACCTACGCTCTCTACGTGCAGGACTACGGTGCCCCCATCGGCTACCGCCTCGCTGCGAAGCACCCCGAGCGGATCACGGCCATCGTGGTGCAGAACGGCAACGCGTACGACGAAGGCCTGGACAACGACTTCTGGAAGCCGATCAAGGCGTACTGGAACGAGCCCGCGAGCAAGGAGAAGCGGGAAGCTCTCCGCGGCTTCACGCAGCTCGGAGCGACCAAGTGGCAGTACACGCACGGGGTCGCGAATCCGGAGCTGATCTCCCCCGACGCGTGGACGACGGACCAGTACCTCCTCGATCGCGAAGGCAACGCGGACATCCAGCTCGATCTCTTCCTCAGCTACGGCAGCAACCCGCCGCTCTACCCGCAGTGGCAGGAGTACTTCCGGAAGTACCAGCCCCCGATGCTCATCGCTTGGGGCAAGCACGACCAGATCTTCCCCGCCGCCGGCGCCGTGCCGTACCAGAAGGACCTGAAGACGCTCGAGTTCCAGCTGCTCGACGCCGCGCACTTCGCCCTGGAAACGAACGGCGACGAGATCGCGAGGCTGATGCGCGCGTTCCTCGCGAAGCACGCGAAGTAGCGGCTCCTGCCTCCAACTCAGCAACGCAGATTCACCACTCCCTCCCGAGAACCAAGGAACCCCAAGTCATGAAACTCGCCCTCTTCGTCCTCTCCGATCCCGCCGCCGGTGGCGCCGAAGCCGTCGGCCGACTCTTCAACGCGCTCGCCCTGGCGAGCGAAGCCAAGCGCTCCGGCGACGAGGTCGCGCTCGTCTTCGCCGGCGCGGGAACGCGTTGGCCGAAGGAGCTCACGAAGCTCGGCCACCCGGCGAAGGCGCTCTACGAATCCGTGCGCGAGGTCGTCGCGGGCGCCTCGTGCGGCTGCTCGGATGTCTTCGAAGCCCGCGCCGACGTCGAAGCGTGCGGCCTCCCGCTCCTCACCGATCACGCGCTGCAAGGGACCTCGGGCATGGCGAGCCCGCGGAGCTACCTGCAGCAAGGCTTCACGACGCTCGTCTTCTGAGACGAGCGTCGTGCTCCGAGGAGCATCGACCATGGCCACGAACTTCCGCTCCATCGCCTTCGGTCCAGCCGTCCTCGCCGCGCAGCAAGCGGCGTACGGCCGGACGGAAGCGCCGCCTCCGATCGGCGAGCCCGATCTCCTGGGCGAGGACGAGAAGCGCTTCCTCGAGAGCCGCGACTCGTTCTACCTGGCCAGCGTCAACGCCGACGGCTGGCCGTACGTGCAGCACCGCGGTGGCGCCCCCGGCTTCCTGCGCGTGCTCGATGCGGAGCGCTTCGCGTTCCCCGACTACCGCGGCAATCGCCAGCTGATCAGCGTCGGCAACACCAGCGAGAACGCGAGAGTCGCGCTGATCCTGATGGACTATCCGAGCCGCACGCGGCTCAAGATCCTCGGCGAGGCGCGCACGCTCACCGGCGCCGCGGCGGAGCCCTTGCTCGCGCTCTGGCCGGAGCAGAAGAGCATCGAGCGCGTCTTCGAAGTGCGGGTCCACGGCTTCGATTGGAACTGCCCGAAGTACATCACGCCGCGCTTCACCGAGGCGGAAGTCGAAGACTACGTCGCTCCGCTGCGAACGCGCGTGCAGGAGCTCGAGCGCGAGCTCGCGCGCCTGCGGAAGGAGAAGAGCGAATCATGAGCGCATCGGTGAACCTCCTCGTTCCGCCGTTCACGCAGGAGACCGCGCGCGCGAAGGTGCGCCGCGCCGAGGACGCGTGGAACACGCGCGATCCCGAGCGAGTCGCGCTCGCGTACACCGAGGACAGCGCTTGGCGGAACCGCAGGGAATTCCTGCGCGGACGCGAGGCGATCCGCAGGTTCTTGAGCGGTAAGTGGTCGCGCGAGCTGGACTACCGACTGGCCAAGGAGCTCTGGTGCTTCGAGGCCGCGCGTATCGCGGTGCGCTTCCAGTACGAGTATCACGACGCAGCCGGGCGCTGGTTCCGCGCGTACGGCAACGAGCTCTGGGAGTTCGACGAGCACGGGCTGATGCGCCGCCGCGAGGCCAGCATCAACGACGTCGCGATCGAGGAGCAGGAACGTCGCTTTCGCTGGAGCGCGCCGGGACCGCGGCCGGAAGCGGACCCGGGGTTGGAGGACCCGTGGGACTCGCCTCGCCTCCAGACCTGAACGCAGACCAAGCTCGTCTCGAAGCGTCGATCCGAGAGGCCGCAAGGTCGACGTGCGCTCGCGATTCGAGCGCCATCGAAGGAGAGGAGGAGCATGGCGTAGCGTCGGCCGTAGGGGAACGCCATGAGCTCGCCTCGCCATTCTCCGCTCGGACCGTGCGCGCTTCGGGCGCTGCTCTTCGTCGCCGCCTCCGTGGGAGCCCTCAGCCTTCCACTGCCTGCCCAGGCCCTCTTCCCCGCTCGGCCCGACGACATCGCCGCTGCAGGTCCGAGCGCGGGTCAGTCGATGTCGCCGGCTACCTGGTGGAAGTGGAACAGCCGCGCGTATCTCCCCGCTCTCGAGCTTCACGCCCTCGAGGAAGGCGCCGCACGCAAGGCGCTCGCGATGGCGATGCGCGAGCTCGAGCATGAGCACGCGCAAGTTCGTGCGGCCGCGGCTCGCGCGGTCGGGCGTGCGTCCCGGAGGTGCGCCTCGCCCGAAGTGGTGCCACTGCTGCGTCGCGCGTTGAACGACGCGAGCGAGCACGTGCGCTTCGACGCGGTGTTGGCCCTCGGCTGGAACGGCAGCCGCGCCGCGCAGGAACTGCTGCTCGAGATCATCGTGCGGAACGCGCGGCGCGAGGCCCTTCCGCTGCGCGCGTGGGCGATCCTCGCTCTCGCGCTCAGCGAGAGCGGGGCGAGCACGGCGCATGTCGATGCTGGCCTCGAAACTTGGCAGGCTCGCTCCTCGACGATGCCGCAGGAGCTCGCCCTCGCGTTGGACCTTCGATCGCGACTCGCCGCAGCGCCCTCGAGTTCCGATCGCAGCGCAAATGCCACGACGTTGCCCGCCCCCACTCCGAGCTGGAGCATCGAACGCGGGATCGAGTGCTCGCCCGAGCTGCGGCTCGAGACCATCGATCGCGGGCTGCGGAGCAGCGATCTGCACACGCGGCGCTCGGCGGCGCTCGAGCTCGGCGAGCTCGAGTCGGCGGGAGCGGCGGAGCTACTTCGCGCAACGCTGCGCCGCGAGCGCGAGCATCTGACGCGCGCGTTCCTCTTCCTCTCGCTCGGTCGGCGCGGCGATCCTGAATCGCGCAGCGCGCTCGAGCGCGCGTGGCGCGACGAGAGCACCTCGCTGCGTCCCTGGTGTGCGCTGGCACTCGGCCTGCATGCACGCCGCACCGACGACGCGGAGCTGCGCGATCAGTTGCTCCGCACCTGCGCGCGCGAGCGCAACCAAGAGCTCTTCTGCGCGACGTTGCTCGCCTGCGGCATCGCCGGGGAGCGGCGCGCCGAGGACCTCGCGATCGAGACGGTCGAGAGCGCGCGCACGCCCGCCAAGCGCGTCGCCGCGGCACGCACGCTCTCGTTGATCGGCGGAGCTGCCGCACGCGTTCCCCTGCGCGAGGCGATCTTTTCCGAGAGCTGCCCCACGACGCGCGCCGTGCTCGCGGAGGCGCTCGGCCGCCTCGCCATCGCCAGCGATGCCGCGTTCCTCCTCGACTATCTCATCGCGCACACCGAGGAGGCCCACCGGAAGACGATCGCGCGCTCGATCGCCCGCCTCGGCGCCCCCGTGCTCCCGCCGCTCGAAGCCGCGCTCGCGAGAGCCGACCTCGGTCCCGAAGCGCGCGCCTCGCTCCTCGATGTCCTCGGCTGGCTCGGCGCGGGCGAGGAGGCCGCGGCGCCGCTCGCGCGCATCCTCGTCGGTTCCAACTACATGGCCTACCCGGAGTGGCTGCAGCGCGCGTTGACCCGCCTGCTCTGAACCGGACGAGGAGCGTGCGCCGAAGACGCCGCGCGCGCGACCGCGACCCGAGAGCCAACCTCTGGCATTCCCAACGTCGAGCGCCCATCCTGGGCGCGCATGACGAAGCTCGACTACAAGCAGGCCGGCGTCGACTACGCGAAGATCGACCCGCTGAAGATCCTGGCCCAGCGCGCGGCGGCCTCGACCGCGGGGAACCTCGCGCGCCACGGCCTCACGGAGATCCCGAGCTCGCGCGGCGAGTCGGCGTACGTCGTCGACTGCGGCGAGTTCCTGATCGCGTCGATCACCGAGTGCCTCGGAACGAAGGCGCTCGTCGCGGACGCCATGCGCGCGATCACCGGCCGCAGCTATTACGACCTGCTCGCGCAGGACACGCTGGCGATGGCGGTGAACGACATCATCACCGTCGGCGCCACGCCGATCTCGGTGCACGCCTATTGGGCCGCCGGCGGCAGCGAGTGGTTCCACGACGAGCAGCGCGCGGCCGATCTCGTGAACGGCTGGAAGCGCGCTTGCGACGCCTGCGGCGTGAGCTGGGGCGGCGGCGAGACACCGGCACTCGCGGGCGTCGTCGCCGACGGACGCATCGACCTCGCGGCCTCCTGCGTGGGGCTCGTGCGCCCGCGCACGCGACTGACCCTCGGCGAGCGGCTCGGCGCGGGCGACGCGATCGTTCTGCTAGCTTCCTCGGGCATCCACGCGAACGGCGTCTCGCTCGCGCGGAAGCTCGCCGAGCGCTTGCCGCAGGGCTACGCGACGAAGCTGCCGAGCGGCGCGCTCTATGGCGAGGCGCTGCTCGCTCCCACGGTTCTCTATTCGCCGGTAACCGAAGCCCTCGCCGCCGCGGGTATCGTGCCGCGCTACAGCGCGAACATCACGGGCCACGGCTGGCGGAAGCTGATGCGCCATCCGGGCGCGTTCACCTATCGCATCCACACGCTGCCCGAGGTCCCCGAGGTGCTGCGCTTCCTGCAAGAGCAGACCGGCAGCGACGCGCGCGAGGCCTACGGCAACCTGAACATGGGTGCGGGCTTTGCGCTCTTCGTGGCGCCGGAGGAAGCCGAGCGCGCCGTGTCGATCGCGGAGGCGCTAGGAGTTCGAGCTCGAGTCGCGGGATGTGTCGAGGCCGGGGCGAAGCAGGTGCTGCTG
Source organism: Planctomycetota bacterium (assembly GCA_016793245.1). Classification (GTDB taxonomy): domain Bacteria; phylum Planctomycetota; class UBA1135; order UBA1135; family JADKAF01; genus JADKAF01. The sequence goes on from JAEUHW010000090.1 coordinate 39,823, forward strand.
GAGTCGCTCGGGCTCGCGTTCGGGGGCGAGGAGCTGCATCTGAGGGGCTGAGAAGCAGCGAGCTCAGCGAGAAAGCACTGTGACGTTCCGGCTCCGACCATCCTCGGGTCGGTATGGAACGCACCGCAGCAACCACCGCCCGCCGCTCCCGCCTGCGCCACATCGCGCTCGCCGCGATCGCGCCGTGGGTCGCCGCGTGCACCGAGCCACGCGCCGATCACCCCACGGCGCCGCTGCGCGCGCCAGCGCGGCTCGCGGATACGGGGCTCTACGCCGATATCGCCGCACGCCGCATCGCCGAGGGCGTGCACACATATTCCCCGCAGTACCCGCTGTGGAGCGATGGCGCTTCGAAGGAGCGTTGGATCCGTTTGCCGCCGGGCACGGCGATCGATGGCACGGATCCCGATCACTGGGTCTTCCCCATCGGCACGAAGTTCTGGAAGGAGTTCCGCTTCGAGCGCGCGGTCGAGACCCGCTTCCTGCAGCGCTGCGACGACGGTTCCTGGCTCTACGCGACCTATCGATGGAACGAGGACGGCAGCGACGCCGTGCTCGCGCCCGAGTGCGGCGTGCGCGGCGTCTGCGAGACGAGCGAGACGAAGCGCCACGATCTGCCTTCGGTCGCCGATTGCCGCGCGTGCCATGAAGGCACGCGGACGCCGGTGCTCGGCTTCTCGGCGCTGCAGCTCGCCCCGGAGCGCGATCCGTTGGCACCTCACGCCGAAGAGCGCGAAGCCGGCGACCTCGACTTGCTCTCGCTGATCGAGCGCGGGCTCTTGCGCAATTACGGCGCGGAACGCACGCCGCGCATCGCCGGGAGCAGCGCGCGCGAACGCGCCGCGCTGGGCTATCTCCACGGCAACTGCGCCAGCTGCCACAACGAGAGCGGACCGCTGCAGCGCTTGGGGATGCGCCTCGATCATCCGCTGGACTGCGCGAGCCCGCCGGCGCTCGATACCACCGTGGGCGTCCCCAGCGCGTTCCAGCGCCCCGGGCTCACGCAGCGCATCGCGCCCGGCGAGCCCGATCGATCGGTCCTGCTCCAGCGCCTGGCCGCGAGCGACGCGCTCGCGCAGATGCCGCCCTTCGGACGCCATCTCGTCGATCGCGAAGCGGCTGCGCTCCTTCGCGATTGGATCGAACACGACCTCTCACCACGGAGACCTTGATCATGCGCACCACGACTCTCCTCCTCGTCGCTTCTCTCGCGTCGGCGTTGCTCGCCGGCACCGCGGTTCGCACGCTCGCCTCGAGCGGCGAAGGCGCGCCGACAACTTCGCCCGTCGAGCGCGGCAAGTACCTCGTCGCCTCGATGGCGTGCAACGACTGCCACACTCCCTGGACGATGGGACCCGAAGGCCCGATGCCCGACATGACGCGCGAGCTCTCCGGCCATCCCGCGGGCCTTCCGCTCTCGACGCCGCCGACGGCGAACGCCGACTGGCCGACCTCGACCTCCGCCACGATGACCGCGTGGTCTGGCCCCTGGGGCACGAGCTTCACCGCGAACCTGACCCCCGATCGCGAGACCGGCCTCGGCACATGGACCGCCGAAGAGTTCCTCGCCGCGATGCGCACCGGCCGCCATCAAGGCCGCGGTCGAGCGATCCTCCCGCCGATGCCCTGGACGATGATCCGCAACCTCGACGATCAGGACCTCCGCGCGATCTTCGCCTACCTGCAATCCATCCCCGCGATCTCGAACCGCGTCCCCGAGCCCCTCCCGCCCACTGCACAGTAAAGCTGCCTGGCACCCAAACTGTGCACTGTACAGAAATGGTGCCTGGCACCTTTTCTGTACAGTAGAACTGGGGGCATGCGCACTCCTGTCCCGCTCGAACTGGCTTACCGGCTCCTGAACCACGGCCCGACGACTTTGATCTCCACCGCTCATGGTGAGCGGCGAAACGTGATGGCCGCGGCCTGGGTGATGCCGCTCGACTTCGATCCCCCGAAGCTCGCCGCGGTGATCGCGCAGGACACCTACACGCGCGAGCTGCTCGCGGCCTCCGGCGAATGCGTCGTGATGGCGCCGACGAGCGAGCAGCTCGAGCTCACCTATGCGGTGGGCTCGTGCTGCGGACGCGAGATCGACAAGTTCGCGCGCTACGCGATCGCGACCGAGCCCGCGAGCCTCGTGCGCGCGCCTCTGGTGCTGGGCTGCGCCGCGTGGCTCGAGTGCCGCGTGCTGCCGGAGGCCCCGCTTGCCGAGCGCTACGACCTCTTCGTGCTCGAGGTGGTCGCGGCGTTCGCGGACGAGCGCCTGTGGAGCGGCAAGGAATGGCGCTTCGAGGGAAAAGGGCCGCGCACGATCCATCACCTGAAGGGCGGGGTCTTCTTCGCGACCGGCGAGCGTCTGGCCGCGAAGCGCCTCGGAGATTCCTGATCCACGGCCGACGCGTCCCCCTCGTCGGCTACTGAGGAGCCGCAGTAGCATCGTCCGCCCGAAGCCTCTCGCGTCGGCCAGCTCCTGGGAGAACCCTGCCATGCGCCCGCTCCGCTCCCGTGCTCACCTCGTCGGTCTTCTCGCCGGCTCTCTCTCCTTCGTCTCCGACGTCGAAGCCCAGAACTGGCTCAGCACGCCGCGCACCTACGACGATTGGCAAGGCGAAGCGCGCCTCGCGGGAGACCTCGACGCCGACGGCGACATCGATCTCGTGCGCTTCAACGGAGCGTCGAGCTCGGGGATCTGGCTCTCGTTCACGGTGTGCGCGAACGACGGCCGCGGCGAGGTCGTGCCGGGCGCGACCTATGCGCTACCGGCGGACACCGGAACCTATGTGCTGCTGGCCGACCCGAACGGCGATCAGCGCGTGGATCTCCTCGTGGCGACGCTCAACTCGAGCGCGCTCGGCGCAGGACTCCTCTTCTTCGCGGGACAGGGGAACGGCACCTTCGCCGCTCCGACCCACCTTCCGCTCGGCGGTAACATCGCCCAGCTCGAAGTCGGACACGCCAACGCGGACGGCATCCCCGACCTCGGCGTCGTGCACTTCGAGAGCTCGCCGACCAACTGGCACGTGCGCTGGATCCTCGGCAGCGCGACGGGAGCGCTGAACGCCGTGCCCGGCAAGCTGATCCCGATCACCTCCTACATCGGCGACGCCGACATCCTCGATCTCGACGGCGACGGCATCGACGACTTCGCCATCTCGGGCGATGCCAGCTTGCGCTTCTTCCTCACCAGCAATGCAGCCCCGGTGGGCAACGGTCTGGTCTTTCCGTTGGTCGAGGACTTCGAGACGCAGTTCAGCGTGCTCGATCTCGACGGAGACGGCGACCGCGAGTTGCTCGGACTCGCGACGAACGGCTTCTCGGCGCTGCGCTTCTCGGGCTTCCGCAGCCTCGGCAACGGCGCCTGGGCGCCCATGGCACCTCAGCTCTTCCCGAGCACGAGCACCGGCGTCCTGCATGCCGGAGACTGGGACGCGGATGGCGATGCCGATCTCCTCCTCCGCGAGTACAGCTTCTCGGGCAGCGGCTACGGCTTCTATGAGAACGACGGGACCGGGGTCTTCGCGCAGCGCTTCACCACCGACACGCGCTTCATCGGCGATGCAGGCGGCGTCGGGATCTTCGACATGGACCTCGACGGGCACGCCGACTTCGTCGACGCGCGAGCGATCACCTTCGGCGACGGCAGCTTCGGCGACTTCTACGGCGTGCGCGGCCTCGGCCTCTATCGCCCGCGCGACTGGGAAGGCGACGGCGACATCGATCTGCCGGAGGAGCGCGGGGCGCTGCGCAGGAACGATGGGCGCGGTGGATTCCAGGTGCGCGCGGGGACCTGGCCGACGCCATGGGCGCCGAACCTCTTCTACTCCAACGAAGCGCTCCTCGAGGACTTCGACGGAGACGGTCGGAACGAGGTCCTGGTCGAGCTGTTCCTCAGCTTCTCGTTTCCGAGGACCCCGGAGTTCGTCGAGATGCGGCGCCTCCGCGACGACGGCAACGGGAACTGGATCGACGCCGGCCTGGCCGCTCCGCCGCTCCAGCGCATCCCGCTCGGTGCGCTCAGCGCCGACGCCGATGGCGATGGAGATCTCGATCTCGCGACCAGCAGCGGTCTCTGGTGGAACGACGGCACCGGCTTCTTCACGCGCTCTCTGACCGTCGACTTCCAGTTCTACACGCCGATCGCGAAGGGCGACGTGGACGCGGACGGCGACCTCGATCTCCTCGGCGCGCAGTTCGGCGGCACGCAATCCCTGGCGCTCTTGCGACGAACGACGCCCGGCAACTACGCCGTCCAGGTGCTCTACCCGCCGACGACGAGCTCGACCCTCGCGCAGCGCTTCGCGCTGCTCGCCGATCTCGACGACGACGGCGACCTCGACATCGCGGTCGATCGCGGTCCCTCCGCGAACACGATCACGATCTTCGCGAACACCGCGGGGAACTTCGCTCTGGCGACGAGCTTCCCGTTCCCTTCGCGCACCGGAGTCAGCTACGCGAGCGCCGGGGACCTCGACGGCGACGGCCGCACCGATCTCGCGCTCGGCGCCACGGACCGCGCCTTGATCCTGCGTCGGGTCGGTCCGGGCTTCACCTTCGAAGCGCCCCGCACCTTCGCGTGCCTGACGGGAACCCCGCGCGCGCTCGCCGATGTCGATCAGGACGGCGACCTCGATCTCATCGGCTCGATCCTCGTGCAGAACCGGCGCTTCCACGGCGCGGGGCTAGGCTTCACGCGCCAGTACGGACAGAGCCTCGCGGGCAGCGACGGACGCCTGCCGGTGCTCGGCGGAACGGGACCGCTCCGCGTGGGCTTCGCCACCGAGCTGCGCCTCCGCGCGGGACTCGGCGGCGCACCCGCGCTGCTGATCTTCGGAGCGACCCAGATCGCCCTGCCGAACTTCGCCGGGTTCCCGGGACTCACGCTCTACGCCGCGCCCGACTACGGCGCGTTCCCGATCCTCCTGGGTGGCACCGCTGGCCGCGCGGGTGCGGGGAACTTCGACATCTCGAGCACCATCGATCCCACGCTCGCCGGTGCCGTCCTGTTCGCACAAGCCTTGATCATCGATCCCGGCGCCGCGAACGGCGTCTCGGCCACGAACGGCGTCGAGCGCAACATCGGCTTCTGAGCCGCTCACTGCACAGTAAAGGTGCCTGGCACCTTTACTGTACAGTGAGCCTCCGCTCCGATGCCCCTGCACTCCCGACTCCACGCGCGACCTGTACAGCTCTTCCTGCTCGCCGGGCTCCTCGGCCTGCTCGCGCTCTCGCTCTGGTCGCCGCCGTTCCCGCGCTATCAGCTCCTGCAGCACCTGCCGACGGTGCCGGCGTGGATCGCGCTCCTCATCGCCGCGCGCCGCGGGACCTTCGCGAACGCGAGCTTCGCGGCGCTCGCAGCGCTCCTGGCTCTGCACATCGTCGGCGCGCGCTGGACCTATTCCTTCGTGCCCTACGACGCGTGGTCGCGCGAGCTCCTCGGCTGGTCTCCCGAGAGGCATTTCGGCTGGACGCGCAATCACTACGATCGCTTCGTTCACCTGATGTTCGGCCTGCTCGGCGTGGCACCACTCGCGGCGCTCCTCGAGTGCGGAGGCCGCTTCTCGCGACGCGCCGCGGCGCTCGTCGCGTGCAGCATCGTGCTCGCCGCGAGCGGACTCTACGAAGTCTTCGAGTGGCTGCTCACGATCGCGGTGGCGCCAGAGCAGGCCGAGACCTACAACGGTCAGCAAGGCGATGCCTTCGATGCCCAGAAGGACATGGCCCTCGCCGCGGCGGGAGCCGCGCTCACGACGGCAGTTCGCGTGTGGGCGGCGCGCTCGCCGGCCCGATCGACCGAGGAATCTCTCTCATGACTCGCAGCCACCTCCGCGCCGCGCTCTGCGCCGCGACGCACCTGCTCGCGTTCTCCGCAGCACAGGAGCCGCGACAGGCTTTGCCGAACGTCGTCCTCATCCTGGCGGACGACCTCGGCTACGGAGACCTCGGCTGCTACAACCCGAGCGCGAAGGTGCCCACGCCGCACCTCGATCGGCTCGCACGCGCAGGGCTGCGCTTCACCGATGCACACAGCCCGAGCACGGTCTGCACGCCGACGCGCTACGGGCTGCTCACGGGGCAGATGCCGTTCCGCGTCCCGCGCGGGGGCGTGGTGTTCCAAGGCGCGGGCGGACCCTCCTTGATCGCGGCGGAGCGCTTGACGCTGCCCGAGATGCTCCGCGAGCGCGGTTACGCGACGGCCGCGATCGGCAAGTGGCACGTGGGCCTCACCTTCCGCGATGCGAACGGGGACGCCCTGCACAGCGGGCGCTTGGAGGACATCGCGCGGATCGACTACACGCGGCGCGTGGAAGGCGGGCCGCTCGAGCACGGCTTCGAGCGCTTCTTCGGCACGGCGTGCTGCCCCACGACCGATTGGCTCTACGCGTTCCTCGAAGGCGATCGCATCCCCGTGCCGCCGAAGGGTCCGATCGACAAGGCGAAGCTGCCGCAGCATCCCTACGCGAACGACTGTCGCCCAGGTTGGATCGCGCCGAACTTCCCGATGGAGGAAGTGGACCTGGTCTTCCTCGAACGCAGCCGCGCGTTCCTCGAGGAGCACCAGCGCAGCGCACCCGCGAAGCCGTTCTTCCTCTACCACGCCATGCAGGCGGTGCACCTGCCGTCGTTCGCGGGGAAGGAGTACCAAGGGAAGTCGGGCGCCGGACCGCACGGAGACTTCCTCGCCGAAATGGACGCGATCGTGGGCGCGCTCCTCGCGGACCTGGAGCGGCTCGGCATCGCCGACGAGACGCTGGTACTCTTCTCCAGCGACAACGGCCCCGAGACGGCGAGCGTCGTCCACATGCGGAAGGATCACGAGCACGACGGCGCGCATCCGTGGCGCGGCGTGAAACGCGACGCGTGGGAAGGCGGCCACCGCGTTCCGCTGATCGTGCGCTGGCCGGGCCGCGTGAAGGCCGGCACGACGAGCGATCAGCTCCTCTCCCTCACCGATGTCATGGCGACGCTCGCTTCGATCACGGGCGCTGTGCTCCCGAACGACGCCGCGGAGGACAGCTTCGACTTCCTGCCCGTGCTCGAAGGCCAGGCCGACGCGGCCATACGCCCCTATCTGCTGACGCAGGCCTTCGGCGGCGCGCGCACGCTCTCGATCCGCCGGGGGCCGTGGAAATACATCGATCACCCCGGCTCAGGCGGCAACAACTACGAACGCGGCGAGCTGCGCGCGTTCGCGCTGCCGGAGGCCGCGCCCGAGGCGCCGGGCCAGCTCTACGATCTCGCGAGCGACCCCGGCGAGACGAAGAACCTCTACCAGGAGCGCCCCGAGCTCGTGCGCGAGCTGAAGGCGTTGCTCGAGGAGAGCAAGAGCTCCGGGCGCAGCGCGCCGCGCCGCTGAAACAACCGCGCCTCCGCGAGCATCGCAGCCGAGGCTCAGCGCGCGAGCATCGCGGCAACGAGGAGCGCACGCGCGGTCCACGCGAGCGTGCGCACCCAGTTCGTCGCCACGAGACGCCGATGCGCGCGCTCGTCGAAGCCGCGCTCGAGCACGCGATGGCAAGGCACCGAGAGGAGCGCCGTCGAGCCCCAGATCACGGCGAGGAGCGCCAAGCCCGTCCAGGTCCAGGCGGGCGGCAGCGCGGCGGACGGAGCCACGACCAGCCAAGCAGCCGTCGCGAGCTCGAGCACCATCGTCGGCATCACGATCCACGAGATGCGCCGGCCATGTTCGGCTTCGAACGCCGCGAAGCGCGAGCGCTCGACGTAGGCGAAGAGCGGGTAGTGCACGAGCTGAACGATCCAGATCAACCCGGTGAGGAACCAGGTCGACGCGGCGTGCAGCAGCAGGAGCTCTCGTTCGCTCAATCGATCAACCTCTGGCAGGGCAGCGATGGCAGCGCAGCCCGCTCATCGTGCGCACAGTCAGCGCGCGAGCTCGAGCCCGCGTCCTTCGGCATTCGGGATCACCGGGAGCAGGACATGGCTCGGACGAGCCGCGTCGAGGTAGATCGTGTTCGTCGCGACGACGGCGTCCTTCGCCGTGAGCTGCGGCTCGAGCGTGTTCAGGTTGCGCGCATAGCTCGGCCACGCGAGCGAATCGACGCTGAGCGCCAGGCGTTCGCCCGCGGCGAGCTCGATCCCCGTCGCCCAGAGGTCGATGCGCACCTGCACGACCTCGTTCGGCGGCACGGGCTGATCGAGGCGAGGATCGCGCGCGTAGCGCAGGCGCTGCACACCGCCGCGGATCGCGTAGCGCTTGCCGTCGCTCGTCACGCGATAGAGCGCCGCGGCGAAGTCGGTGTCGGCGGCGTCGCTGGAGACCCAGAGCACCACTTCGATCGGCCCCACGATCTCGCACGCGGCAGCGAGCGGAGCGCTCAGGAAGTCGAGCGTGCTCTCCAAGTCCGGCTCGTCGGACTGATCGGCGGTCACCGCCTTGCCGCTCAGATCGCCGAAGTCGACGTCCTCCAGCGACGGCAGGTCGAGCGGATCGTAGCGGTAGCTCTCGGGCTTCCCGCCCTCGGCCGGAGTCGCGAGCTGGAGCAGGCCGTCGCCATCGCGCTTCTTCGCGTTGCCGCCGCTCGTGAGATAGAGCGGCGTGAAGCGCGTCTCGGGGAGCGGCCAGCCTTGCGCGGCTCGCCAGCGGTTGGCACCCATGACGAAGACGTGGACGGGCGGCGCCTGCTCGAGGCCGTTCTCCACGCCCTTCAGGTGGCGATCGAAGAAGCGCAGATGGCACGACTCGAGATCGATCACCGCTTCGTCGCCGAAGTCGACGTCGCCGAGCTTCCGCTGCGTGTTGAAGAAGTGCGTCCACGGCCCCATCACGAGCACCTGGCCGTTCCGCGCGGCCTCGGTCTTCGCCCGTGCACGCATGCCGGCGAAGTTCTGATAGGCGCCGGGCATGTCGCCGTCCCACCAGCCGGAGACGTGGAACACCGGCAGGTCGAAGCTCGGGAAGCGGCTCTGGTACGACATGCGCTCCCAGTACGCCACGTCGTGCGGCGGATGCGCCAACCACTCGTCGAGGAAGCACTCCTCGCTCGCGCCCAGCGCGCGATCGAGCTCGCCGAGCGGCAGCGTCCGGAAGAGCGCCTCCCAATCGAGGCCGCTCGCCCAATCGGTGCCGGCCTCCATCGTCTCGAGCACGCGCGACCACCACGCGGCGGTGAGCAGGAAGCAGCCGCCCTCGTAGGGGAAATTCTCCTGCGGATCGGGCGGAGAGACTTGCGGGACGATGCACTTCAACGCGGGATGACCCGACTTCGCGGCGAGCCACTGCACGAGCCCGACGTAGCTAGCGCCGATCATGCCGATGCGGCCCGAGCACCAAGGCTGCGCCGCGATCCAGCTCAGCGAATCGTGCCCGTCGCGCTCCTCGTTAGCGAAGGGGATGAACTCTCCTTCGCTATCGAAGCGCCCGCGCACGTCCTGCGCGAGGAAGACGTAGCCGCGCTCGGCGTAGTAGTGCCCCTTCAGCGCGCCTTCGCTCACGCGGTTGTACGGCGTGCGCGCGAGGATCGCGGGGAACTTGCCTTCGCCCGCCGGCCGATAGACATCGACCTTCAGCTTCACACCGTCGCGCATCGCGACATCGACTCCGCGCTCCACGACCACGCGGTGCTCCGGCTTCGAGAGCTTCTCGCGCCACGGGCCGCTGTCCACGATCGACTTCGGCTCGACCTTCGCGCCGCAGTGGATCTCCTCGAAGCCCTCGACGTGCACCACGATGCGCTGCTGCGGGATCTCGAAGCGCAGCGGTAGCCCCTCTTGGTTCCACGTCGCCGTGATCTCGACGTTCGGCGGGAGGAGGAACTTCGAGATGCGGAGCGGCACGAGCGAACCGCGCACGACTTGCCCCGACGCCTCCGTGCTCCGATGCACGATCTCGAAGGCCTTCGGGCCCGAGCCCGCGACGCCGAGCAGCTTCGCATCGGCGGCGAGCGCACCCGCGCGCTCGAGCCGCGCGAGCTCGCGACCGACGTCGAGGAAGCAGGCCCAGACCAGGTTGTCGAACACGAAGGCCGGCTGCGCTGCCTCGACGTCGATCCCCCTGTCCATCTGCTTCGCAGGGATCTTCACGGTGTAGCGCGCGCCGCGGCGCGCGCTCTCGACCGTGATCTCCTCGGTCGGCAGCCGATGCGTGATGCGATAGTCGAAGTCGACGCCGTCGAGCGCCGTCCGCGCCGCGACGTAGCCGCCCTTCCGCGTGCCGAGGAGATCGAAGCTCCCCTCCGTGCTCCAGCTCGCGCCGTCGAGTACGACTTTCTCGCGCCCGATCTCGGTGCCGCCGAGCTTCGCGACGTAGGTGATCGTCTTCGGCCAGGCGACGGGTTGCTGGGCCGGCAGGGCCGCGGCGAAGACGAGGAGAGCAGAGCAGCAGTACAGGAGGGTTCGGCAGCGCATTCGCGCATCTTGCCCACCCCCCCACTGCACAGTAAAGGTGCCTGGCACCTTTACTGTGCAGTGAGCGACGCGGCTACCAGATCTTCACCCGCTGCTCGGGCGCGAGATAGAGCTTCGCGCCGGCGGGGACGCCGAAGGTCTCGTACCAGGGGCCGAAGTTCCGCACGATCCCGTTGCAGCGGAACTCCGAGGGCGAGTGCGGATCGGACTTCAGGCGCTGCAGGAGGTTCTCCTCCTGGTAGTTGCGGCGCCAGATCTGCGCGTAGGAGAGGAAGAAGCGCTGCGCGCCGGTGAGGCCGTCGATCACCGGGGCTTCTTTGCCGCCGAGCGACATCTGCCAGGCGCGGTAGGCGATGGAGAGGCCGCCGAGATCCCCGATGTTCTCGCCGATCGTGAGCGCGCCGTTCACCTTGCGACCCGGCAGGGCTTCGAACTCGTTGTACTGCGCAATGAGTGCCTTCGTGCGCGTCTCGAAGCGCTGGCGATCTTCATCGGTCCACCAGGAGCGCAGGTTGCCGTCGCCGTCGTAGCGCGAGCCTTGATCGTCGAAGCCGTGCCCGATCTCGTGGCCGATCACCGCGCCGATGCCGCCGTAGTTCACCGCGTCGTCGGCCTGGAGGTCGAAGAAGGGCGGCTGCAGGATCGCGGCCGGGAACACGATCTCGTTGCCCACCGGGCTGTAGTACGCGTTCACCGTCTGCGGCGTCATGAACCACTCTTCGCGATCGATCGGCTGCCCGAGCTTCGCGGCCTGCCGCTCGAGCTGCCAGGCACGGGCGCGCCGCACGTTGCCGAAGAGGTCCTGCGGATCCACGACGAGCGCGGAGTAGTCCTTCCAGCGCGACGGATAGCCGATCTTGGGCCGGAACTTCGCGAGCTTCTCCAGCGCCTTCCGCTTCGTCTCCTCGCTCATCCAGTCGAGCTCGGCGATGCTCGCGCCGTACGCCTTGATCAGGTTCTGGACGAGCGTCTCCATGCGCGCCTTCGCGGCCGGCGGGAAGTGCCGCTCGACGTAGAGCTTGCCGAGCACCTCGCCGAGAGCGGCCTGTGTCGCGGCGACGCCGCGCTTCCAGCGCGGGTCCATCTGCGAGACGCCGTTCAGCACCGTCTCGCGGAAGGCGAAGCTTTCGCCGGCGAAGTCCGACGAGAGGAGCGGAGCCGCATCGGACAGTACGTTCCAACGCAGATAGGCCTTCAGAGAAGCGAGCGAGGTCTGCTGGAGGATCTTCGCCCAGTCACCGAAGAAGCTCGGCTGCGAGACGACATAGCCCGGGGCCTTGTCGTAGCCGAGCGCGCTGAAGAACGGCGCCCAGTCGAACGCGGGCGTCAGCGCTTGCAGCGCCGCGCGGTCGTGGAAGTTGTAGGTCTTCACCGCATCGCGCGACTCGACGCGCGTCCACGACTTCTGCGCGAGCTGCGTCTCGAGATCGAGGATCGCCTCGGCTTGCTCGCCGGCGTCGCTGGCGCCGAGGAGCTGGAACATCCGCGCGATGTGCTCCTGGTAGGTGCCGCGTACGGCAGCCAGCTTCTCGTCGTCGGAGAGGTAATAGTCGCGATCGGGCAGACCGAGCCCGCCTTGCGCGAGCATCACCACGTAGCGCGAGGAGTCCTTTGCGTCGGGGCCGACGCGGTGGCGGAAGATGCTGACGCCGCTCTTCGCCAAGCGCGCGAGCAGCGCGGGCAAGTCCTCGAGGCGCGCAAGCGCATCGATCGCGGCGAGCTCCGCGGCGAGCGGCTTCGCGCGCAGCTCCTCGAGCCGCGCCTCGTCGAGGTACGCGCGATAGAAGTCGCCGATCTGCTGCGCTTCGCTGCCCTGCGCGGCGTTCGAGGCGAGGCGCTCCTCCAGGATCTTCTTCAGGTGCTCCTCGACCCCGTCGGTGAGATCGCTGAAGGAGCCGATACTCGACTCGTCCGCGGGCACCGGAGTCTCCGCGAGCCACTTGCCGTTGGCGTAGCGGTAGAAGTCGTCGCCGGGCTTCACGGCGAGATCGAAGTAGGCCTTCTGGATCCCGGGCGCGCGCGTGGGATCCTGGATCACGGCGAGCGCGAGCGAGCTCGCGCCGAGGAAGAGCAGGCCGAAGCGAACGCAGGGCGAAGGGAAGGGCATCTCGAGCAGCTCGCTGAGGGTTCGGAGGATCGTCGGGGGGATCAGAGCCCCCCGCGACGGGCCGCGTCAAGCTCGGGCCCCGCTCTGCATCCCGCGACCTCTCGGCGAACGAACGCAGCCCCATGCAACCTACGGAGCAACCGTTCTTCCTGATCCTCGGCGGCGGCGGCATCGGCTCGGCGCTCGCGCGCGAGCTGCACGCTCGCGGCGCCGCGCTCTGCCTCGCGGGCCGGGATCGCCCGCGCCTCGAGAGCGCGGGGGCTCCCCTCGGTGCCGAGCTCGCGGTCCTCGACGCACGCCACTTCGATGAGGTGCACGACCTCGTCCGCGGTCTCCTGGACCGCCGCGGTCGCGTCGACGGCATCGCGTGCTGCGTGGGCTCGATCCCGCTGAAGCCCGCGCACGCGACGAGCGAGCAAGAGCTGCGCGAGGCGCTCGAGGTGAATCTATTCAGCGCGTTCGCCGCGGTGCGCGCCGCGGGCGCGCTGCTGCGCGAGCGGCCTTCGTCGGTCGCCCTCGTCAGCAGCGTCGCCGCGAGCGTCGGCCTCGCGAACCACGAAGCGATCGCCGCGGCGAAGGCTGGCGTCGAGGCACTCGCGCGCTCCGCCGCCGCGACCTACGTCGGACGCGGCTTGCGCGTGAACGCGGTGGCGCCGGGCCTCGTGCGCACCCCGCTCGCGCAGCGCCTGCTCGCGAACCCGGCTCTCGAGAAGGCCTCCGCTGCGCTCCATCCGCTCGGTCGCGTCGGCGAGCCCGAGGAGATCGCGCGCGTGCTCGCGTGGCTGCTCTCGACGGAGAGCTCTTGGGTCACGGGCCAGGTGATCCACGTCGACGGCGGGCTATCGACCCTGCGCCCGCGCGGGTGAAGAGCTGTTCGGTTTTGCTTGTAACGCTCCGTGCGCCGGACCTGCCCGGCAGGCCAAGAGCTCAAGGGCCGCTGCGTCGACCTCGCAAGCCTCGAGCCGGATTTGCGCCTCGTACCCGAGCGCGGTCGGCCGGATCGTGCGATCCGGACGCTCGTCCGGAATCTGGAGCAGAATCTGATGAGCCGCCGCACGGCGGTCGTTACAGCAGCGCGAAGCGTGACTATGGGCGCTGCCAGGATTCTCCGAGCCAGGAGCGCCTTCGTGATCACGCCTTTTCGAGCCTTCATCTTTTCGAGTGGTATCTGCCTAGCCCTCAGCAGCGCGCCCTTCGCCAGCGCTCAAGCGCCGATCTTCGACGAGCTCCACGTCCACCTGCCACGTTACGTGCGTGCAGAAGTCGGAGAGGTCGTTCTCGCGGACATAGATGCGGACGGCGACCTGGACGCGTTCCTCGGGAGCTGGCTGCTCTGGAACGATGGCGTAGGCGGATTCACCGGGCAGCGATGGATCGCGAGCCCACCGCGCGATCTGCGAGTGGGCGACCTCGATGGAGACGGCGATCTCGATGCCTTGAGTGGCGCCACGACGGGGCTCACCTGCTACCTCAATGCGGGCCTCGGCAACTTCTTCGCCTCGCGTTGCTCCGGAACTGCAGATGCATTCCCTCCGATAGCGCTCGGCGATCTCGACGGAGACGGTGACCTCGACGCGCTGTTAGCGCGACAGCAGCTCTGCTTCGGGTTCTCCGGATTCTCCTTGGCGCTCCATCGCAACGACGGGACGGGGAATCTCGTGCGCGACCTCGCGGCCTTTCCAATCGACCTCGTATCGCGGTCGAGCGCGCCGCTCCTCGGCGATGTGGATGGCGATGGAGATATCGACGCCGTGGTGCCGCGCTGGGATTGCGCTACGAACACCACGAGCTTCTGGACCTACCTCAACTCGGGGAGCGGTTCCTTCACTACGGGGCGCGCTCTCAGCTCGCCGAGCAGCTCGGTGCCGTCGCCGCTCCTCGCGGATCTCGATCGCGATCGCGATCCCGATCTGGTGCTCGTCGGGAGCGGCGTCGCAAGCCTGTTCTGGAACGACGGTCGAGGCAGTTTCGCCTTCGATGCTCTGGCGCTGCCGGCGAACCTGACTGCGCCCCAGGGCGCCGCACACAGCGCCGACCTCGATCGCGACGGCGACGTGGATCTGGTGCTCGGATCCACCGAGGTGCTGTGGAACAACGGCCAACGCCGATTCGTTCTCGGCGCCGCGGCGATCCCTAGCGTGCGGAGCGGAGTCGATTCCTTCGCCCTGGGCGATGTCGATGGGGACGGCGACATCGATGCGCTGCTCGTGCGTCTTCCTGCGAGCAGTACCAGCGAAGCTCGCAGCGAGCTCTATCTCAATGATGGCGCCGGCAACTTCTTCGGGGTCGACCCGGAGAACCTCGGCGCTGCCGATACGAGCACCGATGGCGTGCTCGTCGATATCGACCTGGATGGCGATGCGGACCTCATCGTCGCGAACCTTAGCCCGACGTCGCCCAATGGCACTCCGGAGCGCTGCCGCCTGCATCTCAACGACGGCACGGGGCGCTTCTCCGAGATCCCGAACCTCCTGCTCACGACACCCGATCGCGTACAGACGCTCGTCGCGGGCGATCTCGACGGCGATGGAGATTCCGATCTCGTGCTCGGAACCGCGAGCGGCGTCGTCGCGCTCTATCGCAATCTACTCCGCGGCCCGATCCCGCTGCGCATGCCCGCGCTGGTGGAGCTCCAGGGGAGCTTCCCGACAATCAACGCCCCGGTGAACGATCTCGCGCTCGCCGACATCGACGCCGATGGCGACCTCGATCTCTACGTCGCGACCGGCGGATCGAATGCGCTCGCACAGGACCGCCTCTTCCGCAACGACGGCAACGCGGGCTTCACGGATATCTCGGCTCAGCTCCCGCCGAGCGTCGAAGACACGCGCGGGGTCGCCTTCGGCGATGTCGACGGCGATGGAGATCTCGATTGCGCGACTACGCATCTCACGAACGCGCAGGGCGGTTTGGGCACAATCGAGCTGGCGCTGAACGATGGCGCCGGACTCTTCACCGATGCGACGAGCGGTGTGAACGGTCCCGTCGTGCCGACCTTCGAAGTCCATCTCGTCGACATCGATCGCGACGGCGACCTCGACCTCGTGACCGGAGGAACGGGACGCATCGCGAACGTGATGCTCGGTGACGGTCGCGGCGGCTTCGTCGAGCTCCCGGCAGCCACGCCGGTCGGGAGCTCGGCGCGGTTGACTCCGCTCGACGCGGACGGTGATGGAGATCTCGACTTCGCGGTGTCCACGCACTTCTGGCTCCTCTTGAATCGCGGCGACGGGAACTTCGAATCCACGCGCACGGCGTTCCGCGCCTTGGTGGACGAGCTCGGCGTCGCGAGCGCTGCAAGTGATCTCGACGGCGACGGAGATCACGACCTCGTCGCGCTGCGCGGCGGCCCCCTCGAACGACCGCAAGCCAACGTCGTGCTCCTGAACCTCCACCATCAGCTCGGCTACCGAGCCGGCCCGCGCCTCGGCAAGCGCCAGACGCTCGAGCTCTCGGGGCAGAGAAACGGCTCGGCGCTGCTCTTCGCCGCCGCCTCGCGCACGAGCATCCCCCTCCCGCCGTTGGGCACACTGAGCCTCGACCCAGCGAGCATGCTGCTCGTAGGCTCGGCCCGACTCGATGCGAGCGGTCGAGCGTCGATCTCTGCGCTCGTGCCCTTCGATCCGAGCCTGCTCGGACGCAGCGTCTACTGGCAGATGCTGAGCGGGCCCACCGCGCGGCTCTCCAATCTGGAGTTCACGACGTTCCGGGCGCTTTGAGTGCACGGTACAGCAAACGTGCCTGGCACCTTTACTGTACCGTGGGGACGCGGAGCATCACGCGGAAGCCGAACTGGGGCTGCGCGCCATCGAGCGCGGGCTGCTCGCGATGGAAGGTCGTCGCGAGGCGCAGCGGATCGAGATAGGAGCCGCCGCGCAACACGGGCCTCTCCTCGCGGCCGTCGATCGTTCGGCCGCGGCACCATTCCTTCGCGTTGCCGGCGAGATCGAGCGCGCCGCAGTGCAGCGAGCGCCCCTGCGGTCGCGAGCCAGCAGGCGCGAACGAGGTCGCTCCGAGATGCGCGCGCTCGCCTTCGAGCTCGTTGCCCCACGGGAAGAGCGCGAGCTGCGCGCCGCGAGCGGCGTACTCCCAACGCACTTCGTCGGGGACTTCGAGCAGCCCCTCCGCTTCGAGCTTGGCGTTGGCTCGCGCGACGAAGAGCTGCACGTCGGCGAACGAGAGGTTGCCCGCGGGGCGATCGGTCGCGGGCTCGTAGCGCGCGCGCGTTCCCGTGCCGCCCATCACGCGCTCCCAGTCGCGTTCTCGCACCTCGAGCACACCGAGATAGAAGGGCTCGTCGAGCTTCACCTTGCGCGGGAAGTCACCGCGCGCGACCTCGACTGCCGTAGAGGCATTCGGATATGCCCCCATCAAGAACTCGCCTTGCTCGGGCGGCAGGACGAGGCAGAGCTCGAGACCGAGTGCAGCGAGCTCGATGCGGAGCGGCAGCTTCGTCCGCGGATCGCGCGCGTGCTCCGGCGGAAGCTCGGTGCAGTGTTTCAAGAACGCGAGATCGAACGCCGGCTCGCGCGGGAGCGAGGGCATCTCGATCTCGCGCACCTTGACTTCACCCACGCTGCGCGGCGCGGGCTCCGCCGGCGGACGCTCGCCGAGCGGCGCGGCGCTCTCCACCGCGACCTTCGGCGGATCGAGGACGACGCCAGGGGCCGGCTTGAGCGAGAGCTCGCTCGGATCTTCGCGTGGCTCGGGCTTCACGAGCGCGGGCGCCGACTCCGGCTTGGCGCGAGCCGTGGCGTTCTCGGTGGCCGTCCGAGGTGCCTCGAGCTCGAGGCCGGGGGCTTCGGGCGTACTACCCTGCGGAAGCGGCAGCACGATCTCGGGTGTCGAGACGCGCACGCCTTCGCGAGCGGGCCCCGGAACCGCGGGGCGATCCTCGGGCCGCGCCGCGCGATCGCCCGCCGTCGCGGGACTCGACGCTCCGAGAGGAACGGGCGCCGACGGTGCCAAGCTCTCGTCCGGAGGCCGACTCGCGACCGGGAACGCGCTCGTCGGCAGCTCGGCCGCGAGCTTCTCGGGCGATGAACTCGGCGCCGTCCGAGCCGCGGCGGGTACCTCGAGCTCGAGCTCCGGAGCGCGTTTCGCCGCCGACGGATCGGGCGCCGCGGGCAGCGCGACGACCAGCACCGCGCGCTTGAAGCGCACGAGGTTGCCGAGGCGATCCTCGGCGACGATCACGAGCTCGTAGCTCCCGGATTCGAGCTGCTCCGGCGCGAACTCGACTTGGAACTTCGCGCCGTCGAGCGCGGTGGCCACCGATTGCTCGGCGCCGCGCGAGCTCCTCCAGCGGAGGGCGACGCTCTTCGTTCCGACGCGATCTTCGGCGCGTCCGCGCACGGCGATCTTCGCGCCGGGGGCGAGCTCGAGACGCGCGCCCTCCGCCGGCACCTCCAGCACGACGGCAGGCGGCTGCGTGTCGATGTCGAGGGCGAGCTCGAAGACGCTGTCGGCCCAGCCTTCGCCGCGACGCACGAGCTTCAGCGCATAGCTCCCGTCCGCGGAGAGCGCGAGCTGACCGACCTGCCGCGTGCCGCGATCGAGGATCGTCGCGTCGAAGGTCTCGCCGCCCGCGGCGCTCGTGGCGCGGAGCTCGACTCCCGGCAAGAGCTCGCTCTTCGTCCACGAGAGCTCGACGCGCCGCCCACCGAGCGCGTGCTTGCTCCCCGGCGGCACCGGGATCGGCGGGGCGCCGAGCACCTGCGGCTCGAGGCGCACGGCGAGGCGCTGCAGCTCGCGCGCGAGCAGCGCCGCCTGCACGGGCCGAGCGACCTCCGTCACGCGGAACTCGACGAACTGGCGCTTGTCCGGCGCGCCGGTCCAGCGCGCGAAATCGCGGCGGATGGCCTCGAGCTGGCGATGGACGTCGATCGGCTCGGTGCCCGAGCCGAACTCGATCTCCGCGCGTCGCAGGCGCGCGAGCAATTGATCGAAGGCCGCCGCGGCCGCCTTCTCTCGCTCGGCCTCCGAAGGCCGCAGCGCGTTCCAGATCGGAATGGCGGCGAGCCCGGCGCCACAGACGAGCAGCACGACGGCGATCGCCAGACGCCGGCGCCGCGGAGCCGCGGGCAGGCTCCACCACGGCGTGCGCGAACCTCGCCGCAGCGCTTCGGCGCCCCGCGAATCCGGCCGCGGCGCCGCCGGCTGCGGAGGCGCCATCCGCGGCGGCTCCGGAGCGACCGGCGCGGGCGCGAGCACGGACGGCGCAGGCACGACCGGGGCAGGCACGGGCGCGGGTGGACGCGCGGCGCTGCGCGGCTGTGCGCGCGGCGCCGCGAGGGGACGAGCGAGCTCCGGCGAGAGCAGCTCGGGGAGATCGCTCTCGCCGAAGCTGGACTCCTTGCTCGGTCGCACCGGTCGAGCGCGCGGCGGCTCGCGGTGCGCTTCTTCGCGCTCGCGGCGCTCGTGGGTGCGCGTCCGTGCAGGGCGATCCGCTCGTTCGCGCGCAGGAGCCGGCGCTTCCGGCCGCTCCGGGAGGATCTCGCGCTCCGGCGCGGAGCTCAGGGCGGCGAGCGGATCCGCGAGCGAGCTCTCGGCGCCGAGCTTTGCCTCGATCGCGCGCACCAGCGCCAGAGCGTCCTTGGGACGCGGCCCGTCGCCATCGCCGAGACAGAGCTCGAGGAGCTCGATCACCCAGGCGGGGATCTCGGGATGCTCCGCGCGGAGACGGGTGGCCTCGGCCATCGGGAGGCTTCGCCCGGTGACGAGGAAGGCGAGGAGCGCGCCGAGGGCCACCACGTCGGCCGAGAGGGCTTGATGGTCCACGTCCTGGCCGGGATGCAGCGGCAAGCGCCGCGCGAAGCCGAGGTCGGCGACCTTCACCTTGCCGTCGGGGGTCACGCGCACGCCGTGGGGCCCGATGGAGCCGTGGGCGAGGCCCTCCGCGTGGGCCGCGGCCACGCCGCGCGCCGCGTGCAGCACGATCGTCGCGGCTTCCCCGCTGGAGAGCGGGCCGTTCTTCTCGACGCGCGCGCGCACCGTGTCGCCCGGCACGTACTCGAGCACCAGGAAGGCGACCCCGTAGCGCACGCCGAAGTCGATCACCCGGCGCAGGTGGGGATGCACGATCCCCGAGGCGATCTGCGCCGAGCGGCGCAGGCGCTCCAGGAGCTCGGAGCCCTCGATCCCCCGCTGCGCCTCGTAGCACTCGACGGCGACCTCGAGTCCGAGGCGCGTATGCCGACCGCGATAGATCGCCCGCTTCTCGTCCTCTCCGATCTTGGAGCGGAGGACGACGGCGCCGAGGAGCTTGCGACCGTTCTCCTCGGGAACGGCGCGGAGCATCGGCTCGGAGCGTAGGTCGACGTTGGGCATGCGTGCGGCCGTGGGGTTGGCGCGGCCTAGTATCGAGGGAGTTGCGCTCCCGCTCCAGACGGACGCAGGGCGACCACTCTATCTATCGGCGGGAGCGAGGCGCCCACCCGCGCGGAGTGGGAATCCCTTTCCGAACGCCGCCCCAGGCCCAGACCGAGGACGGAAGCGATGCCGCTCCTGCGGACATCGCCCCCGTCCCGATCGTGCCCGCGTGCCCGGCAGGGTCAGCGCACGAAGGTCCGCAGACCATTCGAGAGCCGCGGCTGCCCGCTCACCGGGTCGAGCTGGAACCACTGCCAATACACATCGAACTCGTAGATCGGCGTCGTGGGCAGCGGCATCTGCACACCGAAGTCGCCTACCGCGTTCGTGACGCCGCTGCCGACCATGAAGAAGGTCGCGGCATCGAGCAGGAGCGTGCAGCCGTTGCCGATCGGCAGCGCTCCGGGCAGCGGTGCGATCAGCAGCGCCGTCGGCGCGAAGGCCACGCCGTTGTCGAGGGTGATGGAGAAGAACTCCGACCCGGCGTAGGGCGCCGACGGTCCGTTGAGCGTCCCGCGCGCTTCGATCGTCCCTTCGCAGCCCGCCCCGAAGGTCAGGTTGAAGGCGTTCTGGAATCCCAGGTCCTGCTTGTAGACGGGATATTGGTCGGCGACATCGTTCACGCCGAAGGCGAGAGCGAAGGTCTGCAAGGTCGGGTCGTAGCAGGCGCCGAAGCCGCGCACGAACTCACTCGCCACGGAGTACACCGTCGCGTCTTCCACGATGCCGACGTCGAAGCCCGTGCGCACGCAGCGCAAGCTGCGGCCATCCTCGATCCAGCCGATGCCCCAGTGCGAGCGCGTGTCGTGGTTGAAGGCCACGGAGCGGCTCGCGGGACGCCCGAAGCCGAAGCGATTCGAAGCCGCCGTGCGCAGCATGCGCCGCGGGTGCGGAAAGGAGGGCGCCGCGGCGAAGAGGTCCCAGTCCACGCGCTGCGCGCGGATCGTGGAGAAGGTCTCGCCGTAGGCCTTCTGCGCGTTGGCCAAGGCGCCGTGGACGACGAGGAAGCGTCCGCCAGCCCCTTCGACCTTGGGCCAGAGCGCGTGCTCACCGGCGAGAGCCGCGGCGACGATCTCCCTACCGGAGAGCGTCTCGTCGGCGCTCACCTTGCGACCGATGATGTCCCAGTCGTCGTTCGCGTTGGCGGCGTTCCACTGCGCGTAGACCACGAGCCAAGGGTCGAAAATGCCACCCGAACGGCGATTCACCGAGGGACGCTCGCAGTCGTGTCCCGGGCTATCGATGGAGATCGCGAACGACGGAGCGAAGGTCCGAGCTTGCACGTCGAGCATCGCGCCGCGAACGCGCGACTCGTCGGTGTCGATCACCGCGGCGTTCTGGTCTTCCTGGTAGACGATCAAGGCCTCTTCATCGAGATGATCCGCAGTTCCACCCACGGAGGGATAGCGCTCGTGCACGCCCAGCGCGCTCGCCACCTGACGCACGACTCCCGCGGGCGCGACGGAGCCCTCATCCTGGATGTAAGCGTAGACGTTGGATCCCGCGGGAGCAGCGAAGAGCCGCTCGAACGCTAGCACCCAACGATGGGCGCCGAGGACATGCGTACCGCTGGCATGCAGCGTGCTCCAGCCGGCAGCGATGTCCTCGAACGCATCGGAGAGCTTCAGTCCCGACGAGCTGACCACTGTGGAGTAGAGGTCGTAATCGCCGATCGCGAAGAGTCGCTCGCGCGCGACGAGGAAGTGGTGATGCAGCTCATCGACCGCGATGTCGACCCCGCCGACGAACGCACCGTTCTGGATGTCGCGACGGGTGAGCAGCGGATCCACGACGAGCGGGAAGCTCGCCTCGGCGAGCCACTCTCCCGCGAGCTGCAGGCGGATCGCGCCGTTCGCGAAGCTCGAGAGCACGGGTGTGCTGCGACCCGCGGCATCGATGGCGATCGCCGCGCCGTAGCGCACCAACGCTCGATCGGCGCCGAGGCCGAAGTCGAGCTCGCGATGCGCGGGTTCCTGCTCGGCGCAGCCGAGCGGTCCCGTGATCTCGCCCTCGATGATCAGGTCACCCACGACCGGCGGCCGCTCGTGCAGGCGGAAGCTCTGCTCGACGCCCGCGGAACGCACGTCGTAGATCTCGTCGACGGCGCCGTGATGCAGCTCGTAGCGCCAGTCGGTGTGCGTGGCATCGGCGGATGCCGAAGCCGAGAGCAGCTCCTGCGCGCCGACGCGGATCGAGCGGGTCTTCCAGTAGAGCGGCGCGTTCTCGCCGGCTTCTCCGCGCAGCGGATAGAAGCCGATCGCGCGACCGAACGAGACCTTGTAGTCCGGGCCGCTGGCCCAGAGCCCGTACTCCGCTGCTTGCGGATCATCGACGGCCCCATGGATCGGGCGCAGCCAATCGGCAGCCGTCGAGAGGGTCTTCGTGACCGACTCGGGTAGAGCGCTGGAAGCGGGCTCCTGCGCGCGGAGACCGAGCGCGGCGAGCGACGTGAAGAGAGGCCAACAGAGAGCGTGGCGTAGCATGACTTGTTCTCGTGAGGTACGGAGGAAGTCCGGATCACGCGACCCGGACGCTCCCCTACGCCCCGTCCCTTCGCACGAGCCGCCACGCGGGATCGATTTCCCGGAACGACGGCGGCGTCGAGCCGAGGCGCCTCCCCGCGGGAGCGCACCTCGACTCGACGCCGCAGCGTTCGATCGAACGAGCCGCGTCGGCGACGCGACTCCGAAGCTCAACCGATCGTCGCTTGCACCGTGTTGGTGGTCACGATCGGCAACGCCGGGGCGCAGCCGCCGGCGGCCCCGAGGGTGATGCCCTGGAAGTACACCGAGCCGCCGCGCAGGAACGGCAGGCACGGCACCGTCGCCGTGAAGGTCGGGCCGGGAAGCACGACGTCCATGTTGTGGCCCAGGATGCAGCCCTGCGGGCAGAGCGGAACGCCGATCGGCAGGCTGCCGATGGTGATGAAGGTCGGGCCGCTCGTCGGCGTCACGGCGAGATCGAACGCGGTGCCGAGGGTCGGCGTACCGGTCGTCGCCAGGTTCGCACCACCGCAGGCGGGGAAGATCGAGGTCCAGGAGCCCGCGCCGCTCGGCGTATAGGTGATGTTCAACCGGAAGTTGCCATCCGCGCCGTTGTAGCCGCCGACGCGGAGGTAGTAGAGCTGGTTACCCATCACCGGGAAGGTGATGCTCGAGTTGAGGTTGCAGGTGTCGTCGTTGCACGCGAGGGAGGTCAAGTTCGAGCAGGTCCCGGACAAGGCCTCGAGCGCGGAATCGTAGGTCGTGCCCGTGCAGAGGTTCACGAGGAGCTGACCCGCGCAGGGCGCGCGATAGACGTACCAAACGTCCGTGCCGCCCCCAGCGCAAGGCCAAGGGAACGACGTCGTAGCACCCGTATTGGTATAGACCGGGCTCAGACCGGCGGTGACGGTGATCGCGCCGGAGCAGTCATCGTTCACGATGACGTTGACGACCTTGCGCTCGGTATCGCTGCCACATCCGTTCGTCGCTTCGAGGCTCACGGTGTAGGTGCCCGGCGCGGCGTAGGTCCAGGTCGGGTTCTGCAATGCCGAGTCAGGCACGTTGTCGCCGTTGAAGTCCCACAACCAGAGCGTCGGCGTGCCCGCAGAAGCGTCGGTGAAGGCCATCGACAGCGGCGCAGCGCCCGCGGCGAAGGTGAAGTCGGCGTCGATCAAGAGCTGCGGATCGGCCGTGATGAAGCGGCGCTTCCTGATCGTGCTCGGCGGATTGAGGCCGTCGTCGGCGGTCAGCGTCACGTCGTAGCGACCGCAGGCGGTGTAGGTGTAGCTCGGGTTCTGCAGGTTCGAGTCGATGATCGAGTCCCCGTTGAAGTCCCAGGCCCACGCCAGCACGCCCCCGGGCGAGGTCGTGAAGGACGCGTCGGAGAAGCCCACCGTGTGGGGTGTCGTTCCCGAGGGCGTTCCGGCCGTGAAGTCCGCGTAGAGGCCGTTGGCTCGCTGCGCTCGGATGTTCCCGTTCCAGACGCGCGGCGTGACGATGCTGCCCGAGAACAGACCGGTCGTGCCCGCTCCGGCTTGGAAGGTCATGCAGGCGTTGGAGTAGGTCTGATTCGTCGCATTGCCGACGGTGATGCGCTGCGTCCACGTCGGCGCGTGCAGCGCCATGCCGTAGCTGCCGGCGAAGAGGATGATGGGATTCTGGAGCGGGATCGGCGAGGCGAGGTTCGCCCCCTGCGCCTGGCCCGTGCCGTTGTCCTGTCCGACCTGGCTCCACGCGCCCGGGTTCGCGAGCTGACCGGTGTAGGCGTTCGGCGTGATCCACACCGAGAGGGGCAGCGGCGTGCCGACCGTGGCGTTGGTGTTGACCTCGAAGCTCGTGATGACGATGGGCGTGGTCACCGTCAGGTTGAACGCCATCGTCCCACCGGCTTGCAGGCCTTGGCCCGCATTGAAGAGGGTCGAGAGGTCGCAGTTCTGCGCCGACGCAGAGTCAGCGATCGCACCAGCGGCAAACGCCGATAGCGCGAGGGCGTGGAGGGAGCGCATCGCGGGAATCCGGGGCAAGAGTGGAGCGGCGACGCACAGCGTCGGCGCGGATCGACGAGGCCAGACCGCCGCACCCGAGGGAAGGGGGGCGATCCAGCTCGAAGGGAGTATAGCCGCGGACTCGAGCGAGAGACCGCCGGCCAACTCTGCGACGGAGTTCGTGCAGGGAATGTTCACCCGCAGATGAGGATGAGCGAATCGTTCGAACTCGATATCCAGGCCGCGCGCCATGCGGCCCTTATCCGCCAGCTATCCGGCCACCCGAAGGCAGACTCAGGGGCCGAGGACGACCGCGACCTCTCCCGGGCCGTGGACGCCGAGGGTGAGCTGGAGCTCGATGTCGGCGGTGCGGCTCGGGCCGGTGATCACGTGCACGGCGGAGGCGTCGGGGAAGTCCGCGCGACGCGCGCGCAGGAAGGCGCCGAGCGTCGGCAGGATCTGGGCTTCGCGCACGACGGCTACGAAGCGCGGCGGCAGGAGCGAGGCCGTTCGCGGCGTCGTCGGCGACGAGAGGCAGACGATCGAGCCCGTCTCGGCGACGGCGGCGTGCACGCCGACCAAGCCGGCGCCGCACGCGGCCGCTTCGGCGCGCGGGGTGCCGGGGCCGCGGAGCGGGAGATCGCGGAGCCGCGCGCCGAGCTCGTAGGGCAAGGCTTCCCGCGCCCACGCGAGCACGGTGGCGGAGCCGAGCAGCTCGCGCACGCGGCGTTCGACCGCGTCCGCGTCGGGCTCGCGATGGAACGCGACGCCGAGTAGGCGCAGCTCCTCGGCGAAACGCGCGAGAAGCGCTGCGCGCGGGGCGCTCTCGAGAGTGCTCCGCGGGATCGGGACCTCGCCTTCGGGGACGGGCAGATCGCCGGTGCGCTGCCCCGCGCGGAGCCGCGCGAGGATGCGCTCGCGCGCCGCCTGCGTATCGAGCGGATCAGCCACGGGGACGCTCCTTCGCGCGCGCGTTCATCCACGCGGTGAAGCTCTGTGCAGCGGGTGCGGGGAGATCGCGGCGAGCAGTCCACGCGCGCAGGGGTCCGGGGCCCTTCCGCAGCCAGCCGTCGCGCGCGAGCAAGCGCGCGCCGAGAGCGGCGAAGCGCAGCGCGCTCCGCCAGAGCCAAGGTCGCCGCGCGAGGGTCGCGTAGAAGCGGAGGCCGAAGCGCAGCCAGCGCGGCGACGCGCCGTGCTGCTCGCGCGCACGCGCGCGCAGCGAGAGCAGCATCTTCGGGATGCGGAGGTTCACCGGGCAGACCTCCTCGCAGGCACCGCAGAGCGAGCTCGCGCCGGGCAGCTCCTTCCAGCCCTCCATGCCGCGCAGCGACGGCGTCCAGATGGCGCCCATCGGCCCGGGATAGGTGTCGCCGTACGCGTGGCCGCCGATCTGCTGATAGACCGGGCATGCGTTCAAGCAGGCGCCGCAGCGGATGCAGGCGAGGATCTCCGCCTCTTCACCGCCGCGCGTCGCGCTGCGCCCGTTGTCGAGGAGGATCACGTGCGACTCCTCGGGACCTTCGTCATCGGGGGAACGGCGCGGCCCCTCGATCAGCGAGGTGTAGACGGTGAGCTTCTGCCCCGTCGCCGAGCGCGCGAGCAAGCGCAACATCGCGTCGAGATCGCCGGCGTTCCGCACGAGCTTCTCGATGCCGAGGAGCGCCACGTGGATGCGCGGCAGCGAGCTCGTCATGCGGATGTTGCCCTCGTTCGAGACGAGGCAGAGGGCTCCTTCCTCGACGAGGCCGAAGTTCGCGCCCGTGATCCCGAGATCCGCCGCGAGGAACTTCGCCCGCAGCACCTCGCGCGCGATCGCCGCGAGCTCCTTCGGCTCGTCGGTGTACGGCACGTGCAGCTCCTCGCTCACCACCTTGCCCACGTCTTCGCGCGTGAGGTGGATGATCGGCAGGATGATGTGCGAGGGCCGATCGCGGCGGAGCTGCACGATGTACTCGCCGAGGTCCGTCTCCACCACCTCGATGCCGTCCTGCTCGAGCGCGGCGTTGAGGTGCGTCTCCTCGGTGGCCATCGACTTCGACTTCACCGCGCGCTTGCAGCCGGTCCTGCGCGCGATCTCGCGCACGATCTCGTTCGCCTGCGCGGGCGTCTCGGCCCAGTGCACCTGGAAGCCGCGCGCGCGCAGGTTCCGCTCGAACGCGATCAGGCTCTCGTCGAGGCGATCCAGCACGTGCATCTTCGCGGCGCGCGCCGCCGAGCGCACCGCATCGCTCTGCTCCAGCGACGCGAAGGCACCGCCGCGGCGCGAGCGGAGCTGCGCCGTCGCGCGCCCGAGCGCGTCGTGCAGATGCTCGTCGTGCACGGCGGCATCGACGCGCTGCGCGAACGGCGGCAGCGGCTGGGAACTCGGTGCACTCATGCGCGCGGCCCTCCGCTCGCGTTCTCGCCCAAGCTCTCGAGCAGCAGCTCCGCGAGATGGCGGCAGCGCACCGGCGAGGCATCGCGATGCAGCGCGCCCCCGAGATGCGCGAGGCAGCCCAGGTCGCAGCTCACGACTTCGGCGACCTCGGCTTCGCGAACGTCGGCGAGCTTGCGTTCCGCCATCGCCGCGGAGATCACCGGCTCCTTCAGCGAGAAGAGCCCGCCGAAGCCGCAGCACTCCTCGCGCGCCGGCGTCGCCGGCACTTCCGCGCCCCGCACGCCGGCGAGCAGCGCGAGCGGCGCCTCCTTCACCTTCAGGCCGCGCAGGAGGTGGCACGACGGATGGTAGTAGACGCGCCGCGCGTCGATCGCGCCGCTCCAACGCACACCCAGGACGTCGACCAGGTACGAGCTGAACTCGTAGGTGCGCTTCGCGACCGCCTCCGCGCGCGCATGCAACGCCGCGTCCTCGCGGAAGAGCTCGCCCCACTGGTGGCCGATCATGTCGCCGCACGAGCCCGACGGCACGACGATCGGATCCGGGCTCTGCTCCAGGATCCCGAGCACGTGCAGCGCGACCGCGCGCGCTTCGCGGCGATGGCCCGCGTTCCACGCCGGCTGACCGCAGCAGGTGAGACCCGCGGGCAGATTCACCTCGACGCCGAAGTGCTCGAGCACGCGCACCACGGCTTCCCCGGCGCGCGGGTAGCAGGTGTCGAGGAGGCAGGTGGGGAAGAGCTGGACGCGGGGCAAGGGGCGGAGCTCCGGAGGGCGCGGAAGTATAGGCGAAGGATGACGCCCCTTCTCCGGCAATGTCACTGTACAGAAAAGGTGCCTGGCACCTTTTCTGTACAGTGGCGCGCTGCCAACCAACTGAGGATCGACCTCACCATGACCGACCTCAAGATCGGCTTCGTCGGCGGCGGCTTCATCGCCCGCTTCCATCTGCGCGCGCTCGAGAGCGTGCGCGGCGTGCGCGTGGAGGCGCTGCATTCGCGGACACCGCCGGAAGCGCTCGCGGCGGAAGCGCGGTCGCGCGGGCTCGGGCCGGCGCACGTGTGCGCTTCGATCGAAGAGATGGCCGCGCGCGTCGACGTGGTGGCGCTGCTCGGGCCGAACGCGACGCGGCTCGACGCGCTGCGGCGCGTGATCGCCGCGCGCGATGCGGGAGCCCCGGTGCGCGCGATCGCTTGCGAGAAGCCACTCGGGCGGAACCTGATCGAGGCGCGCGCGATGCACGCGGAAGCGCACGGCGCCGGGATCGTGCATGCGTACTTCGAGAATCAGCTCCACCTGAAGGCGCTCCACGCCGCGCGTGCCCAGCTCGCCGCCCTCGAGCAGCGCAACGGGCCGCCGCTGCTCGCGCGCGCCGCGGAGGAGCACGCGGGGCCGCACGCCGCGTGGTTCTGGGATCCGATGCAGCAAGGCGGCGGCGTCCTCTCGGACATGGGCTGCCACTCGATCGCGCTCGCGTGGGCGCTGCTCTCCCCCGCCTCCGGCGATCCGCTCTCGCTCGTCCCCGTCTCGGTGCAGTGCGAGCTCGCGCTCCTGAAATGGGGCCGCGAGCCGCATCGCAGCGCGCTGCGCGAGCGCTTCGGTATCGACTACGCAGCGACGCCGGCCGAGGACTACGCCAGCGGGACGATCCGCTTCCGCGACCCGAGGAGCGGCTCGTTCTCGCTCGGGCAGTTCAGCACGAGCTGGATGAACGACAAGCAAGGCTTGAAGCTCGAGTTCGAAGCGCTGGGCGCGGGCTATGCGTGCTCCTTCTCGTCGCTGCGCTCCCCCGCCGAGGTCTTCGTCGCCGACGCGGCCGCGAGCGCGCTCGCCGATCAGGAGCTCGCGCTGGAAAAGGCCACCGCGTCGCGCGGCACGTTGCCGCTGCAGCCGAACGAGCCCGATCTCTACGGCTACGTCGATGAATGGCAGGACCTCGCGCAAGCGCTCGCGAGCGGTCGCGAGCCGCGCCTCACCTTCCGCCACGGCTGCGAGATCGCGCGACTCGTGATGGCCTGCTATCTCTCCGCCGAGCGCGGTGAGCGCCTCGACCTCGAGGATCCGCTCACCGCGGCCGCGCTCGAGAACTACGTTCCCGCGATCCAACGCGGCGAAGGCGCCGCCCAACTCCTACCGCAGGCTCGGCGATGAAGACGCTGCTCGGCTCGTTCCTCCTCCTGCTCGGCGCGTCCGCCACACCGCAGGAGAACGCTCCCGCGAGCCCCGCGGCTCCCGCGGGACATCGCACCCTCGAGCTCGAGGGGTTCCGCGTGCACGTCGATCTGCGCTTGCTCGAGTCCCAGCGCGAGCTCGGCACCGCGGCCCTCGCGGAGCTCGAGAACCAGCTCTATCGCCTCCGGCGCGTCGTGCCGGAAGGTCCTCTGGAGAAGCTCCGCGCGGTGCCGATCTTCCTCGGCGTCGAGGACGAGCACGGCCGGCATCCCTGTGCGTGCTATCACCCGTCGCGCGAGTGGCTCGTCGCGCACGGCTACCCCGCCGAGAAGGAGCGCTCCGTCGACATCGCCAACGCGGCGAACTTCGTCGCGTGGACGCGCGAGGTGCAGCCGTGGATGGTGCTGCACGAGCTCGCGCACGCTTATCACCATCAGGTGCTCGGGCACGAGCACGCGGAGCTGCTCCAAGCCTTCGAGCAAGCCCGCGCGAGCAAGCGTTATGACGCGGTGCTCTACGCGCGCGGCGATCGCCAGCGGCATTACGCGCTCCAGAATCCGCAGGAGTACTTCGCCGAAGGGACGGAGGCCTACTTCGGCACGAACGACTTCCATCCGTTCGTGCGTGCGGAGCTGAAGGAGATGGATCCCGCCCTCCACGCGTTGCTCTCTTCCGTGTGGAGGTAGCGACGTGGTGCCACCGACATCTCAGGCAAACGTCATCCCGCACGGGCTCTCGCGGCAGCTCTTCCCTCGACGTCGTCGCTCACTGCTCCGCTCGCGCGCGTGGCCGCTCAGCGCCTTCTGCGCGATGGGCTGCGCCCTCCCCGACCCCGAGGCGCCCGAGACCGAGCTGATCTTCACCGATCGCCCGAGCTTCAGCGATGGCACGGCGCTCATCCCGAAGGACCGCGTGCAGATCGAGTCCGGCGTCACCTACACCGCCGACGACGAGGACGGCGTGCAGACCGCGCGCTGGAACGCGCCCGAGGCGCTCCTGCGCTATCGCCTGCTCGAGAACCTGGAGGTCCGCGGCACCTGGAGCGGCTACGCCTGGAGCGACAACGGCAACGGGCTCGGCACCGAGCGCACGAGCGGAGCCACGGATCCCGCGCTCGGCGTGAAGATCCCCGTCTGCGAGCAGGACGGTTGGCGGCCGAAGCTCAGCGTGCTCGCCAGCACGACGCTCGGTCTCCCCGAGAACGACTTCCGCAGCGGAGCGTTCGACCCGACCTTCAAGCTGCTCTGGTCGAGCGGCCTGCCCGCGGGCTTCGGCCTCGGAGGCAATCTGAACGCGGCGTTCCCGACCCAAGCGAACGAGCGCTTCTCGCAGCTCGCCGGTTCGCTCTATGCGACCTATGCGCCGTCGGCACGCTGGAGCTTCTTCGCCGAGAGCTTCTTCGTCGCGCCGCCGAGCGACGGCGCGAACACCGCTTATTCTTGCGACGCCGGAGTGCTCTATCTCCTCTCGGCGCGCGTGCAGCTCGACGCGAGAGTCGGCTTCGGCTTGAACGGGATCGCGGAGGACTTCTTCGCGGGCGTCGGCGTCTCGTGGCGCTTCTGAGCGCCGCGCCGCGCAAAGCCGAGCCCTGATGTCCGCTCTGTCTGGCTGCGCCTCGCGAACTCAACGCCCGATCACGAGCTCCATCCCGCTCGTCGCCGCGGCCGCACCGAACGCCGCGCCGCCGGGATCGAGAACGAAGCCCTGCACCGCGAAGAGCTCGCCGATGACGTCGGGCACGAGGGCGATCGACAGCGAGAACGCGCCGGTGGAACCGGTGACCGCGGCGATGCTCCCCAGAGGAGCGCCCACCCACAGCGTGCATCCCGGCAGCGCGATCGGCGCTCGCTCCTGCGACCAGAGCAGGATCGCCGCCGCATTCGGCGCCGCGTCCGCGAGGTCGAGGAAGAAGGGGGCGCCCGTGCTCCAACGCGGGGCTCCGCGCACCGCGAGCGACGGCGCGCGACCATTCGATCCGGCACAGCCCGAACCGTAGCGCGAGGCGACGAAGTCGCCGGTCGACGCATAGCGGATCGAGAAGAGCTCGCGTCCGTGCACGCCGTCCTCGGCGCTGAAGAGCAAGCGTTCTCCCGCGCGCACGAAGTCTCGAGGGTACGAAGCAAGGTGATCGAAGCTCGTCACCGGCACCGTGGTTCCGGGCACACCTGCCGAGCTCCAGAGCTCGTAGCCGAGCGCGGGATCGCTCTGCGCGAAGAGGAGGCGCTCCGCTCCCGGTCGAACCCCGTCAAGCCAGGTCTGTGATAGCCCGAGGTTCTCGGCGAAGGTCGTCCCCGCATCCGTTCCGTCGCAGCTCCAGAACTGGACCGGCGCCGTGGAAGAGGCGCGCGTGAGCAGCGCGACGCGACGCGCGTCGAGTGCATAGGGCCCGCCGAGCTCGCTCGCCGTGAGCGCGAGCACCTGCGCGCGTAGCGGCGTCCCCGAGATGCTGACGACGCGCGGCACGTTGGCGATCACGACGCGCGCCACGAGGTGGTCTCCGGCCACCGCGAGCTCGGATGGGCGCGACGATCCCGGCCCCGGCTCGAGGTCGAACGCGAGCGCCGTTCCCGCGGAAGTCCCATCGGTGCTCCAGAGCTCGAGGCCCGCGTTCGTCGACGCGGCGGCAAACCACACGCGATCCGCGAAGATCACGGGCGCCCACGCCGGATACAGCGACGAGGCGGTGTCGATCCGCGCGAGCGGCAGTGTTCCGACGCTGGTCCCATCGGTAACGCAGAGCCAGAGCTCTCCCGCGCCGATCGACGCGCGGAACAACAAGCGGTCCCCGAACGGGAACCAACCCTCGGGCGAAGAAGATGCAGAGCCCGGCCGGAGATCGGCGAGCAAGCGCGTGCCCGCGGGCGTGCCGTCGGTGATCCACGGCTCGAATCCCGTCGTCGGCAAGGAGCCTGCGAACGCGAAGCGCTCGCCAAACGCCGCCGGCGCTTGCGCGAGGAAGCCGAAGTTCGCTGGAAAGAGATCGAGCTGATAGGTCCCTGCTGCGGTGCCATCCGAGAAGCGCGGCTCCGCATCCGAGCTCGCGCTCTGGCCGAGGATCATCACCTGCCGCTCGTTCGCCGCGACACCGAGGAACGAGAACGATCCCGAACCCGGTTCGAGATCGGCGAGCAAGCGCGTGCCCGTTGGAGTTCCATCGCTGAGCCAGAGCTCGCGTCCGCTCGCCGCTTCCTCGGCGTAGACGAGAGCTTGGCCGCGGAACGCGCCGATCGGGATCGGATTCGAAGAGAGGCTGACGGGCGCGGGAACGAGATCGAGCAAGAGGATCGTTCCGCCGGGAGTTCCATCGCTGTGATAGAGCTCCCTGCCGACCGGCGAGCCGTCATCGCCGCTCAGCAGCACTCCGGTAGGGACGGCCGCGAGCGCCTGCGTGTCGAGCGTCGTCACGAGCCGCGTGCCTGGCGCGGTTCCATCGGTGCGGTACAAGCCGCGAGGACTCGGACCGGAGACGATCTTGAACCAGAGCTCGCTGCCGATCGGCGTGCCCCAGTTCTCGGCGTAGTAGCTCCCATCGTTCGCGATCGGCGCGACGGCGAAGGTGCCTGCGGAGGTGCCGTTCGAGCGGAAGAGCGAGCGTCCGGCCGGACTCGTGGCGAAGAAGTAGACCTCGCCGCGCAGCGCGCCGACGAACCAAGGGGAGCTGCCGCCGAAGAAGCCTCCTCCGGGCACCAAGTCGATGACGAGCTGCGTGCCGGCCGGTGTGCCATCGGTGACCCACACTTCGGTGCCGGTCGCCGGGTCGTAGCCAGGGAAGTACGCGCGCCCTCCTACGACTTGGAGCGCCGAGAAGCTCGAGCTGGCCAACGCCTGCGTGCCCGCCGCCGTGCCGTCGCTGACCCAGAGCTCTTCGGGTCCGCGGAAGCGCGCGAGGAAGAGCACGCGCGATCCCAAGCTCGTGAGCTTCGAAGGACCGGACGAAGGCAGCAGCCCGGGGATCACCGCGGAGCGCGTCGTTCCCGCCGCCGTGCCATCGCTCGTCCAGAGCTCCCAGACGCCGTTCACCAGCGCCGAGAACAAGACCGC
>JAEUHW010000109.1 GCA_016793245.1 Planctomycetota bacterium
GGCGGCGGCGCGAGGCGAAGAGACGCCGATCCAGCTGCGCTTCCAGGGCGAAGGTTGTTCGTCGGTCGCGTTGGCGGAAGGGGCGATCGTCGAGCTCTACGGCATCGCGTTGCGGCGCGGGGCTGGCGGCTTCGAAGCGGAGCTGGGGGCCTTGCGCCAAGCGCGCTCCACCCACAGAGGCCCCAACTTGCTGGTGGTCATGCCGGGCGGAGTGGCCGAAGCCTGGATCGAAGGACCGTGGGACGAGCCACGATGAGCTCGACCGTGCGGTGGACGGAGGAGCAGATCCTTGCAAGACTCGACAGCCTGTCCTCCGAGCGTGAAGGTGATGCGCTTCGTGCCTATCACTGGCTTCAGCCGCTTGGCCGCTGGCTTCTTCCTCGGGCGCTCCTCGAGCGGGCGATCAAAGAAGCCGTCGAGCGCGGTGGGCGCGCAAGGCGGCCGGAGCTCTTGCCGGAGCAGGCGGCCGTGCTCGTCGCTTGGACCGGCGCTCGATTTCAAGGGCTGGTCGAGCGTGGCTTGCTGCGTGGTGCCTTCGTCTTGCCCGTGCAGTGGAAGCGCGATGAGCACCACGACGTGCGTTTGCCTCGCGCGTTGATCGCGGAGGCGGACCGAGTTTGTCGTCGGTTCGAGGGCACGTCGTCGAGATGGGGGCTGCAGAGTGGAATCGCGGCGGATCTCTCGGGGCTGGAGATGGAGGCTAAATCCGCGTGGGCGATCCTCGCCGCCTCGCTTCAGCTCGTTCGCTGCGGGTTGCGCTGTCGAATCGGTGTGACGGCCACGGCGTGCTTCGATGAAGCGGATGGACTCAGCGGAGTCGAGAAGAGAACGATCCGATCCAAGCTCGTGGCTGCGCAAGAAGCGGGCTTAGATCTGGTTTTCGTGGCGGACGTCGATCGCGAGGAAACCCGCGCGAGTGCCAGGGAGCTCAAGATCAAGGCCGGTGAGTTGCGCGACGATCGGGACGGAAATGGCGCTCGGCGGCTACGACAAATCCTGACGCCCCTTCTCCGCGAGCTCTCGCAGGAGCCCGAGGCCTCGGCGCCGTTGGAGCAGCGCAAAGCGCACTTTGGCTTCATCTCTGAGGGCTCCCAGATCCGCTCGAATCCTCGAGCGCGGGAGTACTACAAGCAGGCCTTGCTCGCGGATCTCCTAGAGCGTTGCGCGCGACGTAGTCGGGAGGCGTTGAAGGGGATCGCGAGAGGCGGCACGTTGATCACGTTTCTGACGCTCGACCCGCTCGGCGCGCTCTTCGCGGCGCATGCCGTCCAGCCGCGGAGGATCTACTGCTTTCACACGGCCGAATCCTACGATGCGGCTTCTGGCCGGGGAGGCGAGGCGCAAGAGCTGCTCCAGCGCTGCACCCAGCACTTGGAGATGGTGAGCGTGAACCAGCAATACTCCGTCCTCCCGGAGAACTTGCCTGAGCCTCTCGTGCTCGACATCTTGAGCTGGCGCAACGACGTGTTGCTCCGCGTCCTCAGGCTGCTCAACGGGAGGCGCTTCGAGGTGGTTCACCTGAAGCACGACGGCGAGCGAACTCCGGATACCGAGGAGCTCTGTCACGAGGCAAGCCTGTGTATCGCGGTTCAGGAGCAAGGCCACCGATGAGAGTCGCCTGGGATGCACCGCCGGCCGAGCTGCTCGAGGCGCTCGGCGTGAACCTTCTCCGATTCGAATGCGTGGCCCCGGATCTGCTGCAGCTCGGCCGCGAGCCTGCGAATCAGATTCGCTCGGCGCTCGGGGTCGCGCTGCGCGGCAAGCCGGATGTGTTCACGCAGGTTTTCGATCCCCCACCGCCTCGTCCAGGACGGGGCAACACCGGTCAAGAAGCGAGAGCCCTTTCGCTCCGCGTGCTGGCGAGGGATGCCGGGGAGCGCACGAGCGCCGCGCGATTCGCGATCGAGCTCGTCGTCCTGGGGCCGCTACGTCGACGTCTGGACGAGCTCGAGCAGTCGATCGTTAGAGTCGCTCGACAAGGTCTCGGGCAGCATCGAGTTCCCTTTGCGATCGCCAGCATGGAGCGAGCGGACGGAGCGGATCTCCTCCGCAGCGCGCCGCGTTGGTCCGATTCCATTCAGCTCTACTTGCGATCTCGGTTGCGCGTCATCAAGGAGGAGCAAGTGCAGGCGGAGCTCCCCTTCGAAACGTTGGTACGCGCCCTCTTACGGCGCTACAGCTCGCTGATGGATAGCTTCACCGCTAACGAGCCAGAGTGGGACTACCGTGGAATCGTGGCTCAGGCGCGAGCCGTCTCGACCGAAGGGTCGGGACTCCACTACGCCGAATCTCATCGCTACTCCGTGCGCCAAGGACGCGAGATGCCCTTCGGTGGGCTTCTCGGGCAAGTGCGCTACTACGGCCCTCTCGCTCCTTACCTCGGACTTCTCGGAGCGGGGCAGGTCCTGCAAATCGGTAAAGGAACCGCCATGGGGCACGGTTTCTACGAGCTGGATTGGCTTGCGCCTGGTCCGCCACGCACGACCAGCTAGCATCTCATCGTTCGCCCACGCACGCTTTGAGGGCAGCGCTCAGCGCCAGACCACCGGCGTTCGCCGTGGGATCGACGAGCGCGCCTTGCAGCTCCACTTCGAAGCCGAGCAGCGCCGCGTCGTTCGGCAGCGCGAAGCTCCAGGACGCGACGCTGGCTTGGAGCAGCAGAGACCAAGCGAGCTCGGGGCCGGTGAGCAGCGCGCATCCCGGGAGCGCGATTCCATCGAGCGCGAGCGGGAGCGGCACGCCGCGCCACGCGAAGCGATCGAAGCCCATCCAGAGGAACGCCGCGAGCGCTGGGCTGCTTCCGAGGAGCTCGCCGGCGAACGCCGCTCCGAGCAGCGGGCGCGTCGTCGCGACGAGGATCGGCGCAGTGCTCGCAGGGCAACCGCTTCCATAGCTCGCGACCCATGCTTCGCCGCGAAGGCGCGCGAGCGCGCCGCGGAGACGCAGGTAGGCTTCGGTGGCATCCGGCGCGAGCGGGGCGCGCAAGAGCTCGTTCTGCTCATAGGGATCGACCGCGAGCTCGTAGAGCTCTTCGAGCACGGCGCCGCTCCGCGCGACGCGGCGGAGCAGCTTCCAATCGCTCTCGATCACGGCTTCGCCATCGCCGCTCGCACGCGTCCACGGCGTCGAAGTGAATTGTTCGGTGTAGACCTGCGCGCGGGCCGCACTTCCCGCGGTGGAGAGCAGCGGCGCGAACGAGAGCGAATCGAGCTCGACCGCTGCGGGAACGCTCGCGCGTGCATCGACGCCGTGGAGTGCAGCGATCGTCGCGAAGAGATCGACCGCGTGTACGGGAGCGCGCTCGACGGCGCCTCGGCGCGCCACGGACGGACCCGCCGCGAGCAGCGGCACGCGCACGCCGCCTTCGTAGAGCGTGCCCTTCGCGTGCGCGGTATCGAAGGGAGCACTCGCCACGGTCGGCGCCGAGCCGTTGTCGCCGATCACGATCACGTTCGTGCGCGCGAGCTCCAAGGGATCCATCTGCGCGAAGAGCCGCCCGAGCTCGGTGTCGAGCGCCTGCAGCATCGCCTTCGTGAACGCACGCGGATCGCGCTGCGGATCGAGCCCGGTGAGGTCCTGCGTGTGCAGATGCGCCGGCGGTTCATGCCACGGCGAATGTGCGGCTTGGAACGCGAGCACGGCGAACCACGGCTGGCTCGCGCCGGCCGTCGCCTGGAGCAGCGCGTCGACGAGCACCGTGGTCGCGTAGCTTGTCTCGAGACGCGAGCGCCCGTTCTCCACCTTCGCCCAGCGCTGGTAGTCCTGCACCGCGCCTTGCAGCGAGCCCACGAAGGTCCCGAAACCGTCGAGCGTCGGTGTGAGCGCGCCGTCCTCGTCGCCTAAGTGCCACTTCCCGATCAACGCGCTCGCGACGCCGCGCGTGCCGAGCAGCTCCGGCAGCAGCACCTCGCTGCGCGCGAGCCCACCCTCGTTCGCCGCGAGGGCCGCACCGACGCCGGTCCGCAGCCCATAGCGTCCCGTCAAGATCGCCGCGCGCGTCGGCGAGCACGTCGGGCACGCATACGCGCGCTCGAAGCGCACGCCGCGCGCGGCCAACGCATCCAGCGTCGGCGTCGGCGCGGGATCGCTCCCGACGCCGTAGCTGCCGATCAAGTCGATGCCGACGTCGTCGGCGATGACGAGCAGGGTGTTGGTGGGTTGTTGGGCGTGCGCGAGAGCGGGGACGGAGGCGCAGAGGAGGAGCGTGCGGAGGAGGGAGCGCATGAGCGATCGAGGCTCGGGGGTTCGGGCACGGAGGAGGAATGCGTGCGGAACCTGTGGCGCACGGGGAGGCTTCGGGAATTCTGGCTTCGGCGGGCGGTGGCTCAGCGGGTCCACGCTGCTCGAGAGGAGAGCTTCAGCCTGTCCAGCTAGCCGCGATACCAAGCGAAGCGCCGGTGGCAGGATCGAAGACCTCTACGGTGATCAACGAACCACGGGCTTCAGGGGGCATCTCCGGACCGTAGCAGATCGAGTAGTTCGGTTCGCAGCTCGTTGCCTTCGGGGGCAATGGGCTCTTGTTTCCCGCGGGATCGACGAGTGTCACGCGTACTTCCACTTTGCCTGGCGGACGTGGATTCAGTGAGAGCTTCAGCTTCTCGCCGCTGCGCGAAGAGAGGATCCGGACGGCGCTCGTCTGGCTCTGCGCGCTCTCTGCCGCGCCTGTTGCGCACAGCAGCAGCAAGATCCAACCTGTGATGCGTCTCATGGCTCGACTCCTTGTTCTAGCGTTGCGGATGTTGTCAGTATTCAAGGCTCGATGGGTGGGTCTCCTTGGATCTCGCCTGATCGAGGTCGAGCATTCGGCGAGCCAAGTCGGTGTCGCGGGATCATGCGACGGGATTGCAGTGATCGACGTAGCTCCGTCGAGGCGCCCGAAGGGAAGAGGAGCGCGCGTACGAGGAGGCGTTCAGCGAGATGCAGGCCTCTGGAAGTGCAAGTTCGCCGCGAGTCGTGAGGCTGCATCCGAGGTCGGGCCTGGCTCGAGCACGGCTGTCTAGATCACGATGCCGCCCGTTCCGCAGATCGGCCGACCCGTTGCCGGATCCACGATCTCCACGTCGAAGTAGAAGCCGTCGTACTCGGGAGGAAGCCACGGACCTATGCCGGACCCCGTCCGAGGATCGCAAGTGGTCTTGTGCTTCGGGAGTCGAATGCGCTCGCCATCGAGCAAGTGGACGATGACATGCACCTCGATGGGACCCGTCGGGCACGGACTCATCTGGAACTGGAGCTTGTCGTTGGCGCGGCTCGACTGGATCAGGACGGAGTGGTTCTGTGCGGTTGCAGGAGCGGAGAGGAAAAGCAGTGCGATGGTGACGGCTTTGACCTGGTGTGAAGCGTTCATACGACCCTTGATTCTCGTCGAGTCCGCGGTCGAGAGGACCCACGCGTCGTGGATCACTTCCATGCAGGACAAGGTCAGGGGCGATTCTGGCGCAGGAATCTCGAGATCCGAGTTGAACGTCTTCAAGCTCGATCGGGCGACGCTCTGGTTCGAGCGGACGAAGGGAAGATCATCCTCTCGCTGTTGAGCGGTTCTCCTCAGCGAGGCGCCTGCGATACGTAGCGACGTCGAATCGGCACGTCGAGCAAGTCGCCGGGGTGTCCCATGGCGGGAGAGGAGAACGTGCCGGGATACCTTGCCGACGCGACCTCAGCCGCGGTCGATGCGAGGCGGTCAGGTTGTCTGTCGTTTGGTGCCGCAACCGAATTGCGTGCTGATCGAATAGAACGACTTCGCCAGACGGCGGAAGGGAAAATGGCCCTCGCGTGATCGCTAGGTTACCCAGGTCCCGGTGAGCGCGATTCTGTTTCCGGTGGTCGGGTCGCGGAGCTCGACTTCGACGAAGTATCCTCGCGATTCGGCGGGTAGTGCAGGCCCAGTGATCGAACCTGTCGTCGGGTCACCCGTAGTGCGTTTGGGCGGCAAGGGATTACGATTACCCGACGGGTCGATCACCGTGACGCGCACGTCCACTTCGCCCGCCGGCAGAGGATCGGTCTTCAAGATGACCTTCTCTCCCGCTCGCGAGCCTGTGACCGAGGCCGCGACGCGCTGTGCCGCTGCGGGTTCAGCGGCCCAGACGCTGGCGGCGATCCACCAGAGCCAGACGGCATTCTTCCGCATGGTGCGCTACTTCGGCTTGGGCGGCCGACTGAGCCACGAAATCGGCCACGAAGATGCCGATGTCGATGTACTCGTGGCAAGACGCTGCCAAGGCTGCGAAGACGTTTCGCGCCAAGTGCTCGTCGTCCTCTTGCGGGAGTGTGAAGTACGCAATCTCCGCGACGTACGGAAGCGCGAAGGGGGTGTAGAGCTCCATCACCTGAGAGAGCAGTTCGAGCTTCTCGTCCCGCGAGTACGCATTCCACGAGTTCATTAGCGGACTCTGCGCCGCGCGATGCTTCTTCAAGAAGAAGAGCTCGTGGTCGCTGTAGTACGCCGGCAGCGCTAGGCCCTCGGGCCACTTCTGATCACGCAGCGCCGCGAGCACATCCGCCGTCTCGATCGGCGCGACGCGCGCCTCGACCGGCGTCGACCGCAGCGCGAACCAAGTTCCGACACCCGCTCCCGCGATCAGCAGCGCCGCGAGCGCAAGTCGAGGAGCGAGGCGCTTCGCGCGGCGTGGGCGCAGCATCACGGGTGGAGCAGGAGGCGCGTCCTCGAGGCGCACGGGCAGATCGGCGTCCGCGGGTTCGGCCCACGTGTCGGTCTCGGCGCCGCAAAGCGCGCAGAAGATCCCGTACTCGTCCTCGCGGAGCGAGCCCTTGCACTTGGGATCGGGGCAGGGGGAACCGGGTCGGTGGTTCATGGAACACCGGGAATCGGGGCGGAGGAGCTCTCCGGGGCTTAGATCGGCAGCCTAGTCCGCGGGTCTTGCGGGCGCAAGCGGAGTTTCCTCGGGAGGAGGCTGTGAATCGTGAGCAGCGCTGCGGGTGGTTTAGCCAGGGTATCCGCGGAGGGGCTTCAGCCCCTCGCGATGCATACCAGTTCTTGTTGTCGCTCGGCGAGAAGGTGCCGCCGAGACACTTTCCCCAGAGATGCGCGCGAGAGCAGGAACCGCGAGCGCGTGGGGATGCCGCTTGTCCGGACTTCGGTGGCACCTCTCGCCGAGAGAATGCGTCGTCTGCTTCGCGCCGCCGGGAAAGAGGCGCCCGTAAGGGAGTGCTCTTCCGCTCGTGCCTCCTCAGCCCGACGCGCGTCGTTGTCTCCTCTCGCGTCGCTGGATCGTCGGCGAAACCAAGATGCAGGTCGACGGTCTCCCCGGCGCACATGAGCTGGAGTTCCGGACTCTCGATGGCAAGGTCACGCGGAAGCAGATCCACGTGCCGCCGGATGGACTCCTGATGCGGGTGCCGGATTGACCGGATGTGCCATGTCGGCCGCGTTGGTGCTTCCGCCCGCCTTCGCTTCCATGGCGAGCACGACCGCGGGTCATCGTGGAGCGTGAGGCGCGTCGCGTTCTTGGTGGCCCTGGTGTGGAAGCGGCGCCTGCGGGTGCGAAGAGCGGGAGCATCGAGGCGCGCGATCCGCTAGCGGCTTGACCGGGTGATCCGCGCGCAACTTCCGAGCCTGGACGTGCCCGAGTATCCTCCGCCCCGTGAGACTCGAAGACCTCCAACCCGGCTCCGTCGTGCGCGGCATCTTCTCCGACACCAACGTGACGGTGGAGAGCCTGAAGTGCCACGGTTCGGATTTCGCGAACTTGATCTATCGCACGTCGGCCGTACGCGTCGCGGAGCGACCCGTCTTCCGCGAGGAGGGTCGGCCTTGGAGCTTCGATGGCGAAGGCGCGCTGCTGAGGTGCCGGCCGCTGCGATTTCTAGAGATGAAGGACTTCGCCGTAGGCGCAAAGACCCTCACCATCACGAAGAGCGCGATCCTCTTCACCATGAATAAAGAGCCCGACGACGACATCCTGGCGCTTGTCGAGCAGCAGGATGGAGCGGTGCAACGCGTGTGCTACTTCGGGCGGCCCCTCGAGCGCAGCGGGATCACGGCCGACTTCGACGAGGCGAGCGTTGATTACCGCTTCGCTGAGTTCCTCTCGCGGGCGGAGGAGTCGCGGTGACGACGACCGTCGCGGAGATCGACGCTTGGCTCCAGGCTGCTGAGGGGGAGCACCTGGAGTTCAAGGAAGCGAAGCAGAACTTCCACTTCGAGAAGCTGTTGAAGTACTGCGCCGCGCTCGCCAACGAGGGCGGCGGTGCCATGGTCCTCGGCGTCACGGACAATCTCCCGCGCCAAGTCGTCGGCACGCAGGCGTTCGAGGCCCCGGAGCGCACCAAGGCCGGTCTGATCGAGCGCTTGCACCTGCGTGTCGCGGTCGATGTCGTTGCGCATCCGCTGGGACGCGTCCTGGTCTTCCGTGTTCCTTCGCGAGCCTTGGGCTCTCCCGTCGACGTCGATGGTGCCTACTGGATGCGCGCTGGCGAAGACCTGGTAACCATGACCCAGGACCAGCTCCGTCGCATCCTGGACGAGGCGGCGCCGGACTTCTCGGCTGCAGTGTGTTCGGCGGCGAAGATCGCCGACCTCGATGCTCGCGCGATCGCGGAGTTCCGGCGGCGCTGGCGAGAGCGTTCGAAGATCGCGAGTCTGGCCCAGAACTCGGACGAGCAGCTCTTGCGTGACGCCGAGCTGCTCGTCGATGGTGGAGTCACGTACGCGGCGCTGGTGCTCCTCGGCTCGCATCAAGCGCTGGGCCGCCATCTCGCGAACGCAGAGCTGATCTTCGAGTATCGATCGACCGGCGTCGCCGGTCCCGCGAACCAGAGGGAGGAGTTCCGCGAGGGTTTCCTCCTCTTCTATGACCGCCTCTGGGAGCTAGTGAACCTGCGCAATGATCGCCAGCACTACCAAGATGGTCTCTTCATGCGCGAGATCGCGACCTTCAATGAGGGCGCCGTTCGTGAAGCCCTGCTGAATGCGGTCGCCCATCGCGACTATCGGAACGGCGGCTCCGTCTTCGTGCGCCAGTTCCCGCGCCGGATCGAGATCGTGAGCCCGGGCGGATTTCCCGAAGGCATCACCGCCGAGAACTGCCTCGACAAGCAACGCCCGAGGAATCGTCGTATCGCGGATGCTCTCGCGCGCTGTGGCCTCGTCGAGCGCGCAGGTCAAGGCGTCGATCGCATCTTCGAGAGCTGCCTCCGCGAGGGGAAGGAGCTTCCGGACTTCACCCATACTGATGCCTGGCAGGTCGCCCTCACGCTGCATGGGCAGGTCGGCGACGCTCGCTTCGTGCGCTTCCTCGAGCGCGTCGGAGCGGAGCAGCAGTTCTCCTTCGACACTCACGAGCTCCTGGTGCTCGATCGGGTCCATCGCGAGTTGCCGGTGCCGGAAGCGCTGCGGCCCGTGCTGCGGAAGTTCCTCGACCTGGGTGTCGTGGAGTCTGTCGGCCGGGGCCGAGGCACGCGCTACTTCTTGAGCCGCCGCTTCCATGCGGCGATCGGCGAACGCGCCCAATACACCCGCCGGAAGGGGCTCGACCACGAAGCGAGCAAGGAGCTGCTCTACCGCCACCTCCGGGATCACAGCGACGGCTGCCCGTTCCGCGAGTTGGAGCAGGTGCTCCCTGGACAGTCGCGCGGGCAGATCAAGGTGCTCTTGAACGACCTGCGCGCAGAGGGGCGCGCCCACCTTCGGGGCGTTCGCCGCTGGGCACGGTGGTTTCCGGATCGCGGTCTAGAATCGCCGCTAATCTAGGGAGGAAGCGCCATAGGAAGCCATAGAAGGCCTCGCAAAGGCACCGCTGATCTACCACAACTCCTGTATTCGCAAGCACTTCTATGGCTTCTCCAATGCGAACCCGCCCGGCTGCGGCAGTTGGAATCGAGCCTCCCAACGAAGCCGTGACGAGGAGCCCTGGCCGGCCTGCGTGGACGGAGCGGGGGCGCGGATTCACCCTGAGAGCATCTGTGGCTTCGATGGCGGATCGCGGGTGCCGGTGCGTGCTGAGCGCCGCGCTTCTCCCAAAACCATAGCGCCGCCATCGAGCCCCGCCATAGAACCCCCTTCCACGCACCTAAGTCCTCTCCCCGCAAGCTCTTCTATAGCTCGTCCATTCCGCCCATCCGCGAGACCCCGCCCGTGCCCGTCCGCAAGAAGCGGATCGCAGTCGCCCTCCCGCTGGAGGCGATCGATGCCGCCGCCGCGCGCGAGAAGTCGATCCGCCGTGGCCAACCCCCCGCACTTGGCCCCGCAGCGGCGCGAGGCTCATTCAGAGCACCCAAGTCCCCGTCCCACCCAGGCGGAACTCCGTGGCCGCGTTGATGATCTCGAGTTCGACTCCATAGCACCTCTGCTCGACCGGCGGGGCGGGTTCGGTCACAAGAGCGCTCGCGGCGCCTGCCTCGGATCGCACGGGAGGCCGCGGCGTTCTGTTCCCGTTCGGACCCACCGTTGACTGTGACCTTCTCCCCGCCGCGCGAGGAGACGATGGTCGCGGCGCTGCGCCCGCAACCGTCGGAGAGGCTGAGGCGCGGGTTCTATTCAGCCTCTCAGCGGCCCATGCGCTGACGACGATCCACCAAACCATCCCGACAAGCCTGAGCATGCTGCACCACCAGGTCATCGATCGAGCTCTGGCTCACGAAGTCGCAGACGAAGATCGCCACCTCGACGTACCGGTTGCTCGAAGCGCCCAAGGCCGCGAAGAGGTTGGCCGCGATCGCGCGGTCGGTCTCCTGCGGCAGCGCGAACCACGCGATCTCGGCGAGATAGGGCAGGGCGAACGGCGTGTGCATGCTGCGAACTTCGTCCAGCACTTCGAGCTTCTCGTCGCGCGTCCACGCATTCCATGAGTTCATCAACGGGCTCTGTGCTTGGCGATGCTTGTTCACGAGGAAGAGCTCATGCTCGCTGTGATAGGCAGGCAGAGAGAGGCCGTCGGGCCACTTCTCTGCGCGCAGCGCGGCGAGGAGCGCGCTCGGCGCCAGGTGCTCGGTGCCGGTGTCGATCGTTCGGGGTCGGGAGCCGCACCCGGACTCCGTAGAGCGAGCGGCCACGAACATCGGCACGAGAGCGAGAGCCGCGATCCGAACCCAGGGCCTGGCTGGCATCCGTACACCTCCGATGCTCCGGGACAAGGTCGTCCGGAGAAGGTGCACCGGGAACTGGCTTTCTAGTCCGAGCTCGGGCGTGCAGCCCCGCGGGTTCGCGTTGCCGACTAGGTTCCCGTCGGCGAGGCAGCTCCGGCCGCGGCATGGGCCGGAGCGCCGCGGCACGGCGATGGCCACGAGGCCTGGAGGGCCAAACGCGTCCAGCGCCCCCCGGTATGGATGACAGCGCCAAAGTGCAACGCCGTTGCACCCTGGGCGAGCCACTGCCCGGACCCCGGTCGCCAGCTCGCACCCATCCCGCCCACCGGTTAGCCTGCCGCCCCCCACGACCCGCCCGGAGGCGGCGCACCCCCGGTGACCGGCAGGAGCAGCGAGATCGGCAGCGGCGCCCCGGCGGCGCCCGACGCGGCGGCGGCGCGGGCGAGCGTCGCGCGGACGTCGGCGTACGTCGGGACGTGG
This sequence comes from Planctomycetota bacterium, assembly GCA_016793245.1. Classification (GTDB taxonomy): domain Bacteria; phylum Planctomycetota; class UBA1135; order UBA1135; family JADKAF01; genus JADKAF01. The sequence continues at coordinate 11,527 of JAEUHW010000109.1, forward strand.
ACGCTCGTTTCGCGCGTGCTCGGCTATGTGCGCGATGCGGTGTGCGTCGCGGCGTTTGGGATGGGTCTCGAGTGGGGAGCGTTCCTGCTGGCGTGGATGGTGCCGAACTTGTTCCGGCGCTTCCTCGGGGAGGGGGCGCTGGCGTCGGCGTTCATCCCCGAGGCGACGAAGCGGCACGACGCGGAGGGGCGCGCGGGACTGCGGCGCTTGCTGGCGGCGATGCAGGGATCGCTCGCGGTGGTGCTCGTGGTGCTGGGGTCGCTGCTCTGTGCGAGCTGCTTCCTCGTGCCGCCGGCGTGGCTCGGCGGGGTGTTGGAGAAGAGCGGGCAGCCGGAGCTTTTTCTAAGGCTGTCGGCGATCCTGATTCCTTATCTCGCGGTGTGTTGCACGCTGGCGCTGTGGATGGGAGTGCTGAACACGGTGGGGCACTTCGGCGTGCCGGCGAGCTCGCCCGCGCTGCTGAACGTGGTGTGGATCGCGTTGGCGCTCGCGATCGGCACGACGACGACGGGGCTGCAGCCGAGCAAGGACGCGGTGAACTTGGAGCTCGCGCACGCGGTGGAGCTGCTGGCGTGGGGCATGTTGGTCGGCGGGTTCGTGCAGGTGGTGCAGTTCGTGATCGCGCTGCGGCGCGAGGGGTTGCTGGTCGCGCCGCGGCTCGGCGGTGACGAAGCGGTGGGGCGGATCTGGCGCGCGATGGGGCCGATGGTGCTCGGCCTCGCGGTCGTGCAGTTGAACCTGATCCTCGATCAGGTGATGGCGGTGGCGTTCGTCGGCGAGTGGGCGAACAACTACACCTATCACGCGAATCGGCTGCTGCAGTTCCCGATCGGCGTCGTGGGGGCGGCGGTGGCGACGGCGGCGTTCCCGCTGCTCGCGCGCTTGGGGCAGAGCGGCAAGAAGGAGGAGCTCGGGCGCGAGCTCGCGCAGGCGCTGCGGCTCGTCGCGTTCCTCGCGGTGCCGTCGGGGTGTGCGTTTGCGCTGATGGCGTTCCCGATGGTGCGCGTGCTCTTCGAGCACGGGAAGGTCACCGCGGCGGATACGCATGCCACGGCGTGGACGCTCTCGATGTACGCGCTCGGCGTGCCGTTCCTGGGCTCGGTGGCGCTGTGGACGCGCGCGTTCTACTCGCTCGGGGATCGGAAGACGCCCGTCGTGCTCGCGGCGGTTCTCGTGCTGGTGAACGCGGCGCTGAACCTGGCGCTCGTGTTGCCCTTCGGGGTCGCCGGATTGGGCGCGGCGACTTCGGTGTGCGCGGTGCTGAACTCGACCGTCCTCTGCGTGTTGCTGCGGCGGCGGCACGAGGTGGTGGTGTTCCGGACGAGGCGCGATCTGCCGTGGGCGATGTTCGTCGTCGGCATCGGGGCGGTCGCGGTGGGAGCGCTGCTCGAGCGCGCGCTGCGTTCGCCGCTCGGCGATGGAGTTGCGTTGCTCGTCGGACTCGCGGTCGCAGCGGTGCTCTACCTCGGCATCGCGGCGCTGTGGCAATGGCCCGAGATGCGCGTGCTACGGCGTCGGAAGAGGCGCTGAGCGCAGATGGGGCACAAGAAGAAGAAGCTGCAGCCGCGCGGGGACGCAGCGAAGAAGGGGGCGCCGAAGGACGAGAACAGCGCGAGCGCTCCCGATTCGCTGCACCTCGAGGTCGAGGAGCTCTGGAGCGCGTTCACGACCGAGGAGCGCACGGAGGGCTTCGCGATCACCTATCGCGAGCACGCGGAAGCGCGCCATCAGGGGAAGGGCGAGGCCGTCTTCGACTTCGGCGATCTGTTGCGCAGCCATCTCGTGCACGTCGAAGTGCGCCGCGATCCCGAGCACGCCAATCTCGGAACGGAGCTCGCGCTGCGTTGTGAGTGTGCAGCGTTCTCGGTGCGCGCGCGCTGCAAGCACGCGTGGGCCGCGATCCTGCTGCAGGATCTGGAGCAGCGCGCCCCGCGCGGCAAGACGCCGTTCGATCGCATCTACCTGCCGAAGTATCGCGCGGAGCGAGCGGAACGTCTCGCGGAGCTGCGCGCGATCTCCGAGCGGCCCGCGGCGCCGGCGTTGCGATCGGTCGCGGAGTGGGCTTCGAGCTGGCGGCGCCTCGCTTCGCGTCACGGCTGTGGTTCCTCGCCGATCGAGCTCCGCTACGCGGTGGTGGGCTCGGGGCCCGAGCTCGCGGTGTTTCCTCTCGCGCGGCTTCGCGATGGATCGCTCGGCTGGCGCGCGCTCGCGCGGCTCCCCACGCGGACGTGGTCCGATCTCGCGTTGGAAGATCGGCGTCTCCTGATGCTGCTCTTCGGCGGCGAGGAGGCGATCTGCGATGCCGATCTCTCGACGCTCTCCGAGGAGGTCGCGCTGCCGGTCGAGACGCAGGAGCTGGTCCTCTCCGAGCTCGCGCGCTCGGGACGCGCGCACTGGATCGGAACCGGCGCGAGTGCCCCTTCTCGCGACGTGCGTGCCCTCGCACGCGCGCATCTCGCCGACGCGATCCTCCCGCGCGTCGCGAGTGCTCCGCTGCTGCATCTCGCGGCGGAACCCGTGCAGCGCTTCGGCCTCGAGATCGAGGCCGGCGGCGACGGGAGCTATGCCTTGCGCGCGCGCGCTGCATCGCAGGCCACGGACGACCACGCGGAAGACTCTGCGAACGCGGTGCGCTTGGCGCGGATCAGCGACACCGGAGCGCTCGGCTTCTGCGATGTCGGGCCGGCGCTGCCGCTCGCGCTGTCGGAGCTTTGGGATGCGGAGCTCCGCGTGAGCTCCTCCGAGCTGGAGACCTTGCTCGAGGCGATCGGGCGACTCGGCATGGAGTCGCGCGTGCGCTTTGCAGAGATCGCGGGTGCCGCGGCGTGCGTGCCGGTGCTGCGACTCGAGGTCGCGAAGGAAGGGCGCGCGAAGAGCTTTCGCTGCGCGCTCGCGTTCGACTACGGGGAGGGTCTGGAGCTCGAGCCCGGAGCGGCGCGCGGGCTGATGCGCAGCGCTCGAGGTTGGCTGCGACGCGATACGGCACGCGAGAGCGAGGCGCGGCGCGTTCTCGCGGAGGTCGGGGTCGCCGAGGAGAAGGGCGAAGAACGCTGGCCCCTGGAGTCGTTCTCGCGCGGCGTGCACGCGCTCCTCGAGCGCGGCTGGCGCGTGCTGGCCGAGGGCAAGCCGCTGCGAACGTCGGCGACGAGCTCTTGGAAGCTGCGCTCGGGGACGGACTGGTTCGAGCTGCAAGGCGAGGTGCGCTTCGGCGCTCAGGTCCTCCATCTGCCCGAGGTGCTGGCGAACTTGAAGAGCGGCGAGCGCTTCGTGCAGCTCGGCGACGGAACCCTCGGCGTCTTGCCGGAGCGCTGGTTCGCGTCGTGGGCGGAGTGGCTGGAGCTCGGTACCGTCGTCGGCGAGAAGCTGCGCTTCGCGAACGTGCAGAGCTGGATCCTGGATGCCTTGCTCAGCGCCGCGCCGGCGCCGATCGAGGTCGACGCCGAGATGACGCGACTCCGCGAGAAGATCGCGCGCTTCGAGCGCGTGGAGCCGCTCGCGCCGCCCGACGGCTTCCGCGGCGAGCTTCGCGCCTATCAGCGCGAGGGGCTCGGTTGGCTCGCGTTCCTCCGCGAGATCGGCTTCGGCGGCTGCCTCGCCGACGACATGGGGCTCGGCAAGACCGTGCAGGTGCTCGCGCATCTGCTCGCGCGGCGGAAGCGCGCGCAGCAGCGTCCCGCGCTGATCGTGGTGCCGCGTTCGTTGCTCTTCAATTGGCAGCGCGAAGCGGCGCGCTTCGCGCCCGAGCTGCGCGTGCTCGACTTCGCGGGGCCGCAGCGCTGGAAGGAGCTCGGCGTCGGCGAGGACGCGAGCGCCGGCGAGCTCAGCTCGGCGTTCGCGCAGCACGACCTCGTGCTCACGACCTACGGCACGCTGCGTCGCGACATCTTGAAGTTGCGGGAGCTCTGCTTCGATGTCGCCGTGCTCGACGAAGCGCAGGCGATCAAGAACGCCGAGAGCCAGAGTGCGAAGGCCGCGCGGCTCCTCGTCGCCGACCAACGCTTGGCGCTCAGCGGGACACCGATCGAGAACCACTTGGATGAGCTCTGGTCGCTCTTCGAGTTCCTGAACCCGGGCATGCTCGGGCGCCATGCGAAGTTCCAGGCGTTGCTCGCGGGCGGGCGCGGTGCGGAAGTCCGTGCCGGCGCCGAGCTACGGCGGATCCTGCGGCCCTTCCTGCTCCGGCGCACGAAGGCCGAGGTCTTGACCGAGCTGCCGCCGAAGACGGAGCAAGTGCTCGAGGTCGAGCTCGAGGGCGAGCAGAGAGGCTACTACGAGAGCTTGCGTAAGACCGTGCGCGAGCACTTGCTTGAGCGCCTCGACGCAGAGGGGCTCGAGAAGTCGCAGATCCACGTGCTGCAGGCGCTGCTGCGTCTGCGCCAAGCGGCGTGTCATGCGGGTCTCGCGAATCCGAAGCTCGAGAGCGCGCCTTCCGCGAAGCTGGAGGCACTCCTACCGCGCTTGATGGAGCTCCGCGAGAACGGCCATAAGGCGCTCGTCTTCTCGCAGTTCACGTCCTTCCTCGGGCTCTTGAAGCCGCAGCTCGACGCGAACGGCATCGACTACGAGTACTTGGACGGGCGCACGAAGAAGCGCGAAGAGAAGGTGCAGCGCTTCCAAGAGAACGCGACGTGCACGGCGTTCCTGATCTCCCTCAAGGCCGGCGGCCACGGCTTGAATCTCACCGCGGCCGATTACGTCTTCCTGCTCGATCCCTGGTGGAACCCGGCCGTCGAGGCGCAGGCCATCGACCGCGCGCACCGCATGGGCCAAGCGAGCAAGGTCTTCGCTTATCGCGTCATCGCGCGCGGCACGATCGAGGAGAAGGTGCTGGCCTTGCAGCAGAGGAAGCGCGAGCTCGCCGCGTCGATCTTCGAGGACGAGAGCGCTTCCCTGCGTGACCTCACGCGCGAGGATCTGGAGCAGCTCCTCGCGCCGTGAGCTCTGATATCAATCGTCTTGCTCTGCGGCCAGCGCTTCGACGTTCAGGTGCGGCTCGAGGGCCAAGTGGGCAGCCTGAAGCGCGTTCGCGAGCTTCAAGTGCTTGGCCTTACGGCATGCTTCGGCGGCGCGCTTCAGGGCCTTGTCGGCGTTGATCGCGGCCTTCAGGCCGGCGTCGCCCTTCAGGCTCTTCATCGCCTTCTTGCGCTCGAGCTCCTGGATCTTCGCCTGGAGGTCGGCGATGAGCTCTTCTTCGGTGCGGCGGTAGCGCTTGTTGCCCGGCTTGGGCTCGCGCTTCGATGCTTCCTCGCCTTCGATGACGGCCTTCTTCCTGCGTCCCATGGTGCGGTTCCTCGCTTTGGAGAGGCGGGGAGGATACGGATCCAGATGCGCGGTCGCTAGAGGCTAGAGGAAGAGATTCCGGAGTGATTCGCCGCTGCGTGTGGGCGCGGTTAAGGCGCGGCCGGGCCTATTGCGTAGAGGACGCGCAGTCGTCCCGGTCGCTCCTGCGAGAGGCGCGCGGCGGAGTGGAGGAAAAGTCCTCCGCTTAGGAAGTTGGAAACCCTTTCGCGGGAGGCCGCCCCGGGTTCGGCGCGCGGCGTGCGAGCGCCGATCCCTCGGGAGAGCTACCGCGTTCGGCGGTGGCGAGATCGAGGGAGTCCCCCATGCGCCGGATCATTGCCATCGCCTTCTCGACGCTGCTCAGCGCGGGAGCGGCGGACGCGACGAGCGTCCTCCGCATGGAGCGCGAGGAGCTCGCGCGGCGCGCGACGCGGGTCTTCGAGGGCACGGTGCTCGACGTGCGCGGCGAGCGCGATGCCGGCGGGCGCATCGTGACGCGCGTGCGCTTCGCGGTCGCGGCCGATGGCTGGTGGAAGGGCCAGGGCGGCGCGGCGGTGGAGCTCGTCCTCCCGGGCGGGGTCCTCGAAGCGGAGGAACGCGCGCTGCTCATCCCCGGTATGCCGAGCTTCGAGCGCGGCGAGCGCGCGGTGGTGTTCGCGAGCGAGAGCGCCCGCGCGGGGGAAACGCTCACCCTGCCAGTCGGCTTGAAGCAAGGGAAGCTCCGCGTGGTGACCACGCCGAACGGCCGTCGCGCGCTGGAGCGCGAGCTCTCCGGTCTGCAGCTCGTCGATCCCGCGACGCGCGAGACGAGTGCGGCGCCGCGCGGAGCCGAGCACTTCGATTACGACGCGTGGCGCGATGCGGTGCGGCGCGTCGCGGAAGGGCGCTGAGCGTGAACGCGGCACTGCGCATCACCGTCGTCGCGCTCAGCGGAGCGTTGCTCTGCGCGGCCTTCGCCTTCGGCCACGGGCGCTTGCGCTTCGAGGGGCGCGCCGCGCGCTGGGAGGCGCCGCGCTCACTCGAGTTCTCCCTCGATCTGCGCGGCTCCTCGGACATCGCGGATGACAGCGAGCTCGACGCGGTGCGGCGCGCGTTCGCGACGTGGAGCGCGGTGCCGGGAGCCGATCTCCGCTTCCGCGAGGTCGGGAGCGGAGAAGACCTGCGCTGGCAGCGCATCGGGCAGCACAGCGTGGCCTTCGACGAAGAAGGAACCTCTGGTTGGTTCCCGCCCGGATCGGGCATCGTCGCGGTGACGCCGGTGCTCGTCGGAACGCGCGCGGATCGCGCCACCGGCGAGCTGCCGATCCTCGATGCCGACATCTTGTTCAACGGGGCGGAGTTCCGCTTCGCGACCGATGGGCGCGCGGGCGCGTTCGATGTGCAAGCCGTGGCCACGCACGAGATCGGGCACTGGCTTGGCTTCGATCACTCGGCTTGTGCCGCGGCGACGATGTTCCCGTTCGTGACGCCAGGTCAAGTCGCGCTGCGGACGCTCTTCAGCGACGACGAAGCGCTGGCGCGCGCGACCTATCCGGCCGAGGTGCAACACGGCGAGATGCGCGGCTCGTTGCTGCACGCGGATCGACGGCCGCTCCCGGGCGGGCATGTCGTCGTCGTGGATGCCGAAGGGAAGACCGTCGCTTCGGCGCTCAGCGACGTCGATGGCAGCTTCGTCGTCGCGGGGTTGCTGCCCGGGCGCTACGGCGCGTATGCCGATCCGCTCGACGGCCTCGTCTCGCGGGGCGAGCTCTCGATCGAGTTCCTGCCGCACGTCGACTTCGCGCGCACGTGGTTGGCGGTCCCTGGTGCGCAGGTGCTCAGCGCGGGTGGCGTCGTCGATCTCGGCACGCGCAGCGTCGCGCGAGCGAGCTCGCTCGATCTCGCCGATCTGAGCGGGAGCCTCCCGCGCATCGTGCGCGGCGCGAACGGCGCGTTCGATCTCGTCGCGCGCGGCAGCGCGCTCGAGAGCGGCTGCGAGCTCTCGGTCGCGGGCGGAGGCGTGGTCCCCGATGGTGCGACGCGCGCGTTCGGAACCACGATCGCGCGGCGCTTCGTGCTGCAGGAAGGGGCGGCACTCGGCGCGCGCGATCTCGTCGTGCGCAACGCGAGCGGCGTCGAAGCGGTGCTCACCGCGGCGCTCGAGCTCGTGCCGCAGGCGCCGTTGCTCGAGCGCATGGAGCCCGCGCGCGGCGGCGTGGAAGGCGGCGAGATCGCCACGGTGCGCGGCGCGCATCTCGAGGAGATCGCCGAGGTGCGTCTCGGCGGAGCGTTGTGCGAGATCGTGACGCGTGGCGCGAGCGCGCTCGTCCTGCGCGTGCCGGCGGGGGAGCTCGGTTACGCGGATCTCGAGGTGCTGCGCGCGAGCGGTGAGAGCGCGCGCCTCCGCGAGGCGTGGTTGCGCGGAGCCTCTCCGAGCATCGAGCACGTGTTCCCTCGCGCGGGCTCGACCAGCGGAGGGACGCGCGTCGCGCTGAGCGGCGGACCGTTCTCGACGCGCGTGCGCGCGACGCTCGAGGGACAGCCGATCGCGCTGCAGCGCTTCGACGCGACGACGCTGCAGCTCGTGCTGCCGCCGCACGCGAGCGGCGCCGTTGCGATCGAGCTCTTCGATCCGCTCGATCCCGCGCTCGCGTTGCGAGCGAGCTTCACCTACGTCGAAGCGCGCGACCCGCGCCTCGCGTCGATCGCTCCCGCGCGCGGGCCGATCGCGGGCGGGATGCCGGTCGAAGTGCGCGGCAGCGACTTCGCGCTGGGGGCGCGGCTCTTCGCCGGCAGCGATGCGCGCAGCTATCGCGGTGGCGCCGAAGCCACCGACGTCGATGTCGCTTCCAGCGGCTTGCTGCGCGCGCGCATGCCGGCGCTCCCCGCCATCGGCAGGCAGACGCTCTTGCTCGAGCTGCCCGATGGTCGCGGCGCGGTGCTCGAGGACGCGTTCGTAGCGGGCGCGATGCTCTTCGAACGCGAGAAGCTGAGCGCCTTGTGGAGCGGAGCCGGTGACGACGTTCATTACGTCGAGTGGGCGCGCGGCGAGAGCGTGGAGGTCGAGCTCGTCGCCGAGAAAGGCAGCGGCTTCGCGCCGATCTTGGAGCTCGTCGACGCGCGCGGCGCGATCCTGCGCACGCTCGGCGATGGATCCGAGCAGGCGCTCCGTCTCCGGGATTACGAAATCGAGAGAACCGAGACTTATGCGCTGAGGGTCCGCGGCGCCAGCGCGCTGATCGGTGCTTACACCTTGCAGTGGCGCTCGAATCCGCGCGCCTTGCAGAAGAAGCTCGAGGGTACGACGGAGAATGCCACGGCCTCCGAGCGCACGATCGCGATGGAGTTCGAGGGGCGCTCGGGCCTCGAACTGCAGGCGTTGCTCCGCCTGCCCGATGGGCGCAGCGCGACGGCCGTCCGCCTCTTCGGCCCCCGCGGCGAGATCGCCCTCGACCCGCGCGACCTCCGCCTCTCCCGCGGCCGCGTCCAGCTCCGCGGCCAGGAGCTCTCCGCCGCCGGCACCTATCGCCTCGAGGTCGATTCCCCCCTCCCCACCGGCGCCCGCTGGCAAGCCTCCCTCCGCTTCCGCTGACCGTCGATCAAATAGGGGTCAGACCCCTTTTTGATCGACGTGGTCGTCGGTGACCACTCCGCGCGCGCCGAGCATCGCCGTCGATCAAATAGGGGTCTGACCCCTTTTTGATCGATGGGGAGAACGGCCTTTTCTTGCCGTGGATGCTTGATCCCCCTCCAGGATGCTGTAGCTTCTGCGCCGCGGCCCCCTAGATCTTGAGGGTGTGGTGGTGACCCTCGTTCGAGGACGGCCGCGGCGAAAGACCCCCTCGGAGATGGTGATGGAAACGCAGACGCCCGCTCGCGGATCCTCCCTCGGCAGCCTGTCCTCCCTTCCCGCGTCCTCGGCCAACGAGACGCGCGGAAGGCTCCTCCCTCTCCCCCTCGCCCAGCGCGTGCTGACCCCCTCGGGGCCGCGGCTCGCCTCCGAGCTCGCCGTCGACGACGACAGCGCCTCGAGCGAGGCGGTCTTCGCCGTGCGGACCATCTCGGGTCACGAGGTGCGCGCTTCCGCCGGAACGGTCTTCCGCACGCCCGACGGCGATGTCTCCGCGCGCGACCTGCGCCCCGGCGACCAGGTCTACCTGCAATCGAATCACGGGTTCTGGAACCCGAGCGACGAGCTGCCTGCCGTGGTGGGCGAAAGCCGCTCGTTCACGCCGGCCCTAGGGGCACTCTTGGGCCGGCTGATCGGCTCGGGTTGGATGCGATCCGCGGAGGCCGGGTCTGAGCTGGTGATCGCGTTCCCGAAGGAATGCGATCCCGCGCGGGTCCAGCAAACGCGCCTTTGGCTCAGTGAGCTGCTGGGGTGCGCCAGCCGCTGGTTGGGCCGCGCGGATGGGCTTTGGCTCACCGTGGATCTCCGGGAGGTCCAGGGACTCTCCGTCCTGGGCCTCCCCCAGGCCCTCTCGAGCGAGCCCGGCGCCGGACGCGGCAGCGCGCGCGTGCCCGAGGCGCTCTTCCGCGCTCCCGAAGCCGCCGTGCACGCGTTCCTCCGCACGATCTTCGAAGACCTGGCCATCGTCGAGGAGCAAGCCGTGCGCCTCGAGGGAACGCAGGGCTTCCTCTCCGATCTGCAGGAGCTCCTGTCTTACCTCGGCGTGCTCGCGATCCGCTGGGAGTCGTTCGGCTTCGGCGGCGCGGAGTTGATCCTGCCGCCGAAGAGCGTCGCGGCGCTTCCTCCCGCGACGCGCCCCGAGAGCTGGCAAGGCCTTGGCCTCCCGAGCTATCGCACGCCGGTCGAGCCGTGCGTGACGACGGTCTCCGCGGTCGTCGAGGAGAGCGCGAACGCTAGCTGCGGCTCGGTGCCGACCAGCGCGATGGCCTCGATGCGAGGCTTCCTCGTCAAGGCGAGCTGAGGCAATGGCGCGCGCCGCGCTCGCGCTGCTCTGCTCCTGCGTCGCGTCGATCGCCGCGCAAGAGCCCGCTCTACCGCCCGCGAGCGCGCCGCCGATCGCCGCGGTTCGTTCGCACGAGCTCAGCTTCGGCGAGCGCGCGCTCGCGTACAGCGCGCGCTTGGAGACGCTGGTCCTCCGCGACGCCGCTGGGGAACCCGAAGCCGAGTTCGTCGTCGCGAGCTATCTCGCGCGCGAGGTCGATCCCGCGCGGCGCCCGATCACCTTCGCGTTCAACGGCGGCCCGGGCTCGTCGTCGATCTGGCTGCATCTGGGCTTCGTCGGTCCGCGCCGCGTGGTGGTGCCGAGCGGCGCGCAGCAAGCCGGAGCGGCGCCGTTCGCCCTCGTCGACAACGCGGAGTCGCTGCTCGAGCAGAGCGACCTGGTCTTCATCGATCCCGTCGGCACCGGCTTCAGCCGCGCCACCGGCAAGGGCAAGAACGAGGACCACTGGGGCGTCGACGAGGACGCGCGCTCGGTCGCGCGCTTCGTGCAGCGCTGGGTCACCGAACACGGCCGCTGGGCAAGCCCGAAGCTCGTGCTCGGCGAGAGCTACGGCGGCATCCGCGGTGCCTTGCTCGCGCGCGAGCTGCAATCGGGCGCGATCGGCATGTCGCTCTCGGGGCTCATCCTGATCTCGCCGGCACTCGACATGGCGCTCGTCGACGGCCAGCCCGCCGACGCGACCTACGCCACCGCGCTGCCGAGCTACGCGGCGACGGCTTGGTACCACGACGCGCTGCGCGAGAAGCCCGCCGATCTCGAGGCCTTCCTCGCTTCGGTGCGGCTCTTCGTAGAAGAGAAGTATCTGCCGGCGCTCTTCCTCGGCGAAGCTCTGCCCGCAGACCGCCGCGAGCATCTCGTGAACGAGCTCGAGCGCTTCACCGGCATCGACGCGATCACCTGGGAACGCGCGAACCTGCGCCTCTCCGTCGCGCGTTTCCGCGCCGAGCTCCTGCGCTCGCGCGGCCTCGTCGTGGGCCGTCTCGACGCGCGCTACACGGGCCGCGAGAGCGACGATCTCCGCGAGACGCCGAGCGATGATCCCTTCTCGACCGCGGTCGGCGGCGCCTTCACCGCGGCACTCCACCAGCACCACCGCGAGTTCTTCGGCTTGCACACGGAGCGCGTCTACGCGCTGCGCGCCGACTTCGGAAGCCACGTCTGGAAGCGCCCCGATTCGCTGCGTTCCTCCTTCTCCGGCTACCTCGACGTCGGCGGCGAGCTCGCGCGCGCGATGGAGAAGAACCACTCCCTCCGCGTCTTCATCGGCAGCGGCTTCTTCGACCTCGCGACGACCTTCTACGCCGCCGAGGTGAACGTCCGCCGCGCGCGGCTCCCGCGCGAGCGCGTGATGCTTCGCCACTATCCCGCGGGGCACATGATGTACGTGAACGAGGAGAGCTCGGCGCGGCTCGCGGAGGATCTGCGGGCGTTCGTCGCGGAGTGCACCGCGCCGCGTTGAGCGGCCAGGGCGAGGTGCCATGAGCTCCGCACCCGCGCCGCTTTGGCCGCCCTGGCGCGAGCGCCTGCACGAGATCGTCTTCCGCGCAGACACGCGCGCGGGTCGGCTCTTCGATCTCGTGCTGCTCTTGGCGATCCTGGCCAGCGTGCTCGCGGTCATGCTGGAGAGCGTGGCCGAGATCCGCGCGCAGCACGCCGCGAGTCTGTCCGCGGTCGAGTGGGGCTTCACCGCGCTCTTCACGCTGGAGTACGCGTTGCGGCTGCTCTGCGTGCGGAGCCCCGTGCGCTACGCGACGAGCTTCTTCGGCTTGATCGACCTGCTCGGGATCCTGCCGACCTATCTCGCGCTCTTCTGGCCGGGAGCGCAGGCGCTGATGACGATCCGCCTGCTGCGCATGATGCGCATCTTCCGCATCCTGCAGCTCGCGGCGTACGTCGGCGAGTCCGCGATCCTCTCGCGCGCGCTCCGCGCCAGCCGGCCGAAGATCGTGGTGTTCGTCGTCTTCGTGCTGAGCGTCGTCTGCTCGGTCGGCGCGCTGATGTACGTCGTCGAAGGGCCCGAGCACGGTTTCACCAGCATCCCCGTCTCGATCTACTGGGCGATCGTCACGCTGACCACGGTCGGCTACGGCGACATCACGCCCGAGACCGGATTCGGGCGCCTCTGCGCCTCGGTGGTCATGATCCTCGGCTACGGCGTGCTCGCCGTGCCGACCGGCATCGTCACGACCGAACTCGCGTTCGCTTCACGCCTGCGCCGTACGACGCGCTCCTGCCCGGGCTGCGCGAGCGAGGATCACGAGGACGACGCCCTGCACTGCAAGCGCTGCGGGGCGAAGCTCTGAGCCCTGACGGTGCGCGCCGCGCGATCGGAGGACCGAGGAGGCAACGCCCGACGTCGCGGCCGTCGAGGAGCAGGGAGATTGAGTGCGACGCAGGCGGCGCCGTGTCGCTCGTTAGAGGCGCTGAGGATTGCGATCTGCTCGCGAGGTGCTCGGCGCCTGCGGCGACTCCGCCGGACCAGGAGCTCGCGGCCCGTGGCGCAACCGACGGCCGAGCGCGGGGAGATCGCGGCTGCCTCTGCGCCGCACGCACGCGCGAGCACCGGCGGGCGCTATTCGCGGTCGCGCTGTGCGAGCTGCTCGAGCAGCTCGTCCGTTGCCGGGAGCACCTGCTCGAGCTTCGCGCCGCGATGGGAGTCGAAGATGCGGCGATGCGCGGCGAGCGACCAGGTGTCGTCGCGCTCGTAGTAGCCCGCGACCCACGCTTGCAGGCCCTCGAGCATCGCGTCCTGCTCCGCGCGGCTCGCGTACTTGTGCGGCTCCCAAGGGCGGCGGCGGTTGTTGGCGAGGCAGGCCTCGCGACCGGGGTTCAGGAAGAGCAGCCGATCGCACGCCGGCGCGGCGGCTTCGATGAGCTCGCCGTAGCAGCCCTCGATCACCCAGCGCGCTTCCGCCGCCAGGAACGCGGCCAGGTCGGCGCGCACGAGCTCCGGAGGACGCGCGACGGCGATCTGCGCGGGCTCCCAGACGATGCCGTCCAAGTCGAGATGGCGCAGGCGGAAGCGCTCCGCCGCGGCTTTCGCCAAGGTGCTCTTGCCGGAGCCGGAGTTGCCGAAGATGAGGAGCTTCATGTGCGCGGGCGTTCTCTGGCTCTCGAACTTCGTCGCGCGGGCCGCGGCGCCTCGCTCGCGCTTGCGCCGCGCGGACCGCGAGGGCGAGTATCTTCGCCATGCACGAGCACGGACAGGGTAGCGAGCAGCGCGCGACGCGGAAGGCCTACGCGTACATCACGCGCGGCGAGGAGGTGCTCGTGCTCGTCGATCTCGCGGGCTCCTGGGCCGGCCTGCGCCAGCTCCCCGGCGGAACCTTGGAGGACGGCGAGTCGCCCGAGGCCGGCGTGCTGCGCGAGTGCGAGGAGGAGACCGGCTTGCGCGGTCTCCGCATCGTGCGCGCGCTCGGAGTGGTGGAGGGGCCGTCGCCCCGGAACGCGCGCGAGTGGCAGGTGCGACATTACTTCCATCTCGAGTGCGAGCCGCCGCCCGCGCGCGATCGCTGGGAGCACGTCGAGGCGACGCCGAGCGGCGGCGGCGGGCCGATCCCACTGGACCTCGGCTTCGAGCCGCTGGAGGGGCTCGAGCTCTATGCGCACTTCGGCTGCTTCGCCGAGGAGCTCCTCCGCGCGCTGCGCTCGCGAACTCCCTGAACCCCTCTCGACGGGCCGCGGGCAGAGGGCGAAGTTCTCTCCGAGTCGACTCCCTTGCCCCAGTCCCCGTTCCGCTCCGGCGCGCTCGCCGCGGGCCTGCTCGTTCTCTGCGCTTCCACGGTTCGCGCCCAAGAAGCGCAGGACTTCGCCTTCGCGCGCGAGCACGTCCTCGGCACGAACCTGCGCCTCGTCGTGCGCGGTGACTCGCGCGACGCGGCCGAGCGGGCCGAAGCACGCGCCCTCGCCGAGATCGCGCGCTTGGAGGCGCTGCTCTCCCGTTATGCAGAGACGAGCGAGCTCCGCCGCTGGCAGGCGAGCGGCGGCACGGAGACCGAGCTCTCCGCCGATCTGCTCGCGGTGCTGCGCGCGAGCGATCGCTGGGAGCAGGCGAGCGACGGCGCGTTCAACCCGGCGGTGCAGGAGCTCGCGCTGCTCTGGGAGCGCGCCGCGGCGAACGGCAAGCCGCCGGGATTGAAGGAGCGCACGGAGCTGAAGAAGCGCTTGGCGCCACCGCATTGGGAGATCGCGGAGGGGAGCTCGAAGGCGCGCTTGCTCTCTTCGAATGCGCTGACGCTCGACGGCCTCGCGAAGGGCTACGTCATCGATCGGGCCTTGGAGCAAGTGCTGCACGGCGCGGGTGCCGAGGGGATCACCGGCGCCCTGCTCGAGATCGGTGGCGATCTCGCCGTCGTCGGCGCGATGGAGAGCGAGGTCGCGATCGTCGACCCGCAGCGCAAGGCCGACAACGAGCCGCCGGCGTTTCGCGTGCGCGTGCAAGGGCGCGCGGTCGCGACGAGCGGCGACTATCAACGCGGGTTCCGGATCGGCGAGCGTTGGTACTCCCACCTCTTCGATCCCGCGAAGGGGAAGCCCGCCGAGGGCATCCGCAGCGCGACGGCGATCGCGCCGAACGCGACCGACGCCGATGCACTGGCCACGATTCTCTGCGTGCTCGATCTATCGCGCGGCTTGGAGCTGGTGCGCAGTCTCGAGGGCTGCGAGGCGGCGCTCCTCGATGCGGAGGGAACTTGGCATCAAACGAGCGGGGTCCGCGCGCTGCGCAGCGATGTCCCGCCGCCGGGTGCGCCTGCCGCCGATGCTTCGTGGTCGACGCGCTTCGAGCTGGCGCTCGAGTTCGAGCTCGTGCGCGGGAGCGGGCGCGGCTATCGCCGGCCCTACGTCGCGGCCT
>JAEUHW010000112.1 GCA_016793245.1 Planctomycetota bacterium
TCGCTGCGCCGCGGTGGAGCGTTGAAGCTCGTGCTCGCGGCGCTCAGTGCGAGCAGCAATCGGCACGGAATGCGGATCATCCACTACTCGATTCAACGGGACCATTTGCACCTCCTCGTCGAAGCCGAAGATCGCGAGTGCGTCGCCCGCGGCATGAACGCTCTGCTGAGTCCGCTCGCCCGCGCGTTGAACAAACTCTGGGGCCGCAAGGGCAAGGTGTTCCCCGAGCGCTATCACGACGAGGTGATCTCGATGCCGACGCAGGCTCGTAATGCGCTGCGCTACGTGCTGCAGAACGGCAAGAAGCACGGCGTCGTGCCGCGCTCCTCGATCGACCTCTGCTCGAGCGCGCCCGTGTTCGATGGCTGGAAGGAGCAGCCGTCGATCGCCTCGATCCCCGCGACACCGGTCATGGCCAGCGTCGCGACCGCTTCGACCTGGCTGCTCACCGCCGGCTGGCGCCGCTACGGCCTGCTCGACATCCACGAGCTGCCGCAGCAGAAGAAGCACGCAGGCCGACCGCGAACGAACCTCGCCGAATCAAGCCACCGAGCAACCTCGCGCTGACGCGCTCGGCCTGCCGCCGCGCGGGCGTGGAACCCCGTGTCCGTCGACGTCGTTCTCGCATCGACGTCCGAACGCACCCATGAGCATGAGTCTCGGAGCCCCCGCCTCCCGCGGGCTCCGAGACGGCGCACGATGTCTATCGACGAAGCGAAGCCGCGCCCGGAGGCGCAGCAAGCGACGTGAACGACGCGCTGCGCTCCGTGTTTCTCGCTCGCGTCGAACGCGCGTCGATCTCCGAACACCCCCGACGTCTGTGGGGCGCGTCGGGCGCGGCGCTTGCTTCGCCGTAGGGCCGGGCGTAGCGCCTGCGCGGTCTTGCGTTCGAACGCCCCTCGCTCCTCGCTTTCACGCCTCGCGTCGACGCGAAAGCGACACCCGAACCCACAACGAGCTCGAACCCGCGTACGCGAGCACCGCGACGACCGCACCGTCAGCGCTCAAAGTAGAAGCGCAGTGAACCGCTGCACATCACGGAGTGCCTCGGCGACGGCCGTCCCTCTCTCTGCCGCGCTGGCGCGCTGAAGCTCGTGCTCGTCGCGCCGCGCCCGGCACCGTCCTTCCGTGCGCGCGGCCTCGGACTGCGTCGCGGAGATGCCACCGGAGCCAATCAGCGTGGGTGGATCTCACCTGCCCAGAGCTTCTTCGATCGCTACCTCGGCCTCGCCGAGCACGCGCTCTCCTCTAGCTCATAGCCGAGGGGAACAACTCCCGCAGCAGCGTGCTCTTGCCGGTCTGACGCAGACCCCAGAGGACGCAGGTCTCGGCGGCTAGATCGTCCGCAGTCGTGATGCGGTTCATCATGACGATGTGCAGCAGCGCCGCACATTGTCATGGGGTCGAGGCCGCCCCGATGCGGCTCGGAGAGCCGCCCGCGCCGGCGCGAACTCAGCCCTTCGGATCCACCGCCGCGTACGCCTCGATCAGCGCGCGCTCGCCTTCCTTGCCGGGCTTGAAGTTGCCATGCTCCATGCCGACGACGCCGGTGTAGCCCTTCGCCTTCAGGTGGCGGAAGACGTTGCCGTAGTGGATCTCGCCCGTGCCGGGCTCCTTGCGGCCCGGGTTGTCGCCGACCTGGATGTAGGCGATCTCGCTCCACGCGCGGTCGAGGTTCCGGATGAGATGGCCCTCGGTGATCTGCTGGTGGTAGAGGTCGTCCAGGATCTTGCAGGCGGGGGAGTTCACCGCGCGGCAGATCGCGAAGGCCTGCGGCACGCGCGCGAGGAACACTCCCGCGTGGTCGCTCCAGTGGTTCAGCGGCTCCAGCACCATGGTGAGGCCCGCGGGTTCCAGGATCTCGGCGGCGAAGCGAAGGTTGTCGATCACCCACGCGAGCTGGTACTCGGGCTCGACGCGCGGCGAGAGCGTGCCGGGGACCACGGTGCACCAGCGCGCGCGGCAGCGCTTCGCGATCTCGACCGCGTTCCGCATGTCCTTCGCGATGCGCTCGCGCGCGGCGGGGTCGGCAGTCGCGAAGCTCGGGTTCGAGAAGTCGGCGTGCGCGACGAAGACGCCCATGGTCATGCCGAGGCGCTCGAGCTCGTCGCCGATCTTCGCCTGCGTCGCGGCATCGCGACCGGGCATGCCGTTGTCCTCGAGCCCGCGGAAGCCCTCGTCGTGCATGAAGCGGAGCTGATCGAGCAAGTCGTCGCCCGCGTGGTGGCGGAACATGCCGAAGTGCGGCGCGTAGCAGAGCGTGAAGCGCTCGGAGCGAGTCGGCGGCACGGGGCTCGGCTCCTGCGCACGATGAGCAGCGTGAGCACCGTGCGCGCTGCGCGCCGCGCCGAAGCCGAGCGCCGAGGCGCCGAGACCGAGATGTTGCATGAACTCGCGACGTTCCATGGGTTCCTCCGGTGTTTCAGCGCCCGCCGCCCATGAGCCGCTTCTGCGCCGCTTCGGTGTAGCTCGGACGATCGGGGGCCGCGTCGAAGGCGTCGATCGCGCGCTCGATGCCGGCGATGGCCGCGGCCATGTGCTCGACGTCGATGCGCGAGGGCTCGTCGCTCGGCTGGTGGTAGTCGTCGTGGAGCGAGCCCGCGCTGATCGAGTGCGCGACGACGCCCTTCCGCGCGAACGATGCGTTGTCGCTCGCGAAGAAGAGCTGCTCGCCCATCGCGAACTCGATCACGTCGAGCCCCGTCGCGCGGAACGCCGGCGTCGCGCGCGCGGCGAAGTCGCTCTGCGATACGCCGGTGAACCAGACGTAGAAGCGCTTCCCCGGCTCGGGGCGCCCCAGCATCTCGAGGTTCAGGTTCACGGCGATCTGCTCCAGCGGGAAGGGCGGGTTCGCGGCGAGCGCCGCCGAGCCCATGAGGCCCTTCTCCTCCGCGCTGAACAGCGCGAACGCGAGCGTGCGCTTCGGCTTCGTCTTCCGCGCCGCGAAGCGCTCCGCGAGCAGGATCACCGCGGTGCTGCCCGTCGCGTCGTCGTCGGCGCCATTGTGGATCGCGTCCTTGCCGCCGCGCTGGGGCAGCGAGATCCCCACGTGATCGATGTGCGCGCTGACGAGCACGATCTCGTCGGGCTTCTCGCTGCCGCGCACCAGCGCCACCACGTTGGGCAGCTTCAGCGTCACCTCGCTCGGCGCGGGCGTGCTCACGCTGGCGGTGAACTTGCCCTTCGGCAGCGCACCCGCGCGCACCGCGATCATCGGCATCCCCTTCGGCGCCTCCGGCCGCCGCCGCCCGGCGAGGATCTCGCGATCGCCGGCGAGCGCCTTCCAGAGCGCCGAGTCTCCGTCGAGCTCGAGCAGCTTCGCCCAGCTCTTCGCTTCCTTGCTCTCGGGCGTGTCGCGCTGCTCGTCGACCCACGAGCGCAGGAACACCGGCTCGTTGTTGGTCGCCACCGCCTGACCCATCTTGAAGAGCCGCAGATCCTTCTCGCCCGCGAGCTCGACGGTCTGCCCGTCTTCGAGCTTCAGCGTGGCGCGCAGTTCCGCGTTCGCGATGCGCCACCCCGGCATCTCGTAGCGCAGCACGAAGCCCTGCTCGTTCGCGGGCACCAGTCCCGCCTTCTTCCAGCGCTCGACCGCGTACTGCACCGCGCGCTCGAGCCCCGGGCTCGGCGTGTCGCGGCCGGCGAGCTCGTCCGAGGCGAGGAAGTCGAGCGTCGTGCGCACGGCTTCCACGGCGGCGGGGTCGAGCTTCGGCGCGGCCTTCGCCGCGGGATCCTGGGCGAGGGCGGCGGGGGAGGTGAGGGCGAGGAGGAGGGCGAGGTGGAGGCGATGGGAACGCATGGCTACTCCTCTACCTCCTCGCGAGACCGACGGGTAGTCCGGAGCCGAAGTGCGTGCGTCGCCGAGGGCTCTCGGGCCGAGCCGCGCGCTAGGCGCGCACGAAGCGGGGCTCCATCCGCCACAGCGCCCACACATCCCACGGCCCGTGCTCGCAGTCGGGGTAGGTCTCCCTCAACGCCGCCTGCACTTCCATCGCCCGCGACCAGGTCGGGAGCAGGCCGACGCGGTTCAGCTCGGCGTTGCGGAACGCCAAGGGGAAGCCCCCGCAGTTCGTCAGCGCGCTCGGCCCACAGTCAGGCTCGTAGAGGTCATAGCCCTGGAAGCGGAAGCGCGGATCGCGGAACGCCTGCTCGCACTCTGGCGTTGGCGAACGGATCGCCGCCAGGAGGTTCAGCTCGCCCAGGCTCGAGACGCGGCGCCGCAGGTACTCGAGGTCGAGGCATAAGGCGCCGACGAAGTCCTGGTCCACGTTGTGCTTCCAGTCCTCCGCGTCGAAGGCGGCGACGTCCAGGACGTGCTCGCACAGCATGCCGTCAAGGGAGACGATCTCCTCGAGCTGCGATAGGCCCGACCAGGCGACGAAGCTAGACCAGCTTTCGCCGTCGGACGGGCCAAAAGGACGAACGGCGATGAACCACGGAGTGTCGCTCATCCGAGCAAGCTAACCTGGCTTGCAAGCGCGAGTGAACGAGCGCCGGTGATCGAGGTCGATCCCGTCATTCCTCTGCGTCCCATGGCGCGGACCGGATGGGTGGCACGTGGGGGATGGGAGGCGGTGACAAGCCAGGGCCATCGCTGTGGCCAATGAGACCGTGGGAACGAAGTTCGTGTCCTAACCCAGCGAGGCGCTCGGCGCGCCCCGGCTCGCCTCGGCGGCGCGCTATCGCAGCCGGCGATCTTGGTTCCGACGGCGCTGCGACTTGATCGCTAGCGAGGGGCCGCCGTAGGCTCGTTGGCCGAGCAGAGTTCCTGCAAGCACGCACCGGATGCCTCGCCGGATCGGTCTATGCCCCATCGCCCGATGCCACCGACCGAAGACCCGATCCAACCCATCGATCCGCGGCGCGTCGCGGCGGCTTCGATCCGCGGCTTCCTCTACCAGGGAGTGCGCGCGGTCGAGGCGTGGCTCGATCTCGCCGAAGACGAGCTCTTGATCGTCGAGGGTGATGAGGACTTCGATCGGCTGATGCTCGAAGGTGCGACGGCTGTTCCCTCGCGCGTGTCCCACCAGGTGAAGCACTCCCAGGGCGCGCTCGGTCTCCGCGATCTCCCGGTTCGTGAGACGCTCGCGAGCTACCTTGGGGCATTCGTGGAGCGGCGCAAGCGCGGAGAGGCGACGAAGCTGCGTTTCGTCACGACGGCAAGTCCTCGAACTCACGGCGAGGCGGCCGAAGTGCTCGCGGTCTGGGGCGTCGAGTCCGAGCGCGCCCGCGTCGCGAGCTTCGTCCGCGATCTCCTGCAGGAAGGTGCGGATCCGGCCGTGTTCGAGAGGATGGACGCCGCTGACGAACGCTGGCAGCAGTTCGTAGCGAGCGTGGAGTTCTACTTCGAACAGCCCGATCTCGAAAGCGCTTGGAGCGAACTCATGCGCCGTATCTCTCGAGATCCTCGCACAAAAGATCTACCGTCGGACTATCTGCGTGAACGCTTGTTGGCAGCGCTCTTGATGGCCGGAGCGCAGGACGAGGCTCGCTTGCGCGTGCGCACTCGCGCCGATCTCCAGAAGCTCGTCGAAGAAGGCGCGCGCTCTCTCGCGCAGTGGGAGCGGAGCCCGGCGGGGCGACGTGTCATCGCCGCGATCGAGGATGCACGCGAGCTCGAGCGTCTTCTCGTTCCTGAAACCTATCCCTCAGATCGCCCAGCGAAAGAGCGGTCGGCAGGACAGCTCCTCGCGGCTCGCTACCAGACGATGCCCTTCATCGAAGAAGGTCGCGCTGAACTGCTACAAGACTTCGATGAATGGGCTCAATCCAAGGACTCGATCGATATCCGGCTGGTGACCGGACCCGGAGGCAGCGGCAAGACGCGGCTCTTCATCGAGTGGGCTCGACGATTGCGCATCCAGGGCTGGTTTGCGGGTTTCTTGCGCGACGATCGCCAGCCCCAGCAGCAGCAACTGGCCACGCAAGCGGCCGAGCGACTCGTGCGCGGGAGCCTTCCCCGTCTGGTCGTGATCGACTACGCGGAGGGGCGCCCCGATCTCGTCGCAGCTTTGCTCCAAGAAGTGGCGCGCGCCGTGCATTCCGAAGACAGAGCGGCTCCTCCGCGATTGCGCGTGGTACTGCTCGCGAGGAACGCGACCGACTGGTGGCTGGCTCTTCTCTCCCAGCGTAGCGAGCTCAAGTCGATTGGCGAGCGCGTGTCCCCTTTTGAGCTTCCGCCCATGGCGAGAACTCTGGAGCTGCGGAAGCGGCGATTCTGGGAGGCCGTGCTCCACTATCGCGAGCTCCTCGGCATGCAACCCTCCGGTGCGGTTCCACCTCTCGATCATCCTGACTTCGATCGGGTCCTCGTGCTGCACATGGCGGCCCTGGCGTTCGTGCACGGAAGAACGGTGCGCAGTCAGTCCGAGGCACTGCGCGCTACGCTGGACCACGAAGAGCAGCTCTGGCAGCACGCGATCGAGGCTGAGGGCTTCAAGTCGGGAGAGGCTCGCGAGCTTCGAGAGCGAGTCCTGCCGCGTCTGGTCGCGGTAACCACGCTCGTCGGGGGAGTTCGCGACGAAGTCACGGCCCGGCAGCTCGCGACTCGCGCGTTGGGAGGTCCCGATCCGCGGTTGAGCCGGATCTTGCACGTTGCACGGGCGCTTTACGCAGGAAGCGCGGCGTCGAACTCCGATTCGGAGCCCTATCTGCAGCCCTTGGAGCCGGACCTGCTCGGCGAGTATCAAGTGTTGGATTTGCTTGATCGGCGTTCGCTTTGGGGAGCACCAGCGCAGGAGCGCCATCCGTTCTTCGATCAGGTCTGGCCCGAGGATCGCGACGCCGATCCAGATGAGATCTCTTCCGCGCTTACGGTGCTGGGGCGGGCTGCCGCTGCTGACTTCGCATACGGAACACGTGTCTCGCAGTCCGTGGATCCTGGAATCAGCAAGAGCTCCGAACGTTGGGTGCGAGCGCTTCTCGCACCAGCTCCAGAGAGGCGCGCCATTCCAGCGCTCATGGCTGCGCTTCGTGTTGGATCTGGTTCGACGCAGGCTCCCATTGGTCGCGTACTCACCTCCCTGCTTCCCAAGGGTGGTTGTCGGGAGCTTGCGGAATCGTTGGATTTTCATCTTCCGCGCGAGACGGTGTCGTTGCGCGAGTTGCGCCTCTGGGTCGCGCAGCAGGTATCTCCTGACGTTGCTTCCAGCGAGAACTCTTCGGAACGGCGTGCCTCCTGGTTGACTCGACATGCCCTCGATCTGTCGGCTCTCGGTCGTCGCGAGGAAGCGCTCTCGAGTGCGGAGGAGGCGGTGTCGATTCGCCGCCGTCTAGCGAGCACGCGCCCGGACGCGTTCGATCCGTACTTGGCGACTTCGCTGAACAACCTCGGCGCCATGCAGAGCGAGCTGGGTCGTCGCGAGGAGGCGCTGGCGAGTGCCGAGGAGGCGTTGGGGATCTACCGGCGTCTGGCGATTGCGCGCCCGGACTCGTTCGGGCCGGACTTGGCGATGACGCTGAACAACCTCGGCAACATGCAGCGCGACTTGGGCCGCCGCGAGCAGGCGCTCGCGAGTGTTGCGGAAGCGTCAGAAATCTACCGGCGTTTGGCGAGCGCGCGCCCCGACCGGTTCGAGCCGGCCCTGGCGGGATCGCTAAACAACCTAGGCATCATGCAGAGCGACGTGGGCCGTCGCAATGAGGCGCTCGCCAGCACGACAGAGGCGGTGGCGATCCGTCGGCGTCTGGCGAGCAAGCGCCCGGACGCGTTCGAGCCGGACCTGGCGAGTTCGTTGACCAACCTCGGAATCGTGCAGAGTGAATTGGGCCGTCGCGAAGAGGCGCTCGCGAGTACGCACGAGGGGTTGGGAATCTACCGGCGTCTAGCGAGCGGTCGTCCGGATGCTTTCGAGCCGCACCTCGCGAGTACCCTTAACAACCTCGGCCACATGCAGAGCGCTTTGGGCCTTCACGAACTGGCGCTCGCGAGCGCTGCGGAGGCGGTTGCGATCCGCCGACGTCTGGCGAGCATTCGCCCGGTTGCTTTCGAGCCGGACCTGGCGATGTCGCTATGCAGCCTCGGTAACGCGCAGAGCGAGCTGGGCCGTCGCGCGGAGGCGCTCGCGAGTGCGGAGGAGGCATTGGGGATCTACCGGCGTCTGGCAAGTGCGCGTCCGGACGCGTTCGATCCGTACTTGGCGACTTCGCTGAACAACCTCGGCGCCATGCAGAGCGAGCTGGGTCGTCGCGAGGAGGCGCTGGCGAGTGCCGAGGAGGCGGTGGGAATCTACCGGCGTCTTGCGGGCGCGAGCCCAGACGCGTTCGAGTCGGACTTGGCGATGTCGCTGAACAACCTCGGCAACAGGCAGAGGGAGTTGGGCCGCTGCGAGGATGCCCTCGCGAGCGCCGCGGAATCCGTGGCGATTCGCCGACGTCTGGCGAGCGCGCACCCAGACGCGTTCGAGCCGGACCTGGCGGGTTCGCTGAACAACCTTGGCGTCATCCAGAGGGAGTCGGGCCGACGCGAGGAGGCCCTTGCGAGCCGAACTGAGGGACTTCGCGTCCTCGCGAGGCATTTCGCGCAGAGCCCCGCGGCTTTACAACCTCGGGCTCGAATCTTGATTCAGGGCTATCTGGAGGACTGCCGGGCCCTCGATCGCGTGCCTGAGCGAGCTCTGCTGCTTCCGTACTTGGCCATCCTCGACGGACAAAGTGCTTCGGACGACCCTACCCCGCCGTCTTCGCCGCCGGCCGCGTAATCCGCAGCTTCGTCTTGATCCAGATCCCCGCCTTCCGCTTCAGCTCGACCAGGAAGGTCTCGAGCTTCCGCGTCTCCTTCCCGCGCACGACGTTGAAGAAGATCTTGAAGATGCGGAGCGGGTGGGTGAGGAAGCTCACCGGGTAGAAGTTGAGCAGGATCTTGTACTTGAGCCAGGTGAGCTGCTTGTGCGTCAGGTGATCGCAGTAGTTGTTGTCGGGTAGCAGCTTCTCGTCGTTGGCGAAGATCGGCGTCATCAAGGACTCGTCGTTCACCTCGAAGTCGCCGCGGGCGACGAGCTCGCGCCAGATCTGGGTGTTCGGGATCGGGAAGTAGAAGCCGATCGCGATGTCGTCGATGCCCTTCACCGCGAGCTTGCGGGCGAGGCGCACGGTGTCGCGGATGTGCTCCTTCTTGTCGTGCGGGAAGCCGATGACGAAGAAGGCCGTGACGTTCAGCTTGTGGCGCACGGAGGACTCGACCGCGTTCAGCAGCGACTCCGTCTTCATGCGCTTCTTGATCAGCTCGCGCGTGACCTCGGAGCCCGACTCGGGGGCGAAGGCCAGGTGCCGGCCGCCGGAGCGATAGAGGAGCTCCGCGACCTCATCGTCGATCACCTCGCAGCGCGTGCCCGAAGGGAACTGCCAGACGATGTCGAGCTTGCGGTCGATGACCTCGTTGCAGAACTGGACGATCCAGTCCTTCTTGATGATCGCGGTCAGGTCCTGGAACGGGAAGTTGGTCGCGCCGTAGGTCTGCTTGTAGTGCTGGATCTCATCGACGACGTCGATGGGGTTCCGCGGATACCAGCGCGTGGTCCACATCGTCGGTGAGGAGCAGTAGCTGCACTGGTATGGGCAGCCGCGCGTCGCGAGGATCGGGAGGGTCTTCCCCTTGTGGAGCCCGGTGACGAGGCTCTTCTCGTCGTAGATGTCGATGTCGATCAGGTGCCACGCTGGCCAGGGCAGGCTGTCGACCGACTTGATGCGATCGCGGCGCGGGTTCTTCACGATCTCTTCGCCGCGGCGGAACGCGAGGCCGGGGATCTCCTCCAGCTTCTTGCCGTCCTTCGTCTGGCCGTGCTCGAAGGCCTCGAGGAACTCCTCGCAGGTCTCCTCGCCCTCGCCCATCACGATGTAGTCGACGGGCGACTGCTGGAACGAGAGCTCGGGCAGCCCGGTGAAGTGCTCGCCGCCGGCGAGGATGGGCTTCGTCGGATGCGCTTCCTTCAGGAGGTGCAGGATCTTCCGCACGAGCGGCCACGAGAAGGACCACATGTTCGTGATCCCGATCAGGTCCGTGTCGGCGTCGATGCGCTTCACGATGTCCTCGGGATCGAGCCCGAGGCGGTGCACCTTGCCGTCGGGGACCACGCGCTCGGGCGCCAAGGCCACGGCATCGACCACGGAGACCTGGTGGCCGGCGCGCTCCATGATCGCGGCGATGTAGGCGAGGCCGAGCGGCATCGACGGTCGCAGCGCCGTCATGGCGTGGACGTTCAGGTAGACCGGCGGGTGGATGAGCTGGATCTTCAAGGCCGTTACGCTCGGGCGTCTCCCGTGGGGCGAGGAGCGCCGAGCGCCTCGGGGTGCGCGTGGGGTGGGGCTGCGGTGGGAAGGGCGCGGCGGTACCGGCTTCGTAGCGCCGGCGTCGACGAACGCCCGAGCAGGGCTCGGATGGCGGGCTCGCGTGCTCTTACGCCCGCCTCCCCTGGCTCTGAAGAGTCTACTTTCGGCCCGAGGGGCGACCAACCGAAGTTTCTTCCGCGTCGACGCCAGCCGCGCGGACCTCGGCGACCCCTTATCGGACGGCGCTCGTGCGCGCGGGAGTCGGCGGCTTCTCCGGGAGGCTCGTCGCGATCGCCGGCAGGGTGGAGACCAAGCGTCCGCGCGCAGCGAGGAACGGAGCGAGGCTCGGCAGCGCGGCGCGCAGCGCCTCGGCGAGCGCGGCGTCCTCGGCGCGCAGCACGACCGCGCGCTCTCCACCGCCCAGGGCTTCGATCTGGCGCGCGTGGCTCGTGCCGGGCTCCGGCGCGATCCACTGCGGCGCGATGGTCGGATCGGGGTCGAGGAAGAAGACCGCCGCGCCGCCGGCGAGGAGCGGCCCGTGATCGCTGCAGAGCTCGGGCTTCGGCGCGGTGTAGAGGATGCGCGCTCCAGGGGCTGCGGCGCAGAGCGCCGCGAGCTCGGCGAGCGCTGTGTCGCGCTCCGCGCCGGCGCCGTGCAGGGCATTCCGGCGCACGCCTTCGCCCCAGTAGTCCTGCGGCGGCGCCCAGAGCAGGCGCAGTCCGTTGCCGAGGCGCTGCTCCTCGACCGCGGCGAAGCGCCGCAGCGCGCGCTCCAAGCGCGCTTGCTCGCGCGCGAGCTCCGCGCCCGCGCGATCGTCGAGCACGAGGGCGCTTCGCGCCGGGGTCAGGCCCTTGCCGTAGAGGAAGAGCACGTGCTCGCCCGCGGCCTGCCGCGCCGCGGCATCGAGCTCGAGATCGCGCAGCGCATCGACGGGGGCGATCAGCGCCGCGCCGTCGCTCGCGAGCGGAGTGAAGAGGCGCTGCGCGTAGTAGGCGTAGGCCATGTTCCAACCGGCGCTCGCGGGCACGTATAGGTTCGTGAGCGGAGGCGTCGCGTCGCGAATCGCCTGTCCGACTTCCTTCGTGCGCACCCCCACGCGGAAGCGCTCGTGCAGATCTTTCCACTGCAGCACGCCGAGCGTCGCCGCCGGCAGCGCGAGCGAGAGCGCCGCCGCGCGGCGCGAGAAGGCGCGCGGGGCGACCAGCGCGCAGGCGCGCGTCAACGCGAAGCCGCTCGCGAGGCAGAGGAACGGCAGGAGATACATCCAGAAGAGCGGTTGATCGAGCGCGTGCTTCGCGAAGGCGAGGAGGTACATCCCGCCCGCGAGGACTCCCGGCAGGATCACGACGCGCGCGCGTTCGCAGCGCCGCTCCGGCATCGCGCAGAGCAGCACGCCGACGATGGCGAGCAGCGCCAGATCGAAGCGCACGAGAGAACGCAGATGCCCGGCTTGCGCCGCGAGCCATGCGCCGAAGGCGCCGTTCACGAAGGGCTCGGCGAGGAGCTGTAAGCGCTCCCACGCGCCGCCGAGCCCCGCTTGCTCCGGCGGGGCGATGCCGAGCTTCTCGTAGCTGCAGCGTACGAGGAAGAGGTGCAGCGCGACGGCGCCGACGACGGCGACCGCGCTCGCGAGCCCGCTGAAGAAGGACGCGCGCAGGCGCTTCAGCGCGTGCAATCTGCCCCGCGGCAGGAAGCGCTCGATCGCGAACGCAGGGGCGAGGAACGCCGCCGGCCAATCGATCGACACGGCGACGAAGAGCGCCGCGCTGAAGAGCAACGCATCGACGATGCGCCCCTTCTCGCTCCAGCGGAGATGCGCCCAGATGGCGAGCAACATCGCCGGGATGCAGAGGTCCTCGTAGTTCACCAGCGCGCCGTAGAACGCGAGACCGGGCGAGGTCGCCGCGAGCGTCGCCGAGAGCAACGCGCCCAACGGGCCCAGCACGCGCAAGCCGAGTCCGTACACCAGCGCGACGATCGCGAGGCTCCCCAGCAGATACGGCAGACGCAGCGCCCACTCCTCGAGGCCGAAGGCGCGCGCCATGAAGACATCGATGGTGTGCGTGGTGAGCGGGTGATTCGTATAGCTGAAGAGCTGCGTCGGCTGGAACTCCGGAGGGAGGTTCGGGTTCAGCACGGGGAAGTAGCCGACGCGCTCGGCGCCGTGCTCCAGGCGATGGCGCGCGGCGATGGCCCACGAGCCGCCCTGGAAGCCTTCGAACTCGCTGTCGAAGGGCGCGCCGAGGTCGCGCGCGCGCAGGAACGCGGCGAGCGCGAGCAGGACGAGCAACAGGAGCGTGCGGAGCGCGGAGGGCACGGGGATCTTCTAGAGCAGGGCGCGCGCGCTGGCCAGCGCGCGACGCTCTCCGCCGCCTCAGCGGCGCGGCTCGATCCGCAGCGCCCAGGCGTCTTCGCGCGCGCCGTCCGGCGGTTCGAAGATCGGCGCGCCGAGCCCCTGCGCGTGAGGGGAGGCGAGCAAGGCGCCGGTGAACGCGATCAGGTGATCGACGGACCAGGGTGGCGTGCCGAAGGCGCTGGCGAGGCTCGTGTCGCGGACGAACGCGAAGCCATCCGCGACCCCTTCGCCGAGGCGCAGCACTTCGGTGCGCGCCCAGGCGTCGAGCTCGCTCGGCGCCACCGCCGGCGGATGCAGCTCGAGATGCGGGATCGGGCCGAAGCGCTCCAGCGCGTAGCTCATCAGCGGATCGACCGAGACGATGCGCCGGCCCTCCGCGTACCAGAGGCCGACCTGCAGCGCTCGCCGCGCGAGCGTCGGCTCGCGGAGCGGTGCGAGGAGTGAACGCTCGTTCGAGGGCGCGGTCAGGGCCAGCGCGATCGCGAGGGCGAACGGCGCGATCGCGCGCACGGCGATCCCGCGCGCCGCGTGCCATCGCGCGAGGCCGAGCGCGGCCACCGCGAGATACGCGATCCAGTGGCCGCTGTGGTACTCGGTGTTCCCCGGTTGCCACCAGGCGTAGAAGGCGAGGCGCGGCATGAGGAAGAGCGCCGCGATCGCGACCACCGCGCGGCTCGGGCGCGCGATGGCGGGGGCGATCACGACCACCAGCGCGAGCGCGAGCGCGGCGCCGTGCAGCGCACCCGCGCTCTCGGGACCCGCGGCCGCGCCGCGCAGCCAGGGCAGCGTTCCGTAGTCCCAGCTCGCCGCGGTGAGATCGAGCGAGAGGCGCAGCGCCGAGGGATGCGTCGCGTGCGTGCTCCAGACGGGATCGAGCCCGCCGAAGCCTCCCCACTTGCCGGTCTGCGCGAGCTTGGTGAGCCAGTCGAGCGGACCGACGGGAGCCGCGGCTTGCAGCGCATAGACACCGTAGCAAGCGCCGTAGCCCGCGATCGTGAGCGCACCACAGAGCGCGAGATAGCTCGCCGCATCGCGCCATCGAGCGCTCGGCGAGGGGCGCCCTCGATCCGCGGCGAGCATGGCCGCGACGCACGGCACGACGAGCAGCGCGTCCTGGCGGAGCAGCAGCGCGAGCACGGTCCAGCCCACCAAGGCGCGGAGCTCGAGCGGACGGCGTTCGCGCTCGGCATCGAGGCAGTGCAAGAGCAGGGCGAGCTGCGCCGCGAGCGCCGGCCAATAGGTCTCGCCCACGCTGGCGTAGAGGCGGAAGCCGGCGGTCGAGCCCGCCGCGGCGACGAGCAGCGCTGCGACGAGGAAGGTGGAACCGCGCGCCACCGCGCGGAACAGCAGGGCGAGTGCCAGTGCGCCGCCGGCGGCGCTCACGAGCTTCAGCGCCCAGGTTCCCGGCATCTCCAGGTCGGGCTGCACGGCGCGCAGCACGCGCACGACGCCCCAGGAGAGCACATGGAAGAGCGGATGATGCGGATCGAGGATGCGCGCGGGGTCTTCGTCCTCCAACGCGAGCGCATAGGGAATGGCGTCGTTCCCGGCGATGGTGGCGTCGGCGCGCGCGTCGAGCGAGAACGCATAGAAGAGCCACGCGCCGAGGAAGACGAGCGCCGCGGCGATCGCGATCCACTGCGCGCGCCGATCTCCTCCCGAGGGCGAGCTGCTCATGGAACGGCGGGCAGAGGTTTCTTGCTGCGAGAGAGGGGCTCGGCTACTACCATGGCCCCCGAAGGGCGGGTGGATCTACAGGCAGTGGATCTCCCCTAGGATCGGCGTGCGAACAGATCGCACCCGAGCGGCGGGAGATCTCGAGACGGGAGGCGTCTCCTCTGATGCGTACCACGCACGCGCGCCGCGCGCTCGGCGCGGCGTTGGTTTTCTGCTCCGCGACACCTACTTTTGCACAGGGTGACGCGCTGGAGCCCAACGATATCGCGGCCCAGGCGGTCCCCGTCTCGGCGCCGATCTTCTTGAGCGATCTCGCACTCGCACCGGCCAATGGCCCGGTCGGCGACGTCGATCGCTTCTCGCTCACGCTCTCGCCCGGCGACCAGATCTCCGCGCGCCTCCTCGATCCCGGCCTCTCGACGCTCGATCCCTTGTTGCTGATCGTCGATGCGAGCGGGGTCGTCCTCGCGCGCGCGGATGCCGATGCGGGCTCGAGCTTCCCCCGCCTCTACTTCACGGCGCCGCGCGGCGGCGTCTATCAAGTCGTCGCGACCGGCTCCGGCGACGACACCGGGATCGGCTCGCACGCGCAGACGGGCGCCTACGGGCTCGAGCTCCAACGCGTGCCGGCGGATCCGCACGAGCCGAACGATGCGCGCGCGCAAGCGCTCTTCCGCCCGGCTCTGCCCTTCGCGCTCGACGCTCGCCTCGATCCCGCCGACGTCGACTGGTACGCCTTCCCCGCGGCGCCGGGCGCCGCGTACGTCGCGCGCATCTCCGCGGCGCGCTTCCTCCGCGGCCAGGTGTGGATCGCGGCCTTCGATGCGAACGGCGGCCAGCTCGCCACTTCGCCGGGCAGCGCCACGCGCTTCGCCGGCATCGAGTTCGGCTTGGTCGGGGGCGGCACGGTGTATCTCGCCGTGAGCGGCGCAGGCGACACCGCGTTCGTCGGCCAGCACAGCTTGAGCGCGCCGTACACGATCACCTGCGCGGAGCGCGCGGCGGATCGCTTCGAGCCGAACTCGACGCGCCCGACGGCCACCGTGCTGACCGAGCTGCCGTTCTTCGCCTCGCCCGAGTTCTCGCCGGGCGCCACGGGGGACGTCGATTGGTTCCGCTTCGCCGCGCGCCGCGGCGATCAGTTCCGCCTCCGCACCTCCGATCCGGGCGTGCAGCGCATCGGCACGCGCCTCGGACTCTTCCGCGCGAGCAACGGCATCCGCGTCGCCAGCTCGAGCGTCGTCTCGCCGAGCGATCCTTTCTCCGAGCTCGTCTTCCGCGCGGGCGCCGACGGCGACTTGATCGCGGGCGTCAGCGGGCGGAGCGACGACGACTTCCTCGGCAATCACAACGAGATCGGGCCCTACGATCTCCGCATCGCGCGCGACGCCTTCGAGCCGAACGACGAGATCGTGCAAGCCGCTCCGCTCGCGGCGCCCGGCTCGCTCAGCGACCTCGTGATGATCGCGGGCGATGTGGATTGGTTCCGCCTCGATCTGCCCGCGGGCTCGCTCTGGCGCATCTCCACGCGTGAGATCAACGGGCCGCAGCCGCAGATCGCCATCGGGCTCTTCGATGGCCAGGGTCGAGCGCTGCGCCGCTCCGATGGAGCGGGCGGCGGCGGGCTGCCGGAGATCTTGATCGCCAGCGCGACGGCGTCGACCTACTACCTCGGCGTCACCGGCCTCGGCGATGCGCAGTTCCAGGGCGTACACACGATCGCCGGCGGCTACGACCTCCGCGTCGAGGATCACTCGGTGCGCCTCTTCGCGGTGAGCGCGCCGAGCGTCGGCGTCGCGGGCTCGCCGATCGAGCTGCAAGGCGAGGGCTTCACCACGGAGCGCGATCTCGCGATCAGCTTCGGCGGCGTACCCGCGCGCGTCTTGAGCGTGCCTTCCGCGACGCGGGCTTGGGTCGAGGTGCCGGCGATCGGCAGCAGCGCCGTCGTCGGTTTGCAGCTCCGCAATCTGAACGGCGCGAGCTCGCTCGCGAACGCGTTCCAGTTCGTCGCGGCGCAGCCTCTGCTCGCGGGCCAGAGCTTCGTGGGCTCGGTGGCCAGCGAGTCGGACTGGTTCGGCTTTGCGCTCCTCGAGGGCTCGCTGCTGGACCTCGATGTTCGCGCCGCGCGCACAGGAGGCCTCTTCGATGCGCGCCTGGCGGTCTTCGATCCGAGCTTCCAGGCCGTCGATGTCGATTCACTCCTCACGCGCGCGGGCAACGGCTCGCGTCTGCGCTTGAAGCGCTTCGAGATCCCGGCGGGCCAGAGCGGCACCTGGTACGTGCGCCTCCAGTCGACCGGCGGCGTCGGTGGCGCCTACGAGCTCCGCAGCGCGCGGAAGATCCCGGCCGCGCTGAAGCGCCCGGCCCCGACCGCGGGCGCCGGCAACGGCCGCTCGGTCGAGCTCGGCCTGCAAGTCGAAGCGGGTGCCTTGCTCAGCGGCAGCGCCTACTTCGCCGCCGGCGCTCCGATCCAGAGCGTCGAGCTGCTGGACGCCGCGCGCCAGCCGATCCCCGGCTCCGCCGAAGCGATCCAGATCTTCGCCGGTCGCGGCGAGGTGAAGGTGCGCTCGATCGCGATGCCGAGCTTCGGCGACGCGGTGCTCGTGATCACCGGCCCTTCGCCGGAGGAGATGCTCGGGGCGAGCTTCACGCTGAAGTTCCCGAAGCCGAAGGGGCAGGTCAGCGAGTCGCGCTGAAGCTTGGGCGTTGGTGCTCGCGGTGTGGGGAGGGGAGATGCTCCTCCTCGCACCGCGAGTGCTTCTCTGCTCTGCGTGGACGTGACGCGAGGAGCGCTGCCTTGCCTTGCGTGATCCGAAGGGACTGCGGAGATCGCTACGAGAACTTCCACGAGCTCGCGCTCGAAGTCTGGACGCTGAGAGAGCAAGTCAGTGCGCTCCTCGACTGGCTCCGTACCGATCGCCACCAGCTCGACGCCGCTTCCTCTTAGGTGGCAGATATCTTTTTCTGCGCCCGCGCGGACGCTCGGGGCGGAGGCCTTGTGATCTCCAGGGAGCTCATGCAGCTCTGCTTGGAGGTCGACTTGGAGATCTTCTTGTCGGAGTACCCGGGCGAGGTGTAGGCCGGCACTGGATGTCGAGGAGTTCGCTCTCGACACGAGAGCACACAGCCGAGCTCGGGAAGCGAGGGCGCGTGCAGTGAATTCCAGTCGTCACCAACGCGGACGTCGAGAGGCTCTGCCGAAGAGACCTCTCTCCGACCGACGCAGATGAGGCCATGCTCGCGCTGCGAGTTGCAGGATTTCTGAACGACGATGGGAAGCACGCTCGCATTGCAGCGGCCATCTTGAAGCTCGCGAACGGCGACCTCGCGCGGCTCTACCAGATGATCGACGCTGCCGAAGGCGACTGGCGAGACGTGCTCGCTTGGGCCGAGTACGCTCGTTATTGCGCGGCTCCGATGGGGGCGAATCGCGATGCCGAGCAGGAGGCCGATTGGCGTGAGTATCAGGACTGGTTCCTGCGCTAGAGTCCTTGAACCGCGAAGGTCGTCTTTATTGAGTCAAGTTTCGAACCCAAGGACGGCTCGATCTCGCTCTGCAGCAGAGCGGCTGGGTGCACTCGTGAAAGCAAGGTGCGAGGAGCGAGATGCGTTCGAATGCAAGATCGCGTAGGCGCTACGCCCGGCCCTACGGCGAAGCAAGCGCCGCGCCCGACGCGTGCGTACTACATCGATGGCGATCGAGAGTCGACGCGCGATCGACGCGAGCGAGGAACGCGGAACGTCGCGCGTCGTGCACGTCGCTTGCTGCGCCTCCGGGCGCGGCTCCGCTTCGTCGATAGACAGCGTGCGCCGTCTCGGAGCCCGCTGGAGGCGGGGGCTCCGAGACTCATGCTACGGGGAAGTCGGAGGTCGACGCGATAACCGCGTCGATGAACACGGGGTTCCACGCCCGTGCGGCGGCAGGGCCGAGCGCGTCAGCGCGAGGCTGCTCGATCACTTGATTTGGCGAGGTTCCCGCGCGGTCGGCCAGCGTGCTTCCTGTGCTGCGGCACCTCGTGGACATCGAGCAAACCGTGGCGGCGCCAGCCGGTGCTGAGCAGCCAGGTCGAAGCGGGCGCGACGACGGCCACCACGGGCGCAGATGGGATCGAAGCGATTGACGGTCCCGTCTTCCATCCATCGAACACGGGCGCGCTCGAGCAGAGATCGATCGAGCTGGGCAGAACCACGCCGTGCTTCTTGCCGTTCTGCAACACGTAGCGCAGCGCGTTCCGCGCCTGCGTCGGCGTCGTGATCACCTCGTCGTGATAGCGCTCGGGGAACACCTTGCCGTTGCGGCTCCAGAGCTTGTTGAGTGCTCGCGCGAGCGGGCTCAGCAGCGCGTTCATGCCGCGCGCGACGCACTCGCGATCTTCGGCCTCGACCAAGAGGTGCAAATGGTCCTTCTGGATCGAGTAGTGGACGATCTTCATTCCGTATCGATCGCTACTCGCGCTCAGCGCTGCGAGCACGACCTTCAACGCGCCGCCGCGGCGCAGCGATGGCAGACCATCGCCGAGGCGCACGGTGATGTGCAGCGGCTCGCCGCGCTTCTTCTTCGAGCGTTGACGGTGCGGCATGCCAGCCTCCGCGTTCGTTGGCTTCCGTCCTGCGCCCTTCCGCTTGCCGCCATGCTGACGAAAGTCGAACTCGAGCTGTTGACTCTTGCGGTACATGAGGATTCATCTGCCTCGTAGCGAAGCCGCATCCGGAGGCGATGCAAGCGACGTGACCGCCGCGCTCACTCTCGCATCTCGTGCGGCGTTGTACGCGCTTCGACGCGCGAAATCGTTCGTCGTCGTTCACGCGCGGCGGGCGCGGCGCTTGCTTCGCCGGAGGGCTGGCGGAGCGGTCGTCGCGGATCTCGCGTCCGAAGTTCCGCGCGCGTCTTGGGTTTGCGTACCGATCTCGCGTCGACGACGACTCCCGGCTTCAACGGCGTGAGCCGTTGAGCCAGCGAATACGTCAACGGCGTGAGCCGTTGAGCCAGCGAAAACGTCAACGACGTGAGCCTTTGAGCCAGCGCAAGTGCCGACGGCGTGAACCCCGGAGGCAGCGATGATGCCGACGGCCTCAGCCGTTGCACCAGCCAGCACGCTCGCGGGGCTGAGGCGAAGCCCCGCTAGCTTTCGGATGTAGTTGGTAGGGGCTTGCTATGGATCAACCTGATCCGCGAGACGCCGTGCTCCAGCTCGACAAGCTCTGTCGCGAATCCGGCTTGCCGCCGGAAGAGGTCGCGGCGCTGCGGCGAGAAGTGGCCCCGACGGCGAGCGATACCGATCGCTCCGGCTTCGGATCCACCCGCGACATGCTCTTACGAGGTTACGGGAGATACGCCCACGAGTCGGCGCCCGACAGAGACTGAGCGAACGCGGTTCGCTCAGGATCTTCCCGCATCGATCTCCCGCATCGCCGCCGGCAGCTCCGCGGGATCCTCCACCGCCGCCTGACTCGTGCGCGGGATCTCGACGTAGGCGACCGCCTGCGCGCGTGCTTCGCAGCCGCTGCGCGCGAGCAGCTTCTCGTCGCGCTCGGGGTCGAACTGCTGCACGACGAGGGAGGGGACGTAGGAGGCGAGAGCGGCTTGGCGCAGCGCCTGCGTTCTTGCATCGCCGCGACGGCCGACGACGGTGACGCAGAGCGGCGGGTGGAAGAGGAGGTCGACCGCGCGCGCGTAGCCGGCGACGAAGTAGCCGTAGGTGCGGTAGTCGTCGACGAAGGTCTCCAGCGTGCGCCGCGCGAGATCGAGATAGCCTCCGTCGCGCATCAGGTAGCCGAGGCGCGTCAGCGCTTCGGCGAGGACGGCGTTCTCCAGGATCGAGCGGTTCCGGTGCTTCAGGCCGCCGGGCGAGGGGACCGTGTCGTGCGTGTCGTAGAAGCCGCCGCTCTTCGAAGCGGCGCGCAGGCGCAGGAGCTCGACGATCTCGGCGGCCCAAGCGAGCTTCGCGTTGTCGCCGGTGGTGTGCGTGTGATCGACGATCGCGCGCAGCACGTAGGCCTGGTCGGAGAGCAGGCCGGGCAGGTGATAGGTCTCGTCGTAGTAGTGGTAGATGCCGACGCCAGGCGCGTACATCTCCTCTTGCACGAAGCCCAAGGTCTGCACGGCGACGTCGACGAGGTCCGGCCGATCGAGGACGCGCGAGGCCTTGTACAGAGCGCTCGCGGTCTGCGCGTTCCAGTTGGCGTAGATCGTTCGGTCGACCTTGGCGCCCTGCGGCTGCCGCCGCCGATCCTCGCGCGAGCTCGCGAACCACGCGGGCTCGCCGTAGTGCGCGGCTCCGAAGGCGCCCGTCGCGGGATCGCGCAGCGTCTCCAGCAGGAACGCGAGCGTCTCCTCGGCGACGGCGCGGTAGGTCGGGTTGCCGTAGACCTGCCAGGCCTCGAGATAGCAGTGGAGGCGCGCGGCGTTGGAGTCGAGCACCTTCTCCGGGTGCGGGGCGCTCCAGTCACGGCGCGCGGCGTAGCGGAAGAAGCCGCCGCCGATGCGATCGCGGATCGGGGAAGCGGCCATGCGGTCCAGCGTGACGCGGACGACGTCGCCCATGCGCTCGTCGCGCTCGCGGACGGCGAGGATCATCGCGAAGTCGATCGCCTCGGTGTGCGGGAACTTCTGCCCCGTGCCGAAGCCGCCGTGCTCCTCGTCGAAGGCCTCCTCGATCGCCGCGCGCACGTCGCGCGCGATCTGCGGGCGCAGGCGCTCGGAGACGGTCTTCTCCATGTCCTCGCGCGCCTTCTCGGCGAGCTTCGCGACGACGCCCTCGATCTCGCCGCGCTTCGCGCGATAGAGCGGCAGCGCCTCCGAGCAGAGGTGCAGCAGCGCCTTCGCCGAGAGGTAGGTCGTGCGCGTGATCGCGGTGCCGTCCGGAGTGAGCACCGCGAGCGTGGGCCAGCCACCCGCGTTGTAGCGCGCGTCGACGTCGGGGCGCCGATCCTTGTCGGCGCGCACGGGCACGAAGTGCCGCTGGATCTCCGCCACCACCGCGGGATCGCCGAGGGTCGAGCGGTCGAGCTCGCGGCACCAGCGGCACCAGGACGCGACGATCGAGAGCAGGATCGGGCGATCGGTGCGCTCCGCTTCCGCGAAGGCCTCCGCGCCGAACTCGCGCCACTCGATCCGCTCCCGCGCTTCTTCCACCGCGATCCTCCGCCAGCCCGCGCTCTTCGCCCGGGCTCCTGGCACGGTGCACGCGCTCTTGGCGCGGGCACCCCATGCACTGTCGTCGTTTCGCGCCGGCGCGACCGCCGAGATGCGAAGCTCGGCCCTAGAGTCCTTGGGCCGCGAAACTCGTTGTACTTGAGTCGAGTTTCCCGCCCGAGGACTCGTGCCTCAACGGCGTCAGCCGTTGAGCCAGCCAACATGCTAGCGGGGCTGGGGCGAAGCCCCGCTAGCCCTCAGAACCTAGCCGGCGACCTGGCTCCGCTGCTCGGGGGTCCACTCGACCTTCGGAGCATCGGCCCAGAGGCGCTCCAAGCCGTAGTAGGTCCGCGCTTCCTGCTCGAGGATGTGCACGATCACGTCGCCGAAGTCGAGGAGGCCCCAGCGGCCGTCCTCAGCGCCCTCGATACGGGCCTTCCGCACGCCGCGCGCCTTCATCTTCATGTCGAGCTCGGCCACGATCGAGCGCACGTGGCGCTCGTTGCGCCCCGAGAGCACCACGAAGTAGTCGGCGATGCGCAGGATCTCGCTCACGTCGAGGATCGAGATCTCCTCGCCGAGCTTCTCGTGGGCGACCTGCGCGCAGGCCTTGGCGAGCTCGAGCGCTTCCTGCTTGTCGGTCTGGCCGGCCGCGTTCGCCGCGGCCGTACTCTTCTTCTTCGCGGACTTCTTCGGCGAAGCGTCGTTCGTCTGAGGTTCGTTCATTGCACTGAGGCGGGGTCCGTGCGAGCGCGCGGACGGTTCGTCCACCCTGCTCGAAGGCCCCGCGAATGGGGGTCGGATATAGCATCGCCCCCCGAATCCGGCAACCGCCGGACCCGGGGGGCGAGGATGCGGAACGCGCGGTTCCGTGGAGCGCCCCGCGTGGACGGGGCGCTCGCGTCGCTAGAGTCCTTGGGCCGCGAACGACGTTGTACTTGAGTCGAGTTTCCCGCCCAAGGACTCGTCGGGTCTCAACGGCGTCAGCCGTTGAACCAAGCATTCATGCTGGCGGGGCTGGCTCGCAGCCCCGCCAGGCCTACGACCCGACGAAGAAGGGCACGAACACGACCGCGACGATGCTCATCAGCTTGATGAGGATGTTGATCGACGGACCGCTCGTGTCCTTGAACGGGTCGCCGACCGTGTCGCCGACGACCGCGGCCTTGTGCGCATCGCTGCCCTTGCCGCCGAGGTGGCCGGCTTCGATGTACTTCTTCGCGTTGTCCCACGCGCCACCGGCGTTGGCCATGAAGATCGCCATCATCACGCCCGCGACCAGCGAGCCCGCGAGCAGGCCCGTCAGCGCGTTGATGCCGAGGAGGAAGCCCACCGCGATCGGCGCCGAGACGGCGAGGATGCCCGGTAGGATCATCTCGCGGATCGCGCCGGCGGTCGCGATCGCGACGCAGCTCGCCGAGTCCGGAGAGACACCGGGCGCGCCTTCGCGGAGGCCCGGGATCTCGCGGAACTGACGGCGCACTTCCTCGATCATGCGGTAGGCCGCGCGACCGACGGCGCGCATCGTGAGCGCCGAGAAGAGGAAGGGCAGCATCGCGCCGATGAGCAACCCGATCACGACGTCCGGCTTCTCGATGCGCGACTCGCCGAGCCCGCTGAGGCGCGCGCGCTTCGAGACCTCGTCGCGCAGCGGGGCGTTGTTCGCCAGCAAGGTCACGCGCGCGGCTTCGTTGGCCCCGGCGTACTCGGCGGAGATCGCGGCGATGCGCCGGTCGGTCTCGGCGATCGCGGCGTTCTTCGACGTGTTGACCTGGCTGCCGAAGGCGGCGAAGAGCGCGAGCGCCGTGAGCGCGGCCGAGCCGATCGCGAAGCCCTTGCCCATCGCCGCGGTCATGTTGCCGCAGGCGTCGAGCGAGTCCGTGCGCTTGCGCACTTCCGGATCGAGGTGCGCCATCTCGGCGAGACCGCCGGCGTTGTCCGCGACCGGGCCGTACGCGTCGACGCCGAGCGAGATGCCGAGCGTCGAGAGCATGCCGACCGCGGAGATCGCGATGCCGTAGATGCCGCCGTAGTGGTAGGTGAGGCCGATCCCGAGGCAGATGACGAGGGTCGGCAGCGCGGTGGACTCCATGCCCGTCGCGAGGCCGTGGATGATGTTCGTCGCCGCACCGGTCTGCGACTGCTGCGCGATCTGCTGGGCCGGCGGCTTCTGCTCCGAGGTGTAGTACTCGGTCAAGCGGCCGATGATCACGCCGACCACGAGGCCGATGATCACGCAGAACCAGATGTCCCAGTGCCCGATCACCTGGCCGTCGATGGTGAGCGTGGGCTTCATCGCCAGGGTCACCAGCGCGGAGAGCGCGATCAGTACGATGCTCGCGACGACCAGGCCGCGGAAGAGCGCCGCGGAGAGCTGGCTCTCCTTCTCGGCGTGCACGAAGAAGGTGCCGACGATCGAGCCCAGGATGCCGAGGGCCGAGATCACCAGCGGGTAGACGATGACTTCCTGCGGGGCGTTGGGGACGCTGGCGATCGCCGCGGCGGCGAGCACCATGGCCGCGAGGATCGAGCCGACGTACGACTCGAAGAGGTCGGCACCCATGCCGGCCACGTCGCCGACGTTGTCGCCGACGTTGTCCGCGATGACCGCGGGGTTGCGCGGATCGTCCTCGGGGATGCCCGCCTCGACCTTGCCGACGAGGTCGGCGCCGACGTCGGCGGCCTTCGTGAAGATGCCGCCGCCGACGCGCGCGAAGAGCGCGATCGAGGAGGCGCCGAAGGAGAATCCGAGGACGTGGGACACACCCACGACCTGGTCATAGGCCCAGTAGAACGCGGTGCAGCCCAAGAGGCCGAGACCCACCACGGTGAGGCCCATCACCGAGCCCGCGCCGAACGCGATCTTCAGCGCTTCGGAGAGCGAGTTCTTCGCCGCTTGCGTGGTGCGCACGGCCGCGCGCGTCGCGGTGTGCATGCCGAACCAGCCGGCGACCGCCGAGGAGAGCGCGCCGCAGACGAAGGCGACGGCGGTCTTCGTCCCGAGCCCTTGGGCGTCGCTGCCCAGCGTCAGCACGATGGCCATCGCGACGACGAACCACGCGAGCCACTTGTACTCGGTGGTGAGGAACGCGCGCGCGCCGTCCTGCACCTGCTTCGAGATGCGGCGCATGTTCTCATCGCCCTCTTCCTTCTGCATGACCTCGTTGAAGAGGCGCCACGCCCAGAAGAGCGCGAGGCCAGCGGCGGCGAGCGAGACGACTAACCAGATGGTCATGACGCGAGACGTCCTCGGGCGGGTTCAGGAGCGCAGAGACGACGAGAGACCGCGGCCTTGGATGCGGTAGCTTCGGATGCCGTCCCCGGGCGCAAAAGGGCAGGGATTCTAGGCCGCTTGCGGCGCCGCGCAAGGCTGCCTTCGGGCGGTGGGTCGCGGTCCGACGAACCGTCTTCGGCGCCCGCAGGGCTATTCGCCTGCTTGGCCTTCCGAGCTGGAGGCTTCGGCGCGCGGTCGCGAGCCGCGGCGCTTCCACCAGATCCAGAGGGCGGCGACCAGGAGGCCGCAACCGATGGCCCAGAAGAGGCCGTGCTCGACCTGGCGGATCTGCTGCAGCGCGTCGTCGATGTTGCGCCCGAAGGCGTAGCCGATGCCGACGAAGGTCGGCACGGTGACGAGGATCCCGAGCCCGTCGAGGAACAGGAATCGCGCGAGCGGCATGCCCAGGCTGCCGGCCACCACGTAGGCGACCGAGCGCACGCCGGGGAAGAAGCGCGCGAAGAACACGACCTTGGCGCCATAGCGCAGGAAGAGCTGGTTGAAGCGCCGCATGCGCCGGGGGTTCAGCCAGCGCCGCGCGGGGCGCGAGCGGAGGAAACGCTCGCCGAAGAGGCGGCCGGCGAGATAGGGCAGGAGATCGCCGAGCGTGATCGCCGCGGCGCAGGTCGCCATCATCAGCCAGAGCTGCGCGAGATCGGCCCAGGCGAGATAGCCGGCGAGGACGAGGGCCAGCTCTTCCGGAACCGGCAGGCCGAGCCCCATCAGGAAGAGGGCGAGAGCCACCGCGAGGTAGGTGTACTCCTCGAAGAGCCCCTGCAGATCGAAGGCCAGGAGCCCGCTCGCGATCAGGGTCTCGACCGCGATCATCGCCGGGCCTCGCCTGCGGCGGAGGAGCGTGCGGAACTCTCGCTCGTGAGGCGCTCTGCGGTCCGCGCGGGCGTCTCGCCGTAGGTCGCTTCCCAGCGCGCGCGGAGTCCGAAGCTGCCGCGATAGTCGAGCTCGAGCTCAGAGAGGACCAAGCGGAGCACCTCGAGGACTTCGCGCGACGCACCGCGCTCCCGCGCGATGTCCCCCAGTTCGACCGCGCGTCGGACCAGGGTGAAGGCGAGCTCGGTGCGCGGCGGCGATTCTTGCAGCAGCGGAAGGACGGCGGCCACCCCGAAATAGAGCACGAGATCGGCGGCGCGCGCGTCGTCGCCGGGGAGCCAGAGCAGCAGCTCCAGGCCGTGTTCGTAGGCGGCTTCGGGATCCTCGCGCTCCATCGCCGCTCCCGCCGCCAGCCAATGCGCGCTCGCGAACCACGCCGCGAAGGGCGCGAGCACGGCGCGCTTCGCGCGCTGCGCCGGAGCAACTCGTCGGAGCGCGTCGGCGCCGCGCGCTCGCGGCGCTGGCGCAAGCAACGCTGCGAGCGCGAGGAGGGCGAGAACCAGAGCGCCGCGCGACCACGTGCTCATGGAGCGCACCGCCTCGATTCGCCGAGCGTGGCGCAGGAGAGGCCGAGCAAGGCGAGCGCGGCGAGGGCCGGGCTGCCGAGGGGCAAGCCGGGCTCGGGACGAGCGCTGACCCACGCTTCCGGAGCGAGGAGCGCGCCGAGGTCGGGCACCAGATAGGGCGACGCGCTCGTGAGGAGGAACGGAGCGCCCAGAAGCGCGAGGGCGCAGGCTGCCGCGAAGGCGACGGCCAAGCCCGCGGGGAGGAAGACCGCGAGCGCGCCACTAGCCGCCGCGAGTACCAGCGCCAGCCCCGCCGCGCGCGCGAGGAACGCGAGCGCCGCCGCGGCGTGGCTCGCGGGCGCGAGCAAGAGCTCCGCTCGCGGCAGATCGAGGCGCACTTCTCCCGCTCCGCCGCGATGGAGGAGGAGCGCTTCGAAGCTCCCGTCCCCGGGGGCGGCGATGCGGAGCGGCGCGCTGCCCGAGAGGAGCTCCTCGCGCTCGCTCATCTCGCTCGAGCCCGATCTGCGCAAGAGCACGGCGAGGCGCACCGGATCGCGCTCGTCGCCGCGCCAGCGCAGCGGGATGACCAAGGTCTGTCCCGCTCGCAGATCGAACGCCGGGAGACTCGTGGCCGCGCCGCGCTGCTCGAGGCGCCGCCGCGGCAGCGCGGCGAAGGGGTGCGCGGTCCAATGCGGTGTCGGGCCGGCGCGCTCGCGCGCAGCCAGAGTGAACTCCAGCGCGAGGAGTGCCGCGCCGAGCGCCAGGCCGCACGCGATGGCGCGCGCGAACGCGTGCGCGCTGGTGCGCGTGAACGCCCCGCCGCCGTGCAGGCGCTCCAAGTCGAGGCGGCCCGTTCTCCGCTGCGCCGCGCGCGCGAGCGGCGCGCTGATCGCGAGGAGCGCCAAGAAGAGCGGCACCACGGCGTACGCGAAGAGCCCGCGCGCATCGCCACCGTCATCGGCGCTGCCGAGGGCTGCGCCCAGCGCCGCGGCTCCGAGGAGCGCGACGCGCGCGGCGCGCGTGCCGAGCTCGGCGCGCAGCGCGCCGAGGAGCGCGCGGGTGACACTCATGGCCGCACGATCTCGCGCAGGACCTCGCGGAGAGGGCGTCGCCGCGGCCCCGAGCTCAGCAGCTCGCCGCCGCGGCGCGCGATCTCCTCGCCGAGTGCCAAGAGGTCCGCGGGTCGCATGCCGCGCACGACGAGCTCCTGCACCTCGGGATCGGCGAAGAGCTCCGCGATCGGCGCTTCGCGCAGCACGGCGCCGTTCTCGAGGACCAGCGCGCGATCGCCGAGCTCCAGGGCTTCGCTGCCCCAGTGCGAGCAGAGCGCGATCGCGGCTCCACCGCGGCGCGCTTCGTCGAGGAGCTCTTGCCAGAGGAGCATGCCCGGCGCGTCGAGGCCGGAGGTGGGCTCGTCGAAGAGCAGCACGCGCTGCGGTCGGAGGAAGGCCTGCGCCAGCACCACGCGGCGCAGCTGGCCCTTCGAGTAGCCGCGCGCGGAGCGATCGGCGTGCTCGCTCATCCCGAAGCGCTCGAGCAGCTCGCCGCAGCGCCGCTTCCGCTCGCGCCGCTCCATCCCGCCGAGGTAGGCGAGCTCTTCGAGGAACGCGCGCCCGGTGCGCTCGGGCGCGAGCGGCGAGGTCTCCGGCACGTAGCCGATCGCGCGGCGGATCGCGGGCTCGAAGGGCGAGCCGCCGAGCACCTCGACCGTCCCCGCGTCGGGGCGCTCCAGTCCCGCGAGGCAGCGCAGCGCCGTGGTCTTCCCCGAGCCGTTGGAGCCCAAGAGCACGACGCACTCGCCGGGGCAGAGCTCGAGATCGAACGCGCGGATCCCCCCGCGCTTCTCGCCGAGGAGACCGCGCCAACCGGCGGCAGGGAACTGCCGGCGCAGGGCGCGCGCACGCACGGAGACGGCGGGGTCGGAGGCTCGGGACACGCGATGATGGCGCAGGAGAGACCGCGGAGGCTAACCGCCGCCCTCCGCGCCGCGCGAGCGTCGAGCCGTCCGCTCTTCTCTCGCTCGCGAGAAAATGGGCTGGCACGCGGCGCGAGCGCGGCGACCATGTTGTGCCGGACGGAGCTCCGTGCGAACCATGCCCAGCCTGCGTCTCGAGATCGGTGGCGGAACGACGAAGACCTTCGCGCTGCGCGACGGCGACTGCGTCGGCCGCGTGAAAGGAGTCGCGATCGTGCTCGCGCACGAGAGCGTCTCGCGCAAGCACGCCGCGATCCACATCGACGGCGAGCGCGTCGAGGTGGAGGACCTGGGTTCCAGCAACGGCACCTTCGTCAACGACCGGCAAATCGTGCGGCAGAGCTTGGCGCCCGGCGATCGCGTGCGCTTCGGCCGCGTCGCGCTGCGCTTCGAGGCCGGGGATGCCGGGCTGCCCCTCGCCCCCGAGCCGAGTGCTTCGGCCTCTAAGGCCACCGAGGCGGCGCCGCTCCGCGCCGACTTCGGCGCCGACGACTGGGCCGATGACGACGAGCTCGTGCTTCCGGGTGACGAGCCCGCGCCCGTCGTCGCCGAGCCGCAGATCGAAGTGCGCGCGCGGCCGAGCGCCGAGGCGCCGCGGCCGATGGCGAGCGCGGCGACCGGGACCGTCGAGGAGGCTCCGCGTCAGCGCGTGCTGCAGTACCGCAAGGTCGAGGCCGGCGGAGGTCTGCTCGCACAGGACCTCTCGCAGTGGGGCTGGCTCGCGCGCGCCGCGGCGATCGTGGTGGTCCTGGCGCTCTCCGCGGGGCTCTTCCTCCTCGCGCGTTGGATGGGCAGCGGCTTCAGCAGTTGAGCTGACGCGCGCCTCGTCGCCTGGATTCGAGAATAGAGCTCCGCGCCTCACGCAGCGCGGCGCTCTCGGCTTCCCGTCGCCTCCCGAGCACTTCATGAATCCGCTGCCGCTCCTGCTCGCCCAAGCC
Source organism: Planctomycetota bacterium (assembly GCA_016793245.1). Classification (GTDB taxonomy): domain Bacteria; phylum Planctomycetota; class UBA1135; order UBA1135; family JADKAF01; genus JADKAF01. The sequence goes on from JAEUHW010000112.1 coordinate 29,016, forward strand.
TCTCCTTCCGGATCCTCGGAGGTGCGAAGTTCGCTGTCGCGCGTCTTCGAGAATCCCGAGTTCTGGATCGCCTTCGGCTTGGGGAGCCTCGGCATCGTGCTCGGGCTCCGCACGATCATCTGGATCATCCGCGCGAGCCTTTCCTACTCCGAGCGCATGAAGATGCTCGAGGTGGTGAACGCGATGGCGAAGCAGGGCAAGCTCGAGCCGGAGCGCCTGGAGCGCATGATCACCGAGCTGCGCGAGACGAGTGAGGGGCGACGGCCGAGGAGCGCTTCGGCCGCGGCCTCTTCGAGCGCGGTCGACGTGCGCGACGCGACGTTTCGCATCGGCTTCGTGCTGCTCGCGAGCTCGCTCGGCTTCTTCGCCGCGGCGCTCTTCGCCGGCGAGAACGACCTCGTGATCCCCGGCTGCATCCTCGGCGGCACCGGGCTCGGCCTCTCCGGCATGGGCGTCGCGCGGCGCGAGGCCCTGCAGCGCATCCGCGCGGATGTCGATCGGCGCGAGACGATCTCCTGACCTAGAGTCCTCGGGGCGCTCGTGAAAGCGAGAGGCGAGAGCGAGAGGAGTTCGAACGCGAGACCGCGCATGCGCTACGCCCGGCCCTACGGCGAAGCAAGCGCCGCGCCCGACGCGCGCGCACGAAGTCGATGGCATTCGAGAGTCGACGCGCGAGCGATGCGAGCGAGAAACGCGGAGCGATGCGCGTCGTGCACGTCGCTCGCTGCGCCTCCGGGCGCGGCTTCGCTTCGTCGATAGACGTCGTGCGCCGTCTCGGAGCCCGCTGGAGGCGGGGGCTCCGAGACTCATGCTCATGGGGAACATCGGACGTCGACGCGAGAACGACGTCGATGGACACGGGGTTCCATGCTCGCGCGGCGGCAGAGTCGAGAGCGTCAGCGCGAGGTTGCTCGGCGGCTTGATTTGGCGAGGTTCGCTCGCGGTCCGCGCGCGTGCTTGGTGTGCGGCAGCTCGCGAAGGTCGAGCAGGCCGTGGCGACGCCAGCCCGTGGTGAGCAGCCAGGTCGAGGCAGGCGCAGTGGCAGCCACCACTGGCGCTGTTGTGAGCGAGGCGATCGACGGGTGCTCGATCCATCCATCGAACGTGGGCGCGCTCGAGCAGAGATCGATCGAGTTGCTCGCCACGACGCCGTGCTTCTTGCCGTTCTGCAGCACGTAGCGCAGCGCGTTCCGGGCTTGCGTCGGCGTCGTGATCACCTCGTCGTGATAGCGCTCGGGGAACACCTTGCCGCGGCGGCTCCAGAGCTTGTTGAGCGCGCGCGCGAGCGGGCTCAGCAGCGCGTTCATGCCGCGGGCGACGCACGCGCGATCGTCGGCCTCGACCAGGAGGTGAAGATGGTCCTTCTGAATCGAGTACTGGACGATCCGCATTCCGTGGCGATCGCTGCTCGCGCTGAGTGCCGCGAGCACGAGCTTCAACGCGCCGCCGCGGCGCAGTGACGGCAGGCCATCGGCGAGACTCACGGTGACGTGCAGCGGCTCGTTGCGCTTCTTCTTCGAACGCTGACGGTGCGGCATGCCTGGCTCGGCATTCTTGGGCTTCCGCCCCGCACCCTTCCGCTTCCCACCGTGCTGACGAAACTCGAACTCGAGCTGATGAAACTTGCGGCGCATGTGGTTCCTCTGCCTCTTGCTGCGTCGCCTTCCCCGACCTCGTTCCAGCATGTAGCACGCACATGAGGCGCAATTGGTTTCATAGAAAGTCGGAAACATGATTGCGCGACGTTGTTCGCCGCGCGATCTCGATGTCGCCGCGCGGGCGTGGAACCCGAGTCTATCGACGTCGTTCTCGCGTCGACGTCCCGTCTCTCCCGTAGCATGAGTTCCGGAGCCCCCGCCTCCAGCGGGCTCCGGAACGGCGCACGATCTCTTTCGACGTAGCGGAGCCGCATCCGGAGGCGATGCAAGCGACGTGACCGCCGCGCTCGCTCTCCAATCGCTTCCGACGTTGAGCACGCGTCGACGCGCGGCGTCGTTCGACGTCGTGCACGCGCGGCGGGCGCGGCGCTTGCTTCGCCGGAGGGCTGGCGGAGCGGTCGTGGCGGTTCTCGCGTTCGACTGTTCGCGTTCGTCGCGGGTTCGGGTACCGATCTCGCGTCGATGCGTCGAGCTTGTGAGCGCGCGCGTGAAAGCGAGAGGCGAGCGAGCGCAAGACCGCGCATGCGCTACGCCCGGCCCTACGGCGAGCAAGCGCCGCGCCCGACGCGCGCGTGCCACGTCGATGGTTTTCGAATGTCGATGCGCGAGTGACGCGAGCGAGAAACGCGGAGCGTCGCGCGTCGTGCACGTCGCTTGCTGCGCCTCCTGGCGCGGCTTCGCTTCGTCGATAGACGTCGTGCGCCGTCTCGGAGCCCGCTGGAGGCGGGGGCTCCGAGACTCATGCTCATAGGGAACATCGGACGTCGACTCGAGAACGACGTCGATGAACACGAGTTCCACGCCCGCGCGGCGGCAGGACGAGCGCGTCAGCGCAAGGTCGCTCGGCGGCTTGAATTGGCGACGTTCGCTCGCGGTCCGTGCGCATGCGTGGTGTGCGGCAGCTCGCGGAGGTCGATCAGACCGTGACGGCGCCAGCCAGTGGTGAGGAGCCAGGTCGATGCGGATGCAACGGTGGCCACCAGAGGCGCTGCTGGGATCGATGGGATCGAGGGGCGTTCCATCCAGCCATCGAACACGGGCGCGCTCGAGCACAGGTCGATCGACGCCTGCGCGACCACACCGTGCTTCTTGCCGTTCTGCAGCACGTAGCGAAGCGCGTTCCGGGCCTGCGTCGGCGTCGAGATCACCTCGTCGTGGTAGCGCTCGGGGAACACCTTTCCGCGGCAGCACCAGAGCTTGTTCAGCGCGCGGGCAAGTGGACTCAGCAGCGCATTCATGCCACGCGCCACGCACTCGCGATCGTCGGCCTCGACCAGAAGGTGCAGATGGTCCCGCTGAATCGAATAGTGAACGATCCGCATTCCGTGACGGTTGCTGCTCGCGCTGAGCGCGGCGAGGACGAGCTTCAGCGCTCCACCGCGGCGCAGCGAGGGTAGGCCATCGGCGAGACTCACGGTGACGTGCAGCGGCTCGTTGCGCTTCTTCTTCGAACGCTGACGATGCGGCATGCCGGGTTCGACTTTCTTCGGCTTCCGCCCCGCGCCCTTCCGCTTGCCACCGTGCTGACAGAAGTCGACCTCGAGCTGATGATCCTTGCGGCGCATGCGTCTTCCTCGGCCTCGTTCTGCGTCGCCTGCCCCGATGTCGTTCCAGCATGGTAAGCGAGGTTGTTCGCTGCTCGCTGCACCGCGCGGGCGACGAACCGATGTCTCTCGACGCGGTTCTCGCATCGATGTCCGATCTCTCCCGTAGCATGAGTTTCGGAGCCCCCGCCTCCCGCGGGCTCCGAAACGTCGCACGATGTCTTTCGACGTAGCGGAGCCGCATCCGGAGGCGACGCAAGCGACGTGACCGCCGCGCTCGCGCTTTAATCGCGTTCGTCGTCTAACCCGCTTCGACGCGCGATGTCGTTCGACGTCGTGCACGCGCGGCGGGCGCGGCGCTTGCTTCGCCGGAGGGCTGGCGGAGCGGTCGTGGCGGTTCTCGCGTTCGACTGTTCTCGCGCGTCACGAGTTCGGGTGCCGATCTCGCGTCGCCGATCCAGGCCAGAGCGGCGTGAGCCGTTTCACCAGCCAGCAAGCCCGCGAGAGATCGCGTCAGATCGACAGCGCCTCCAATCGGAACAGCTCGCGCGTATTCGCGAGCAAGCGCTGCGCGAGCTCGGCCGGCTCGGCGCCGCGGACACCGCAGAGCGTGGCGAAGGTGCGCGTCAGGAACGCGGGCTCGTTGCGCTTCCCGCGCAGCGGCTCGGGGGCCAGGAACGGCGCATCGGTCTCGATCAGCAAGCGCTCCGCGGGGACCAAGCGCGCCGCGGCGCGGTTCTCCTCGTTCTTCTTGTAGGTGAGGACACCCGAGAACGAGATGTGGCAGCCGAGCTCCAGGTAGGCCTCGGCTTCGCGCGGTCCGCCGGTGAAGCAGTGGATCATCGTACGCTGGCTCGCGCCGCGCTCCGCGCGCAGGATCGCCGCGGTCTCTTCGTGCGCGTCGCGCGTGTGCACGACGAGCGGCAGATCGAGCTCGGCGGCCAAGCGCGCCTGGCGTCGGAAGAGCTCGCGTTGATCATCGAGCGGCGAGAACTCCTTGAAGGTGTCGAGGCCGCTCTCGCCGATCGCCACCCAACCGCCTTCTCGCGCCAGCGCTTCGAACTCCGCCCACGCGTCCGCAGGCCGACCGTCCTTCGCTTCGTGCGGATGGATGCCGCAGGTGGCGCTCGCGCGCGCGGCGCCGAGGCGGCGCGCGTGCTCACGTGCGGCGCGGCTGCTCGCGACATCGGTGCCGACTTGCAGCACGTGCACGATGCCGGCGGCGAGCGCGCGTTGCCACGTCGCGTCGCGATCCTGCTCGAAGCTGTCGTAGTAGAGATGACAGTGCGCGTCGACGAGCGGCGGCAGGACGGCAGAGTTGGCGAAGGTGGCGGAGTCGCTGCGGGCGGAACTCATGGCCCCAAGGTAGTCCCGACACGGAGCGCGGAGAAGGGCTCTTCCTCCGCGCTTCAGCGCGCGCGCGCGCTTGCGCTCGCCAGGACCTCGCGGACGAAGCGCGCGAGCTGCTGCGCGGCGAAGGCATTGCCGGCGACGTTCCAGTGCCCGTCGCGAGGCCAGTGCAGCGGATCGCTCCGCCGCGCTTGCTCCGCGGCGAAGCGCGCCTCGAGCTCGAGGCAGGGGATCCCGTGCTCGCGACAGAAGCGCTCCAGGCGCCGCGTCGGCGCCGTGAGATCGAGCGCGCGCTCGCGCAGCGCGGGGTAGCTCGCGCGCAGGATCGCGAGGCCGTCCTCTGGACCGCGCACGCCGTGCGGCGTCGAGGCGAGCGCCACGGCATAGGCCGCGCCGAGCTGGCGCGCCGTGTCGGCCGTCTCGAGCAGCAAGCGCTCCGTGCGCTCCCAGGCCTCGATCCACGCTCCGCTCGGGGGATCGACGTAGACCTCGTAGTCGAGCGGGGCGGTCGCTTCGCGCGTGGTTCGCTCGCGGCGGCGCGCGGCGTGGAACGAGAGCCACTGGTTCAGGAGCGAGGACTCGAAGAAGAAGAGCGGCGCTTCCTCGCGGCGCAGGCGCAACCAGCCGGGCCGATAACGCGCCAGCGCCTCGAGCTCGGCGTTCGCCTGCGCTTCGAGTGCCGGGTGGTTGTCGCGGAGATCGTTGAACGGGAGCAGCAGGGTGAGAACGAGGCTGCTCCGCGTGTGCGGTCCGAGCGCGCGCAGGGCTTCGAGCTGCTCGGCTTGACCCCAGCCCGGGAGACCCGCCGCGATCACGCGGAGCGAGCGCCCGCCATCGGCGTCCAGCTCGCGCTCGAGGCGCTGGCCGACGGTCTCTTCCAGCGGCACGGACAACGCGGCGACGTAGGAGTCGCCGAGCAAGAGCACCTGCGGGGCGCGATCCTCCGCGGGCGGCAGCTCCGCGGCGTGGAAGCCGAGGGCGTTGCGGCGTTCGTCCTCGGTGAACTCCGGCGGCCGCGTGAAGACCCCTCGGGCGTAGACGAAGCCCAAGCTCTCGGATGGCAGCGCGCGCAGCACGAGCTCGGCCGAGAGGAGCGCCGCGGCGATGCCGAGCAGCGCGGCGCAGGCGCGGCGCGCGGCGCGCGAACCGGAGCGAGCGCGCCTCATCGGGTCCACGGAGCTCGCGCTCGATTCACTTGCTGCGGCGACCGGCGAGCTCGGTCTCGATCTGCTCGCGCATGCTCTCGGCGTTCTGCTTCAAGGTCGGATCGAGCGAGGTCTCCTCGACGAGCCAGCGCAGGATCGGCAGCAAGCGCTCGGGATCGAGGCGCCGCATCGCCTGCAGCGCGCAGACGCGCGTGTAGTGATTGTGGCCGGGCTCCTTCACCACGCGCTCCAGGTCGTCGTAGGCCTCGAGGATCCCGAGCGTCTCGATCCAGGAGATCGCGCGGTGGCGCGCGGACATCTCCCAGTCTTGGCGGACGGCGAGGTCGCGCAGCAAGGCCTCGACCTCCGACTTGCCGAGGACCTGACCGAGCTCGCCGACGATGCCGACCAGCTCGTGCAGGTTCTGGAAGCTCAGAGCGGGCCGACCGCGCTGTCGATCGATCACCTCGCGCGCGAGGCGCAAGGCGTGCGCCGGGTCCTGCTCCTTCAAGCGGTGCGCGGCGCTGAGCCGCAAGCTGAGGTCTTCGCCTTCCGCGGTGAACAAGCGCGCGGACGCCTCGCGCCCGCGCTCGGGTGCGATCTCCACGAGGACCGCGAGCAGCTTCGAGCGGAACTCGGCGGGCAGGGGCTGCTTGTGCTCGTCCCGGAAGTCGATGCGGCGCAGGACCTCGTCGGCGGCGCTGGCCCCGATCCCGCGCAGCTTCTCGATCTGCAGGCGCGTGTAGTGCCGGGCGATGATCTCGCCCTCGTGGTCGACTCCCGCCGCATCTCGGCCTTCTTGCAGGGCGCGATCCAGGCGCTGGAGGATCTGCTCCAGGTCGTCGCCACCGCCTTCGAGCAGGCCGCGGCGGAGCGTCGAGAGTGCCTCGGCATCGGAGCGCTGGGCGCCCTCCGAGCTCGACGCGCTCGCGCTCAGCGCTTGCGCGGAGACGCGGCGCAGCTGGCTCTCCAGCTCGGCGATGCGGCCTTCGAGACGCGCTTCGGTTTGGGTGGGGCGCCGTTCGTAGTGCATCCACGCCAGGACGGCGCAGCCGGCGACGGAAAGGCCGAAGAGGCCATTCATCAAGGTTGAGGAGGGCATGCGGGCGCTTCCTACGCGGGCACCGTCGCTCTCCTCCCTTGAAGGTCCGCGGAGCGTCGGGCTCGAATCGCCACTGATACCGCGGCGCGGCACCGCGCTACAAGGGAGTGCCCACGCCGGGGTGCCCTCGCGGGCCTCTCTCTCGGAGTGGGTGCGCCGGGACGACCGGAGCTCGCCGCGGGGATTCGACTCGCGGGTTGAGTTTTGGTGCCCGGTGGAGTTTCCTGTCCCCTCGGCTGCAGCGCACCTCGCGTGTGCCGGTCGTGCCGAGCCCTGCTTCCGTGCTCGCGGTCGATCGCGCGTTCGATCTCCCTCGTGGTTCGCTCTCGAGGGGCTTCGAGCGCTCGTTGTCGAGCGTCGATGCTTTCGAGCCCACTCCCAGGCCAAGAGCCCAAACGTCAAGAGCCCACCCGGCCCAGAGCTTCGGTCCCATGAGAATCGCCTCGTCCCTCTTCCCGCTCGCGGCGTCGGCCGCGGCCTTCGCGTTGATCGGATGCGACAGCGGCGGCGGCGGCAGCGGCGGAACCAGCGGGTTCCGCGTCATCTCCTGCTCGCTGGGCTGCACGTCGCGCGGCACCTGCTCCCAGAACCAGGTCGCGTTGAACCAGGAGATCAAGCTCCGCTTCAACGACCAGGTCGATGCGGGCACCGTGAACAAATTCTCGTTCTCGGTGATCGACGCCTCGACCGGCCAGGAGCCCACCGCGATCTACGCGGTGACCGACAGCGAGGTCCTCTTCCGCCCCCAGATCACCTTCAACTCGAACGGCAACCCCGTCTTCGGTTTGACCGGTGGGCGCGACTACCTGCTGAACGTGTACTCGAGCGGCAGCAGCTCGACGGGTGAGCTCATCCGCTCGCGCTCGGGCAAGGCGAACTCGCTCTCGCTCTCCTGCCGGATCACCGCTTCGCAAGGCGTGATCGACCCCGTTCCGGGACAGCCGACGGTGCAGGCCTTCCTGCAGCAGGACCCCGTGGGTGCGCCGGGCACTTTGGATCCCCTGAGCGGGGCCGAAGGCGTGTCGGTGGGATCGAACGTCGTGCTGACCTTCGACGACTTGATGAATCCCGCGACGCTGGTGAACCCCGTCACCGGGACGTCGAACTTCCTGCAGCTCGCCGTCGACCTCGACGGCGACCTGCAGACGACCGCGGACCAGCGCGAAGTGCCTTCGCGCTTCTCGATCGCGCTGAACCAGGTCGATCTCACGACGCTCGTGCGCATCGACCCGACGCCGCTCCTCCCGGGGCCGGGCAGCGATCCGAACAACCCGCGCTTGATGGTGGTCAAGTTCTTGAACGGCATCCGCGATCTCGCCGGCAACACGCTGTCGAACGCGGATCCGGTGACCTTCATCACGGAAGTCCTGCCGGGACAATCGTTCCCGATCGTGGAGGACTTCGACGCGAGCACCCAGGAGGACACCGAGCGCACCTCCGCCGAGTGGAACAGGAACGGCAACGGCTACCTGGCCCAAGGGCCCGGTGGCGGCAGCGGCCTGCACGGCGAGCTGCGTCCGACCGCGGCCGGCGTGATCGTCATCAACACCGACAACCAGGTCTTCCCCGCGACCGACACGCTCACCGGCGTCGCGGAGAACGTGACCGACGGCATCTTCTACTTCTCGTCGATCGACATCCCGCGCGACGTGACCGTGCGCTTCACGGGCTCGCGCATCGCGCAGATCTACTGCGCGAACGCGAACATCCGCGGCACGCTCTCGGTCGCGGGTGAGAACGCGCCGCTGCACTTCCCGAAGAACGATCCTTGCCCGCTCAGCACCTCGTTCCCCTGGATCTCCAACGACACGGGGCGGGGCGGCAACGGTGGAGCGGCAGGCCCGGGAGGTGGTCGCGGTGGATCCGGCGGCGACGATCCGCGTCCGATCGCGGCCTCTCCGCAAGGCATGCCGGCGAATCCCGGTAGCACCGCTCGGCTCGCTCCCGAGCACCTCGATGGGGAGCCCGGGCAGGGGATCGGCGGCATCGGCGGCGTTTCGAATGGCGGCGGCGGTGGCTCCGGCGCGTTCCCGGTGACGCAGATCTCCAACGACTTCGCCGTGCGCCTCGCCAACGTCGAGCTCCAGCCTTCGCTGCTCTACTCGCTGCAGCGCGCGGCCGGTGCTGGTGGCGCGTCCAACGCGAGCATCGGCACGGCGGGAGTCCAGGAGCCGCCCTTCACCAATCTGGCCGGCGTCGCCGGCTCGATCCCTCCGGGCCTCTCGCCCACGGTGCCGCGCACTTCGGTCGGCGGCGCGGGTGGCGGTGGTGGCGGAGTGCATCCCTACTTCGCGAACCGCATCGTCTCGCGCTTCAACAACTGCAAGCCCGCCTATCCCGCAGGCTCGCGTCCCACGATCGCCGGCAACCAGGTCATCGAGGTCTGGAACACCGGCTGCGGCGGCGGTGGCGGCGGTGGCGTCGCGATCTTGCAAGCCGGTCGCAGCATCGCGATCTCCGGCTCGATCACCGCGGCCGGCGGCATCGGTGGTTCGGCGGCCTCGTTCGGCTCGACCGTGAACGGCACGGAAGCGGGCTCGGGAGGTGGCGGCGGATCGGGTGGCAACATCCGCGTCGAGGCGACCAGCCTCAACGTCTCCGGCGTGAACCGCTTCATCGTCTCGGGTGGCACCGGTGGTCGTTCGTCGCTGAACATCCACGGCGGCAACGGGGGCGCGGGCTTCCTGCACGCGCGCGCCAATCCGGCCCCGGATCCGAGCACGATCCTCACGGCGACCACGCCAGTCACGCAGTCCTCGGTCGGCGCTTACACGGCGGCCGACTGGGACAACTACAGCCGCGCGGAGTCGCGCTACTTCTCCGCGTCGGGCGCGTTCTTCATCTTCGAGTACCTCGACTTCGAAGTCGTGTACGCGGTCGCGAAGCCGACCTACGCGGGCGACCCGAACGACCCGAACCAGGTCGACTACGTGACGCTGAACGAGCAGAGCACCTGGAGCCAGTTCCCGAACGCGCCGTTCAACATCTACTTCCGCGGCGCGGAAGAGGATCCGGCGAACCCCGGCGTTCCCCGCGTGGGCACGGAGACTCGCTGGCTGCCGCGCCCGGGTCTGCTCAACGCGAACCAGAACCTCTTCAAGTGGACGATCGCGTTCAACCGCCAGCTGCTCGCGGCGCAGAACATCGTCGCGGTGATGAGCGTGACGGTGCGCATCAGCCCCAACTGACCAACACCTCGCGCCGAAAAGCGTGAAGCGCCGCGAGCCGCGCCCCCGCGAGGGGAACGCGGCTCGCGCCCTTTCTGCTCCGTGCGCTCGGGGGCGGCGCGAGGTGCTTTCGCGCGGCGCCTCGCGTCGAGCAGAGCAGGCCGGCGGATTTTCTTTCGAGAAGCGCCCACACCTTCCACGGGCTCGGCCGTAGGGAGTGCGCGGTTGGATTCGCCCCCGCGAGGCTTCGGCCAGCGGGACTCGTCCCGCGAGGGAGTGGGGGCGGTTCCTCGTGAATCATGGGGCAATGATTCGAGGTCGGCGCATCGGAGGATCCGGTGCGCCGGCCTCTTTTTCGTCGCGGGAGAAGCGATGATGCGCGGCGTTCGCCCGCTCCGCTTCGCTCTCCTCCTTTCGCGGCGCGACGCCGCTGCCCCGTGAGCTCCGGAACTCCCACCTGGATTCGCGCCGATTGGCTCGTGCTCTCCGCCGAGCGCGTCCTGCACCCCGGCTGGTTGCATCACGCCGAGGGGCGCATCGTCGCCGTGGGTGAGGGAGCTCCACCGCACGCCGCTTCGGAGCTCGGGGCCGTCATCGCGCCGGGCTGCGTGAACGCTCACGCGCATCTCGATCTCAGCGATCTGCCCGCGGGGCGAGCGGAAGGCGAGAGCTTCTTCGATTGGCTCCCGAAGCTCGTGCGCGCGAAGCGCGCTCGCGAGGGGCAGGAGCCGCAGTCTTCCGTGGAGCGCGGCATCGCGCGGCTCCTCGAGACGGGGACCACCGCGGTCGCCGATGTCGATGCCAGCGACGCGAGCGAGCTCTTGCGCGCGGCGCCGCTGCGCACCGTGGGCCTCGGTGAAGTGCTGGGACTCGATCGCGAGCGCTGCGAGGCCGCGTTCGAGCGCGCGTGGGCGCGGCGCGCCTCGTCGACGGAGCGCTTCGAGTCCGGGCTCTCGCCGCACGCACCCTACTCGACGCATCCCGAAGCTCTGCGACTCGCGGCGCGCTGGCTCGAGAGCGGGGCCGCCGTGCAGATGCACGTGCTGGAGACGCCCGAGGAGCGCGCGTGGTGCGAGCGCGAGGAGGGGCCCTTCGGAGAGGCGCTCCGCGCTCTCGGCGTGCCGGAGGCGCTCTGCCGCTCGTGGCGCGCGAAGCCGCTCGAGGTCCTGGAGCGGGCCGGATTGTTGCGCCCGCGCTTCTCGATCGCCCACGGCAACGAGCTCGAGGACGACGAAGTCGCGCAGCTCGCGCGCGCGCGCGTCGGCGTTGTCTTCTGTCCCGGGACTCACCTCTCGTTCGCGCGCGAGCGAGAACCTCTGGACCGCCTGCGCGCGGCCGGCGTCGACTGGGCGCTCGGCACCGACGGGCTCGTGACGGGGCGAGACCTCGATCTGCGCGCGCAAGCGCGCTGGGGGGCCGGCCTGCACCCGGGCCTCTCTCCGCGGTGCTGGTTCGATGCGGCGACGCGCGGTGGGGCGCGCGTGCTGGGCTTGCCCGCGGGAGAGCTGCTCCCCGACCGCGTCGCCGATTGGGTCGTCTACGAGGCGCCGCGGCCGCTGCGGAACGCGGACGAGATCTTCTCCGCCTGGCTCGAAGGCGCGCTTGCCGTCCGCGAGACTTGGGTCGGCGGACGAATCGTCCATCGTTGTGCTCGTTGAAGCTCGGCGCCGCGACCCCTATCATCGACCGGAGGCGCTGTCCGCCCTCCTGGGAGCGACCGGGTTGATCGCGATCATCTCCGACATCCACAGCAACCGCGAGGCGCTCGACGCCGTCTTCGCGCACATCGATGCGCAAGGCAGCGTCCGCGAGGTGATCTGCCTCGGGGACGTGATCGGCTACGGAGCGGAGCCCGAGTACTGCGTCGACGTCGTGCGCTCTCGCTGCGATGTCGTGCTGCTCGGCAATCACGACCAGGCGCTCTTCCAAGGCGCGGGCGACTTCAACGTCATCGCGCGCGGCGCGATCGCCTTCACCGTGGCGCGCCTGAAGCCGCGCGGATTCTTCCCCGGCGCCGACAAGCGCGCGCGCTGGCGCTTCCTGCGCGACCTGCCGACCACCCACAAGCGCGGCGACCTCTCGTTCTTCCACGCCTCCCCGCGCGACCACGTCCGCGAGTACGTCCTCGGCAGCGACAGCCTGGTCCATCGCGAGAAGATGGAGGCGATCTTCGCCTGCTTCGAAGGGCTCTCCTTCATCGGGCACACGCACCAGCCCGGGATCCACGGACCGGCGCCGGCCTACCGCTTCCACGCGACCACGGACCCCGCGCGCGCCACCACGAGCTGCTTCGTGCCGCAGGGCCTCTCGGCGCTGGTGAACGTGGGCTCGGTCGGCCAGCCTCGCGACGGGGACCCTCGCTCCTGCTACGTCACGGTCGCACCGGCGAAGGAGCGCCCCGCCGACGTCGATTTCGACCTCGGCGGCGCGGATCCTCGGAACCAGGGCGGGCGCGGGGGCTACGTGGTGCGCTGGCACCGCGTTCCGTACGACGTGCCGCGCACGATGGCGAAGATCCGGGCGCAGGAAGGGCTCCACGAAGTGCTCGCGCGGCGCCTCGAGGTCGGCAAGTGATCTCGAGCTCGCGTCGCGCCTTCTTGCGCGATGCATGCGCGGGGCTCGGCGCGCTGGGCTCGGTGGGGTCGATCGTCGGCGGGCTCCGCGCGCAGGAAGCGGCGCGAGCGGAGGAGCCCGAGCTGCCCTCGCTGCCGAGCTTCGACCGCGCGATGGAAGAGCACATGGGGCCGCGCGCGATCCCCGGAGGCGCGTTGGCCGTGCTCCGCGGAGGGCGCCTCGTGCATCTCCGCGGCTACGGCAAGCTCGACCGCGACCGCGAGGAGCGCGTGCGCGCGACCTCGCTCTTCCGGTTGGCGAGCCTCTCGAAGCCCATCACCGCGATCGCCGTGCTGCGCCTCGTCGAAGCCGGCCGTCTCGCGCTCGACGAGCCGATCCTCCGCTACGTCGCGCTCGAGCCCTTCCTGGAGGAAGGAGCGAGCGAGGATCCGCGTTGGCAGCGCGTCACGCTGCGCCACTGCCTCCAGCATAGCGGCGGCTGGGATCGCGGGCGCTCGTTCGATCCCATGTTCCGCGCCGTGCCCTTCGCGCATCGGCTCGGTCGACCGGCGCCCGCGAGCGCGCACGACGTCGTTCGCGTGATGCGCGGCCGCGCCCTCGACTTCGATCCCGGCACGCGCTACGCGTACTCGAACTTCGGCTACTGCTTGCTTGGCCGCGCGATCGAGTCGGTCGCGGGCACGAGCTACGAGGAGCACGTGCGCACGCAGGTGCTCGTCCCGCTCGGAGCGGGCGCGATGCGCATCGGCCGCTCGCTCCCGACGCAGCGCGCCGACGGCGAGGTGCGCTATCACCTGCCGCCCGGGCACGCGGAGAAGCGCGTGGACAGCGCGTTCCCCGCCGCGGGCGAGCGCGTGCCCGCGCCCGATGGCGGCTTCCATCTCGAGGCGATGGATGCGCACGGCGGCTGGATCGCCTCGGCGCTCGATCTCGCGCGCTTCCTCGCGGCGCTCGATCGCCCCGCGCAGCCGCCGCTGCTCGCCGAGGACACGCGGCGCATGATGCAGGAGCGCCCCGCGCCGCCGCTCGGCCGCGACGATCGAGGCGTCGAGAGCGAGACCTACTACGGGCTCGGTTGGATGGTGCGACCGCGGAAGGATCGGCCCGAGCGCGCGAACCTCTGGCACTCGGGCAGCTTGCCCGGCACGAGCACCCTGATGGTGCGCCGCCACGACGGGCTCTCGTGGGTCGTGCTCTTCAATCAGCGCCAGGAGAGCGACGAGCTGCCCGACGGAGCGATCGACGCCGCGCTGCACCGCGCGGCGGCTACCGTCGAGGCGTGGCCGAGCGAGGATCTCTTCGAGCGCTGCGCGCGCTGACCGCGCCTCGCCCCGCGAGCCGCTTGACGCAGATCAACGCGGGCTCGCGCGAGGGCTGGGCGCCCACGGGCGTCGGATCGAGACTCGGCTCCTCGAACGCGAGGGCGCGATGAAGATCCTGCTCGTCTACCCACCGAATCCCGACTCCTTCTGGAGCTTCGCGCACGTGCTGCCGCTCGTCTCGCGGCGCTCCGCGTTCCCGCCGCTCGGCTTGCTCACCGTGGCGGCGATGCTGCCCGCGTCCTGGGAGCTGCGCCTCCTCGACTGCAACGTGGCATCGCTCACGGATGCGGATCTCGAGTGGGCCGATCATGTCTTCCTCTCCGGCATGATCGTGCATCGCGAGGGCGCGCACGCGATCGCGCGGCGCTGCGCCGAGCGCGGCGTTTCGGTCGTGGCCGGCGGCCCGCTCTTCACGACGGGGCACGCGGAGTTCCCCGAGATCCCGTGCTTCGTGCTCGGCGAGGCCGAAGGTGTGATCGAGGAGCTCGTGCGCGATCTCGAGCGCGGCGCGCCGCGGCCGCAGTATCGCTCCGAGGCCTGGCCCGACGTGCGCACGACGCCGATCCCGCGCTGGGATCTCGTCGACCTCTCGCACTACGTGACGATGCCCGTGCAGTTCTCGCGCGGCTGCCCCTACGACTGCGAGTTCTGCGACATCGTCGTCATGAACGGGCGCGTGCCGCGCACGAAGAGCGCGGAGCAAGTGCTGGCCGAGCTCGATGCGCTCGTCGCGCGCGGCTGGAAGGACATGGTCTTCCTCGTCGACGACAACTTCATCGGCAACCGCAAGCACGCGCGCGAGCTGCTGCGCGCGATCGTCGCGTGGCGCGCGAGCCGTTCGGGCGCGCTGCCGGGCTTCCTCACCGAGGCCTCGGTCAATCTCGCCGACGACGAGGAACTCCTCGAGCTGATGGTGCAAGCCGGCTTCAAGAAGGTCTTCGTCGGCCTCGAGACGCCGCTGCCGGAGAGCTTGGCGGAGTGTGGCAAGACGCAGAACCGCAAGCGCGATCTCGCGCAGGCCGTGGAGCGCTTGCAGCGCGCGGGGCTCGAGGTGATGGGCGGTTTCATCATCGGCTTCGATAGCGATCCGCCCGAGATCTTCGGCCTGCAGTACGAGTTCATCCAGCGCACCGGCGTCGCGACGGCGATGGTGGGCTTGCTCACCGCGCTGCCGGAGACCGCGTTGCACCGGCGGCTCGCGCGCGAAGGGCGCCTGCTCGGCGCGAGCGCGGGCAACAACACCGGCGCCGTGCTGAACTTCGTCCCGCGCCTCGATCGCGAGCTGCTCGTCGACGGCTATCGCGCGCTGATGCGCCGGCTCTACGAGCCCGCGAGCTACTACCGCCGCATCCGCAACTTCCTCGCGCGCTATCGCCCGCGCGGCCCGCGACCGCGCCTGGCGCGCGCGGACCTCGCGGCGTTCCTGCGCTCGCTGTGGCTGCTCGGCGTGCGCGAGCGCGGTGCCTGGCGCTACTGGGCGCTGCTCCTCGACACCGCTCTGCGCCGGCCGCGCGCGCTGCGCGAGGCGATCGAGCTCGCGATCCTCGGCCATCACTTCCGCACGGTCGCGCGCTCGATCTGAGCGCCAGGGGGCTCAGCGCGGCGCGGTCCAGCGCGCGTAGAGCCCGCAAGGCAGCGCGAGGTCGCACGAGCGGATCGGCAAGCCGACCTCGCCGGTCTCGACGCGGCCGCCGAAGCGCGGCACGAGGAGCAGCTCCAGGAGGTTCGCGATCACGGTGGGGGAGATCCCCGTCGTGTAGCCGTTCAGCAGGAGGAAGCTCGCGTCCTCGCCGAGCAGATCCGCGCAGCCCTTCAAGAGCTCCCAGAGCTGGTCCTCGAGCTTCCAGACCTCGCCTTGCGCGCCGCGGCCGTAGCTCGGCGGATCGAGGACGAGCCCCTGGTAGCGATTGCCGCGGCGGAACTCGCGCGCGACGAGCTTCGGCACGTCGTCGACGAGGAAGCGGGCGGGGCGATCGGCGAGGCCGGAGAGCGCCAGGTTCTGCTGCGCCCACTTGCACATGCCCTTCGCGGCGTCGACGTGCACGACCTCGGCTCCCGCGGCGACCGCGGCGACCGACGCGGCGCCGGTGTAAGCGAAGAGATTGAGCATGCGGAACGGGCGCTTCGCCTCGGCGATGCGCTCGGTCGTCCAGCGCCAGTTCACCGCCTGCTCGGGGAAGAGCCCCGTGTGCTTGAAGCCGGTCGGGCGCACCTCGAAGCGCAGCTGCCGCCACGCGATGGGCCAGCTCTCCGGCAGCTTGGTCAGGAACTCCCAATGACCGCCGCCCTTCTCGCTGCGGTGGTAGTGCGCGTCGACTTCGCGCCACTCGCGTTCACTCGCGCGCCGCGGCCACAGCACCTGCGGATCGGGGCGCCTCAGGCGATGGGGGCCCCAGCGCTCCAGGCGCTCGCCGTCGCCGCAGTCGAGGAGCTCGTAGTCGGTCCAGTCGTCGGCGAGGAGGAGGGGCATCCCGAGGTAGCTTCCGCGAAGCGGGGTGGCAGTGCGAGGAAACGCCAAGAGCCTAGGCCGCCGAGGGGGAGGCTGGCCACCGCCCAGGGCTATGGACCAGATCTTTCTCCGCCTGGGTGATCCCCCGGAGGCTCGCGGCTACCTATGCTGACCTCTCCCCTGCTGGCCTCGGTCGCGAAGAGCCCGCTCCGATGATTGCGAACGCACATCGCCTATCCCTCGTCCTCGCCGTCCTCGCGGCGACGAACGTATCTCGCGCGCAGCAGGAAGCCGTGCTCTGGGATGTCGCCGAGGTCTTCCTCTGGGACACCGACAGCCCTTGCACCGGGGTCCTCGATGCCGACGGCGACGCGTTCCCCGACCTGATCTGCGACGACAGCTACAGCGCCGGCGGGGTCCGCACGCGGCGCCTCGCCGTGCGCACCGGCGGCGTCTGGCATCACAACTCGCTCGCGCTCTTCGCCCAGGTGAGCGAACCCGAGCTCGGCTCGGTCGATGCGCAGTGGGCGCTGCCCGGCGACGCCGATGGGGATGGCGATCCGGATCTCTATTGGTGCGCGGGTTCGAAGGTCCGGATCTACCGCTTGCCGAGCACCTACGCGGGCTTCTCGCCTTGGGCGCCCGAGCTCGACCTGGGCGCGCAGCTCTTGGCCGCATCGGTCGCCGATGTCGATGGCGATGGCCAAGCCGAAGTCCTCGGCTATGCGAATGGCGAGCTGCTCTTCGCCGATCGCGTGGGGGCGAGCTGGCAGCTCCTCCGCTGGCCCTTCCCGGTGCGCGGCACGCCGCAGATCTTGGTCGGCGAGACCGATGGTGACGCGGAGCGCGAGTTCCTGCTCTGCGACGACCGCGAGCTCTGGGCCGTGCGGGCCGAGACCGCGCTGCTGAGCGCCCAGCCGCTCGGAGCGCATGGCTGCCTCCATCCGATGCCGGTGGCGGGCGACATCGACGGCGACTTCGACGTGGACGTCGTCGTCTTCGATGATGCGGAGTACACGGTCTATCGTCGCGCGGGGCTGGCGAGCTTCGCGGTCGAGGCGCGTCTCCGCGGCGGCCCCGCGACGCACCTCGCCGATCTCGACGGCGACGGCGATCTCGATGGCGTCTGCTGCGGCGGAGGCGGACCGACCCGACCTCCGAACTTCGTTCCCTCGCCGTTCCGGCTCTCCTTGAACACGGGGAACGGCGACTTCGCTCCCGCGGTGGAGATCCCGGGGATCGGCGCGCAGCACCTGGCCGGCGTCGTCGATCTCGACGCGGACGGCGATGTCGATCTCGTCGGCGGGCGAGCGCGCGTCTTCGCGCGCGGTCCGCTCCTGCCGCGGGCGGCGTGCGCGAGCGGCTTGCCCGCGACGCCCTTCGCGGCGCCGGTCGATCTCGATGGCGATGGCGATCTCGATGTCGAGGGCGATGAGCCCGGCCGGATCTGGGTCTGCTCGGGCGATGGCCGCTTCCAGCTCGAGGATCGCCGCGCGCGCTCGCTGCAGAGCGTCGATCTGCGCGGACCGGTCTACTGGATCGATGTCGATGGCGATGGCGATCGCGATCAGATCGCGCAGCGCTATCTCTCCGGCGCCTTCGATGGTTCGGCGTGCCTCGAGAATCGCGCCGGCTGGTTCTTCGATCGCGGGGTCGGCGCGGCGCAGCGCGCGCCGGTCGGCGGCCCGAACGCGAGCTATTCGGCGGGACGCGCGCTCGACCTCGATGGCGATGGCGATCAGGACTTGGTCACCTACTCCCTGACCACCTATGCGTGCGAGCTCTGGCGCAACATCGGAGGCGTGCTCTCCGCGTGGCAGACGCTCCCGAACGAGATCGCGATCGCGGCGGCGGACTTCGATCTCGATGGTGAGACGGATCTCCTCGTCGCCGATGGCGGGCTCGGGCTGCGCTACGGGATCGGCGGCGGCTCGTTCGCTCCTCGCACCGAGCTCCTCCCCGGTAGGCCGGAGTTCTTCCGCGCGAATCCGCCGAGCTTCGATCCGTGGGTCGATGAGCTCGCCGTGCTCGACCTCGGCACCTTCGCGCCCGCCGGTCATCTCGACATCGTCGCGTTCCATCGGAACGATCCGCACCACGGCTCGCCGGCCTACGATCGCGTGCGTGCGGTGCTGAACTTCGGCGGCCGCAGCTTCGACTTCGGCTCCGAGTCCTGGACCCTCGGCGGCACGAACGTCGGCTGCTTCGCCTCGAATCCCACGCGCGGTCGCCGCGTGCGCGCGCTCGACGTCGACGGCAACGCCACGCTCGATCTCCTGATGTCCCCCGTGCGGCAGGACGCGGAGTGCTGGCGCCTCGCGCTGCGCGATGCTGTGCAGGGCAACGCCGTCGAAGGCCCCGAGCTCTTGCTCCGCGGCGAGCACTTCGCCGACGTCGACGGCGACGGCGACCTCGATGGACTCGGAGCGCTCACCGATCCGGGCACACGCTGGTTCGGGCCTCGCTCGGGCTCGCGTGTGCAGTTCGGCATCCCCGCTCGCGGCGACGACGGCGCCGAGCCCATCCTCGGCACGGCTCATCCGCAGCGCACGGGCTGGGTCGATGTCCTGCGCCTGCGCGGCGGGCTCGGCGGCGCCCCGGCGGCCATCTTCCTCGGCACGCAGCGCACGCAGATCTACCTCGGACCCGAGCTCTACTTCGCGATCGCCGATCCCGTGCTCGCGTGGGCCGGCTTGCTCAGCGGTTCGAACGGCCTGGCCGGCGATGGCTCGATGAATCTCGCCTTCCCCCCGCTGCCCGGCTACTTCGCGGGCGCGCGCTTCGGCGTGCAGGCGTTGATCTACGATCCGGCGGCGGCGAGCGCATTCAGCGCGACGCCGGGGTTGTGGTTGGAGAAGGGGTGGTAACGAAGGGAGAGAGCTAGGCCTCCATGGCCGCGGCGACCGCGGCGATGCCGAGTTCTTCGAGTGCGCGCTCCAGCTCTTGCCTCATCTTCTCGTCGCTCCAGATCGACTCCTGGAGGAAGGCTTCGCAGCCTTTGGCGGCATACCAGCCCGCCATGATCGCCCACATCGTCTGCTTGTCCGTCTTCTGCGGTGCCGACGGCAAGTTCGAGATCCACGCTTCGACGGACTGAGCTCGGTCCGGATGGGCGCGGCCATAGCACTCGGCCACGAGGCCGTCGAGACGTGGCCCGAACGACGTGCTCGTCGCGCGGAAGTGGAGGATGTCCACGCGGATTCCGGCGTGCGTCCATGAACAGTCTTGGGGAGGTTTGAAGTAGGTCACCTCTTGGAATCGATTGCGGATCGATGCCGCGTGGTCCTTCCCTGCGATGTCATCGTCGAAGCAGGGGATCAGGTGATCGATCTGTCCCGAATCCTCGGGCATCTTAGTGCTGCCGAGGTGCACGCTGAAGACTTGGGAGACTCTCGCCCAACCGCCGCAAGGTTCCAGGATCGCGAAGTTCCCTCCGCTTCGAAACGCGAATCTGCCCGCCTTCACGGGCCTTCCAAGTGGGTCAAGAATCGTTGTCCCCTGGGGCGGCTTGAGACTCTCCCATCCTCTTGCGGTTAGCCATCCTGACCAGAAGGCGCGATCGTGATAGCCCTCGCAAAGTACGACAGAATGGCGGCTCATCGGAGATCCAGCTCCACTGTGGATCTCGCAACGCGCACATCTTCTCCTCGGTGATGCACGCAAAATAGCTTGCCGTCGCGGAGTCCGAGGCGCAGTACACCTAGCATGCCGATGTGGTCTTCGCCCAAGGCGTCGATCAGGAGGTCGAGGAGCTCGAGGCTATGCGTGGATAAGATCACCTGTGAACCGGCTTTCACTGTCCCCGCGATGACGCGAGCCGAACGTACCATCGCTGCGATGTGCTGATGCGCCTCTGGCTCCTCGATGAGCACCGTGCCTCGTCGAGGCGACGAAAGCTCTAGGGCCAAGCGAACGATGGATTCCATGCCATCGCCGCAAAGGGCAGCTGGTATCGCACGATCGGGAAAGCAGAGATGAACCAAAGGTACGTCTTCGGGGGTCAAGATCTCGATCGTCTTCAGATCAGGCACGAGTTCGCGAATCAAGTCTTCGGCTAGAGCTTTCGCTCCACGACTGTGCGCATCCGAAAGTACGCGGTGCAGGGACGCGCGAGTTGCGCCAATTCGCTGATCGAGGAAGCGTACGTTCAGGGGAGCATCAACGTGTCGGCTATGGCCTCGCGCTTCATAGCTATTGTCTTGCTTGAACAGCGTGTCACAAGAGTGCGTCGATCCCGAGAATTCCACCTTGCTCGCGATGCTGGCGTGCCAGCCCTCATCCGAGAGCGCCTTCGGAAGTGGTGAATGCCAAGATAGTCGAGTGTGAATGCGCCCCGCGACGGCGATGTTCGCATCCAGCTCGGCGGTCCTTCGAGTCGCAGAGGCTACTTCGGAGCATAGGAACCTGCTGCCGAACGGCACTTCCATGCGTCTGCGGATGCATCTGCCGACGGCATCGCCTGGCTCCGCTGCGGTAGCGAGGAGCAATGCTTCGAGAACGGTGCTCTTTCCGCAACCGCTCGGTCCGATGAGGACTCCCAGGGGCGGAAGAGCCTCGAGAGTCCCCTCGCGTATCCCGCGCAGCCCTCGAATGTTGAGATCGGTGATCATGGATTGCTCAACGTCGGTGATGGCGCAGGCTACCGAACCTCTCCAGCCAGGGCAAACGACGGCGGTGGGCACGGGATCGAGCGATGTCGGAATCTCCAGCCAGCTCCCACCTTCTCCTCCGTAGTCTCCCCGTCGTGAATCCCCGCGAGCTCCTTCCCCTCCTCCGGCGCGGCGATCGCGCGGCCTTCGAGCGCTTCTACCGCGCGACGAAAGGCGCGCTGCTCGCCTATGCGCTCTCGTGGACGGGGGGACGGAGGAGCGAGGCGGAGGATCTGGTGCAGGAGGCCTATCTCGGCTTCCTGCGGAACCTGGAGAACGTGCGCGAGGGCGCGGACCCTCTGCCCTACCTGCTCACCGCGGTGAAGAACCGCGCGCGCGATCTCGCGCGTGCCTTCTCGCCGCGGACCACGTCCGGCGGCGAGCCGCTGGCGGAGGAGCATGGGCCGGAGTTCCGCACTCCGCTCGAGCACGTGCTCGACGAAGAGCGTCGAGCGGCGGTGATCGCGGCCCTCGGGCGCTTGCCCGAGGCGCAGGCGGAAGCGGTGCGCTTGCACTTGCTGGTCGGCCTCGGCTGGGAGCAGACCGGAGAGCAGCTCGGTTGTCCTCCGGCGACCGCGCGCACTCGCTATCGCGAGGCGCTCGCGAAGCTCCAGCGATGGCTCGGGAGGTTCGTCCATGAGCAAGCCTGAGATCGAGGATCTGATCCGCGCGAGCTGCGCCGTGCCCGAGGATCGCGCGTTCGATCGGCGTGTGCTCGATGCCGCGGGGGCGCTCCTCGACGAGCGTGCGGCGTCGGCTTCGTCGGCGCTCGCGGAGCGCTCCGGTCGCAGCGCGCAGCGTCGCGGGCTCTGGCTCGCGCTGCTCGCCGCCGCGTTGCTCCTCGGCGCTCTCCTCTTCCAGATCCTCCGCTCGGATGCCGCGGAGCGCGCTCCGCGCGAGCTCTCGCTCGCGCGCGGTGCGCTCGCGCTCGAGGCGCAGCGCGCGCCGATCGCGCTCACGACGCCACTCGGGCGCGTGCTCCTCGCCGAGGGGCGCGCTCGCGTGGAGGTGATCGATGCGACATCGAGCGCGGAGGAGCGCGAGGCGATGAGAGCGAAGTACGCGATGGGCGGTGCCGCGCTCGCGGCGGCCGTGTGGCTCGGAATCGAGGTCTTCGAGGGGCGTGCCGCCGTGGAGGTGGACGGCGCGAAGATCGAGCTCGTCGCCGGGGAGCGGCGTGTGTTCGCCGGTGAAGCGGGGCCGGCCGGGACCTCAGAGCCGAGCTCGGTCGCGTCGCGCATCGCGCGCGAGGAAGCCGTTCCGAACGGCTCTCCGAACGCGAGCGAGGCTCCCGCGAGCGCGGGGCGCCGCGGCAGCGTGCGCGACGAGCGCGGTGCTCCGATCGCGGGCGCGCGCATCGCACTGCTCACGGCGGCCGAAGCCACCGGGTTGGCGAGCTTCCGCAGCTCGACCGAGGAATGCCGGTGGGTGAGTGCGCCGAAGGAGCTCGCGCTCGCGCTGCCGATGCGCATCGCTCTCGAGGCGGAGCGCACGACGGTCAGTGATGAGCGCGGCGAGTTCGTCGTGCCGCGTCCGGCCGAGGAACAGGCCGCGCTCGCGATCGAGGCGCCCGGCTTCGCTCCGCTCGTCGTCTTCGCCCTCGACACCGCGAAAGCGACGCCGCTCGCGGCGGTGCTGCGCGAGCGGATCGACCTCGAGCTCGTGATCCTCGACGAGAACGAGATGCCGCTCGCCGGCGTCTCGCAGCGCGATCTCTTCGCCTGCGCCGACATGGTGCGGAACCTCGTGCGCCTCTGCGTGCCGCTCGACGGCGGCATCGAAGCGGCGATCCCGCTCGCCGAGCGCGGCGGCGGCCGCTTCGTCCTGCCGACCAGCGCGGTCGCCGGAGCGCTGCTCGAGATCGCGTGGGTCGGAGCGCAGACGATGCGCGTGCCGATCGCGTTCGATGCCGGGACGCCGATGCCGCTGCGCTACACCGTGAAGAGCACGCCGCACATCGCGGGACGCGTGCTGCGCGAATCGGGCGAGCCGTTCGCGAGCGCCAGCGTCTTCCTCGACCAGCGCTCGCGCAGCGGACGGCGCCATCTCGCCGAGACGCTGAGCGACGAGCTCGGCTGGTTCCGGCTGCCCGCGCAGGAGGGGCAGCGGAGCACGCGCGTGCGCGCGCAGGCCAAGAACTTCGCCGCCGACGATCGCCAGAACCTGGCGTTCCCCACGCCGAAGCTCGAGCTCGTGCTGAAGCCGCTGATCGGAGCGGTGATCGCGGGGCGCGTCGAGGATGCCGCGGGGAAACCGCTGGCGGATCAGAAGGTCCGCCTCGTCGGGCAGGACTTCGCCTTCAACGGCTTCCTCAACACGCACTCGAGCGCCGACGGCAACTTCCGCTTCGAGGCGCTGCAGGCCGGTCGCTACGAGGTGCTGTGGGAGCGCGAGAATCCGTACGTTCCTCTGCGCGGACCGGAGGTCGTGCTCGCGCCGGGCGAGAGCAAGATCGACCTCGTCTTCAGCGCGCCGCTCGGCGGTCGCATCGTCGTGCGCGCGCTCGATGCAGAAGGGGCGCTGTTGCAGAAGGGCACGGTGGCGCTGCACCGCCCGCGGCTCCTGGACTCGCCCGAGTACCTGAGCCAGATCTGGCTCGCGCGCGAGACCGATCCCGCGCAGCACGTCTTCGAGGGTGTCCCGCCGGGCCGCTACGCCGTGGTCCTCGACGGAGGACGCCAGATCGAGAGCGTGCGCGTGAAGGAGGGCGAGACCGTCGAGGTCACGCTCGGAGGTGCGGGCGCGCTCGAGCTCCGCGGTCGCGTGAAGCGCGGTGACGCGGCGCTCGCGAAGGCCGAAGTCACTGGCGCGCCGGCGACCGGCGATCTTCTCAGCGCGCGCGAAGCGCGCGCTGATGAGGAAGGGCGCTTCGCGCTGATCGGCGTGCCTGCGGGCCGCGTTCTCTTCCGCGTGCACGAGTTCGGCGGAGGTCGCACGTGGTTCGCCGCGGCGGACTTCCACGGTGCGGCAGGGGAGGAACTCCTGCTCGACGCTCCCGATGGTGTGCTCGAGATCGCGCTGGCCGAAGGCCTCGCCGTTCCGGCGAGCGGCGCCACCGCGCGCGTCACGATCGAGCGGCTCGATGCGGTCGATCTGCGCCGCAGCGTTCCCTCGACCTACCGCGTCGTCGGCGAGGTCGAGCTCGATCGCGCGGGCAAGGGCGAGCTCGGCTCGCTCGCTGCCGGCAGCTACCTGGTCGAGCTCCACCTCGAAGCGCGGACGCTGGAGGCCCGCGTCGAGGTGGGCGGTACGCGTGCGCGCGTGGAGATGAAGTGATCGGCGCGCGCGCGTCGGTGCTCGTGGTCTGATTCACGCCTCCGGTGCAGTGTCTCGCGGATCTCACCTTTCCGGGCGCCGCTCTGGCTCCGCGGTGTATTTCGGAACGGCCTTCGGTCGCCGCGCCTTGCCAGGCAGGCAGAGCTCTCGCGGGCTCAACGGCTCACGCCGTTGAGGCGGGAGTCGTCGACACGAGAGCGGTACCCGAACCCGCGACGCGCGCGAGCCTTCGAACGCGAGAACCGCGACGACCGCTCCGCCAGCCCTCCGGCGAAGCAAGCGCCGCGCCCGCCGCGCGTGAACGACGTCGAACGACATCGCGCGTTGGAGCGCGTTCGACCTCGAACGCGATTCGAGAGCGAGCGCGGCGGTCACGTCGCTTGCATCGCCTCCGGATGCGGCTCCGCTACGTCGAAAGACATCGTGCGCCGTTTCGGAGCCCGCGGGAGGCGGGGGCTCCGAAACTCATGCTACGGGAGAGAGCGGACGTCGACGCGAGAGCCGCGTCGAGAGACATCGGTTCGTCGCCCGCGCGGCGAAGTGAGATCGAGACAGCGAGCAACGTCGCCCAATCGAGATTCCGATTGTCTACGAAACCATTCACGCTTCATCTGCGTTCTACATGCTGGAACGACATCGGGGAAGGCGACGCAGCACGGGGCCGAGGAAGCCACATGCGCCGCAGGATTCAACAGCTCGAGTTCGACTTCCGTCAGCATGGCGGGAAGCGGAAGGGTGCGGGACGGAGGCCGAAGGGCGCCGAGCCCGGCATGCCGCACCGTCAGCGTTCGAAGAAGAAGCGCGGCGAGCCGCTGCACATCACCGTACGAATTGCCGGCGGCCTGCCATCCCTGCGCCGCGGTGGTGCGCTGAAGGTCGTGCTCGCCGCGCTCAGCGCGAGCTGCGATCGCCACGGAATGAGGATCATCCAATACTCGATTCAGAAGGACCATCTTCACCTTCTCGTCGAAGCCGACGATCGAGAGTGCGTCGCGCGTGGCCTGAACGCGCTGCGCAGTCCACTCGCCCGCGCGTTGAAAAAGCTCTGGGGCCGCCGCGGCAAGGTGTTCCCCGAGCGCTATCACGATGAGGTGATCTCGACGCCGACGCAGACGCGGAACGCGTTGCGCTACGTGCTGCAGAACGGCAAGAAGCACGGCGTCGTGGCGCAGTCGTCGATCGACCTCTGCTCGAGCGCGCTCACGTTCAATGGTTGGAGGGAGCGCCCGTCGATCGCATCGATCCCGACAGCGCCGGTGGTGGCCGCCGTCGCGCCCGCCTCGACTTGGCTGCTCACCACCGGCTGGCGCCGCCACGGCCTGCTCGACCTCCGCGAGCTGCCGCAGCACAACAAGCACCCCGGCCGACCGCGACGGAACCCCGCGCAATCAAGTCGCCGAGCGACCTCGCGCTGATTCCCAGCACACTGCCGCCGCGCGGGCGTGGAACCCCGTGTCCATCGACGTCGTTCTTGCATCGACGTCCGATCGCACCCCATAGCATGAGTTTCGGAGCCCCCGCCTCCAGCGGGCTCCGAAACGGCGCACGATGTCCATCGACGGAGCGGAGCCGCGCCCGGAGGCGCAGCAAGCGACGTGAACGACGCGCGAAGCTCCGCGTCTCTCGCTCGCGTCGTTCGCGCGCCGACGCTCGAACACCATCGACGTGGAACGCGCGCGTCGGGCGCGGCGCTTGCCTCGCCGTAGGGCCGGGCGTAGCGCATTCACGGTCTTGCGTTCGCTCGCTCCTCGCTCCTCGCGTTCACGCGCGCGCCTGCACGATGGACGCGTCGACGCGAGATCGGTACCCGCATCCATGACGAGCGCGAACCTGCGAACGCGAGGTCCGCGACGATCGCTCCGCCAGCCCTCCGGCGAAGCAAGCGCCGCGCCCGCCGCGCGTGAACGACGTCGAACGACACCGCGCGTCGACGCGCGTTCGGAGCCGATCGCGATTCGAGAGCGAGCGCGACGGTCACGTCGCTTGCATCGCCTCCGGATGCGGCTCCGCTACGTCGAGAGGCATCGTGCGCCGTTCCGGAGCCCGCTGGAGGCGGGGGCTCCGGAACACATGTTGTCGGGGGCGATCGAACCATCGATGCGCGAACGACGTCGAACGACATGGGTTCCCCGCCCGCGCGGCGGCTGCGACATCGCGCGGCGAACAACGTCGCGCAATCAAGAATCCGACTTTCTAGGAAACCAACGACGGCCCTTCTGCGTTCTACATGCTGGAACGAAGTCGGGGAAGGCGCCGCGCAAGGAGGAAGAGGAAGCCAGATGCGCCGCAAGTTTCATCAGCTCGAGTTCGAGTTTCGTCAGCACGGTGGGAAGCGGAAGGGCGCGGGGCGGAAGCCGAAGAACGACGAGCCCGGCATGCCGCACCGTCAACGCGCGAAGAAGAAGCGCAATGAGCCGTTGCACTTCACGGTGAGTCTCGCCGACGGTCTGCCCTCGCTGCGTCGCGGTGGAGCGCTGAAGCTCGTGCTCGCGGCGCTGAGCGCGAGCAGCAATCGGCACGGAATGCGGATCGTACAGTACTCGATTCAGCGGGACCATTTGCACCTCCTCGTCGAAGCCGACGACCGCGAGTGCGTCGCGCGCGGCATGAACGCGCTGCTGAGTCCGCTCGCGCGCGAGCTCAACAAGCTCTGGGGCCGGAAGGGAAAGGTGTTCCCCGAGCGCTATCACGACGAGGTGATCTCGACGCCGACGCAGGCGCGCAATGCGCTGCGCTACGTGTTGCAGAACGGCAAGAAGCACGGTGTCGTTGCGCAAGCGTCGATCGATCTCTGCTCGAGCGCGCCCGTGTTCGATGGCTGGAGGGAGCGCCCGTCGATCGCCGCGATCCCCGCCGCGCTGGTGGTGGCCGCCGTCGCGCCCGCTTCGACCTGGCTGCTCACGACCGGCTGGCGCCGCCATGGCCTGCTGGACCTCCGCGAGTTGCCGCGACACCACAAGCCTACCGGCCGACCGCGACGGAACCTCGCGCATTCAAATCGCCGAGCATCTTCACACTGACGCACTCCGCCCTGCCGCCGCGCGGGCGTGGAACCCCGTGTCCATCGACGTCGTTTTCGCATCGACGTCCGATCGCACCCAATAGCATGAGTTTCGGAGCCCCCGCCTCCAGCGGGCTCCGAAACGGCGCACGACGTCCATCGACGCAGCGGAGCCGCGCCCGGAGGCGCAGCAAGCGACGTGCACGACGCGCGACGCTCCGTGTTTCTCGCTCGCTCAGTTGGCGCATCGATTCTCGAACACCACCGACGTGGTACCCGCGCGTCGGGCGCGGCGCTTGCTTCGCCGTAGGGCCGGGCGTAGCGCCTGCGCGGTCTTGCGCTCGTCGTATCGCGCTCCCGTGTCGCATCGGCGCGTCGACGCGAGATCGGTAACCGAACCTGCGACGCGAGCGAGCATTCGAACGCGACGACCGCTCCGCCAACGCTCCGGCGAAGCATGCGCCGCGCCCGCCGCGCGTGCAGGACGTCGAACGACACCGCGCGTCGAAGCGTGTTCGACGGCGTCGGAGTCTGACTCGAGAACAACGGCTTCCGCGCCCCAAGGACTCTGGCGGTTCAGCGGGGGGCGCCGAGCCTCACCTCGATCGTCGCTTCGCTCGCGGGACCTCGATAGATCAGGCGTTCGGCGCGATCGTGCCCCGCGAGTACGCGGTAGCTCGCGCTCGCGCGCGGCACGCCGGGTCGCAGCACGCGACCGCGGATGCGGTAGCTCGCGAGACGCTCACCGCTCTCCTCGTCGATGATCGCGATCACCGGATCGTCGCGATCGAAGCGCAGCGTCGGCAAGTGAGCCGCTGCAGGTCTCCCGTCGTTCTCGTCGGCGTGGAAGCTCAC
This sequence comes from Planctomycetota bacterium, assembly GCA_016793245.1. Classification (GTDB taxonomy): domain Bacteria; phylum Planctomycetota; class UBA1135; order UBA1135; family JADKAF01; genus JADKAF01. The sequence continues at coordinate 57,108 of JAEUHW010000112.1, forward strand.
C
>JAEUHW010000114.1 GCA_016793245.1 Planctomycetota bacterium
CCGGGCATTTCACATCTCGGCCCGGCTCGCATCGACCCTGACGTATCCGATTGGATCGAGTGGGATCAGCGCGAAGACTGGAAGAGGACGGATACGCAACATGGGTAAGAAGCTCTACGTCGGCAATTTGGCCTGGGGCACTACGGAAGAGAACCTCCGCTCGGCGTTCGAAGCCGACGGTCGCCAAGTCGACGAAGTGGCCATCATCACGGATCGCGAAACGGGTCGTCCCCGTGGCTTCGCGTTCGTGACGATGGGCAGCGATGCGGACGCGCAGAGCGCGATCCAGAGCATGAACGGCGCGATGCTCGACGGCCGTGAGCTGCGCGTGAACGAGGCCGAAGACCGCCCGCGCGGCGGTGGCGGTGCTGGTGGCGGCGGCCGTAGCTTCGGCGGCGGCGGCGGTGGCGGCGGCTACAGCGGTGGCGGCGGCGGTGGTCGCGGCGGCTACGGCGGTGGTGGTGGCGGCGGCGGCGGTCGCGGCGGCTACGGTGGCGGCGGCGGCGGTGGTCGCGGCGGCTACGGTGGTGGCGGCGGCGGCGGCGGACGCGGCGGCTACGGTGGTGGCGGCGGCGGTGGTCGTGGTGGTGGCGGCGGTTACGACCGCGGCGACTCCGGCGGCGACCGCTGGTGATCGCGCGCGAAGCGCGAGCTTCGCGACATCATCGAGCGCGAAGCGAGAGCTTCGCGACATCATCGAGCGCGAAGCGCGAGCTTCGAGACATCACAGCATCCGCAGCGCGTGACTGCGCAACGAGCGAGCCGACAGGGCGACCTGTCGGCTCGCTTGCTTTTGAGCTCTCTTCGATCAGCGATCGAGGAAGACCCCGACGCCGGAGACCGCGCGCTTCTCCCCGCTCTGCTCCTCGCGTCGGCGCACGCACTCTAGGTCGTTCGCCGGCGGCGGCACGAGCGGCGAGCTCGCGGGGTACTGGTCCTTGCCGCGACCGAGATCGAGGAAGAACGCCCACGAGCGCGAGCCGCGCTCGACGTCGCTCGCGTGGCCGCAGCCTCCGAAGCCGAGATCGCTGCCGAGCTGATAGACGTCGTTGCCCGCGAGGTCGGCAAAGACCGCGAGCGAGGTGATCGTCGAGCCGCCGAGTCCGATGCCGTCGGCGAGGTAGTGATCGTCGCCGGCGACGTCGATGAAGAACGAGAGCTGGAGGTCCCAGTTGCCGGCGATCGACGCGGTGTGCGGGTTCGCGTAGCGGTCGTTCCCGGCGTCGTCGAAGACGATGCCGATGCCATTGTGCGCGCCGGTCGCGATGCCGTAGCGCGAGGCGTCGACCTGGTCGTCGCCCCCGAAGTCGCGGACGATGCCGCAGCCGAAGTAGTAGCCGATGCCGAAGCCGAATTCGCCCACGGTCGAGCGGTCGTTGCCGGCGCCGTCCAGCAGCACGCCGTAGCCTCCGCCGAGCTTCGGATTCACGCCGTCCAGCGTGCGGAAGCCGAAGCCCGCGCCTTGGGAATGCGCATTCCACTCCCCTGCCGTCCCGTACGACGAGGGATAGCCCTCGGTCGCGACGCGCAGATCGTCGCCGAGCGCGTCGGCGAGGAGGCCGACGCCGCGCGGCCAGCCGAACCCCTGGGCATCGAGCTTCGCGCGCACTTCGTCATCGCCCGCGGCGTCGAGCAGCAGGCCGCAGCCGAAGCCGCCCGCGCCTTGCGCGAGCGCATCGGCTTCGTAGCGGTCGTTCCCCGCGCGATCCCAGAGGATGCCGACGCCCGCGAAGCCCGCCCCCTGCGCGAAGCGACCCGCCGTGTAGCGATCGTCGCCCGCGAAGTCGCAGAGCAGGGAAACACCGAGCACAGCGCTGCCCTGCGCGGGCTCGGCGCCGCCTTCGTAGCGGTCCTTCCCGCGGAGATCGAGCACCAGGTTCAGCGGCTGCGCGGCATCGGCGCGCGTCGCCGCCGCTTCGTACACGTCGTCGCCGCCCCAGTCGACGATCAGCGCCGCGCGCGCGCCGTAGCGCTGGGAGGCGCCGCCGCCCACGAGGATCCACCCGAGTGGGGTCTCCTTCGCGTAGACGACGCGCCCGCTCACGCCGGGCGGGAGCTCCTTCGGCGCGGGAGGCTTCTCCGCGTTCCAGCACTTCTCGAGGCCGCCGATCCAACGCGTCTCGCAGAGCGGCAGGAGCACCAGCGCCGCGCGATGGAAGTGCGCGAGCTGGAGCGGCTGCAGCTTCTCCAGGGTCTCGCGGTGCTGCGGCTGCAGCGTGACGTAGATGTGCTCGATGAACCCCGCGCCGAGGGCCGCGATCTGCTCGCCGAGCGCCGCGCGCTCGCCCGCGGGGATCTCGCGCAGCGCGAGCTCGAGCTCCTCCGCGGCGCGCGCGAGGAACGCCTCCGCGGCGGCCATCCGCGACTCGAAGCTCCCTTGCTCCAGAGCCGCCGCAGGCGGCAGCTCGGCGATCTCTCCGAGCTCTTCGCCGTGCAAGGTCGCCGCAGCGCGCAACCACGCTCCGAGCTCGGGTGACTTCGCGAAGAGCTGCTCGCGCCAGCTCTCGGTGAGCTCGCGCGCGAACGCCGGCGCCGAGAACGGCTCCGCGAAGGCGCGCGTCACGGCGGGCGCCACGTGGCGCACTTGGAAGCTGCGCACGAAGAGGCCGGTGATCTTCTGCCACTCGGCTTCGATCTCGGCGAAGCCGTGCTTCGCGTGCAGCTCAGCCACGGTGTTGGCGCCGGGCCACGGCTCTTGCGGAGCTGCTCCGAGGGCCGCCATCGCGAGAAAAGCGCAGAGCATCTCTATCTCCGTTGCGGTGCCGCGTTCGACGTCCGCAGCTCCGAGTCGGAGCGTTCTTCTCGAGCCGCCACCGGGCAGCAGAGGTCCGTGCGTCCATGCCACTCGTGCGCGATGCCGCGCATCAGCAAGGCGTTGTCGAACGCGATCGAGCCCGGTGGGAAGAGGCTCGGGTCATCGAAGAAGTTGGAGCGCACGCGCTCCACACGGAGCGGCTCGATCCGCCACCCCTCGCAGCGCAGCTCGAGGCCCTGGTAGCGCCCCGGCTCCGCCGTCGCCGAGTACCCGAGGGAGCCCGCTTCGAAGAAGGCCGAAGCTGCGTCGAGCGACGGGAAGATCGAGCTCGCGGGCAAGCCCTCGGCCACGTCGCCGACCACCTCGAGCGCGGTCGCGCCGTCGTCGCTCCGGAGCGCGACCTCGAAGTGCCGATCGCTCTCGCGCACGGTGAAGCGCGCGTGCGAATGAACGCCGGGGAAGATCCGCCCCCCCGCGAGCGCGTTCAGGCGCGAGCTCGTGTCGCGGCGGCGGATGTAGACGCCTTCGCGCGTGACGCCGGCATCGTCCCACTCGACTGCCGTGCGATGCGCGGCGTTCTCCGAAGAGAGGCCCATCCATGCCGGCAGCCATCGCGGGCGCACCTCGCGGAGCCGGATCAAGCAGATCCCGACGAGGCCGTAGCCGCGGTGCAACTTGGGTCGGAACGGCGCTGGGAGGAGGCGCGCGAGCACGTCGGGATCGACGCGGTAGTTCACGAGGATGCGCCGATCGATGATGCCGCGAATGATGGGTAGCTTCACCGATCCTCCTCCTCGTTCAGGCCTCGCGCCGGAGCGCCGTGAGCTTATGCTCGGCGCTGCGGGCCTCCTCGCGCAGGCGCCGCTTCACGGAATCGGGCGCCTGCGCGTGCTCGGCGAGCGCGCTCTCGAGCTCGTTCCGCGCTTCGCGGCGCGCGCCGCCGCGCTCCAGGAACTTCGCCAACGCCACGCG
>JAEUHW010000285.1 GCA_016793245.1 Planctomycetota bacterium
GCGCACGGATGCAGGAGCGCGCTCACACGCACACGATACGCTCCTCCCCGAAGACGCCTGCGCGATCGCTTGCATGGATGCGCTCTCCCTCCCGGGACGCGAGCTGCTCGTCTTCGATGGCCAAGGGCTGCGCCTGCATCCGCTCGTGCCGACGCGCGAGAGTTCGAACGTCGCGCTGCGCTGGCATCCGCAAGGCCGCACCCTGCTCGAAGCGCCGAGCTTCTTCGCCGACGCGGATCCGACGGCCCTCCTCGTCTGGCCCTACCTCCGCGAACACGAGCGCGCGCTCGATCTCGTGGTTCCGCTCGCGTTCGGCTATGCACGCCTCCGCGGCACCAGCAGCACGGGACTTCGCGTAGCGCAGCGCTGGGACCTCGCCGCGGCGATCGGCGCCCGCCGCGTGTGGGACGGCTCGCTCTTCACCGCGGAGCGCGAGCTGCCGCTGCCGACGCTCGCCGATCTCGATGGCGACGGCGAGGTCGAGCTCGTCGTCGAAGGCGCGGGCGACGGCGCGCTCTGGTGCTGCACGCGGGACGGAGCGCGCGAGCGCTGGTCGCTCGATCTCGGCGCGGAGGTCGCGGGCGACGGCGCGCTGCAGAAGAGCTTCCGCCACTTGGTCGACCTCGACGGCGATGCCCGCGCGGATCTCTTGAGCTGGGTCGTGCGCGGCGACGCCGAGAAGGGCTTCGCTTTCGAGACCGAGCTCGAGATCCGGCGCAACCTGGGCGGGCTACCGCCGCGCTTCGCGGAGGCGAACCGCTTGCGCTTCCGCGGCGCCGGCACCGTCGCCGCCCTGCCCGATCTCGACGGCGACGGCCGCGCCGATCTCGTGCTCGTCCGCTGCGAGAACCCCGCCGCCGCGATCGTCGGCGGGCTCGCGACGCTGCGCACGGCGATCTATCTCGCGCGCGAGGACGGCGGGTATCCGAGTCAGCCCGAGCTCGAGCTCTCCTCGCGTCTGCCGCTCAGCGCCCTGCGCGAGGACGAGCTCCGCGCAGGCATCCTGCCGAGCACCATGCGCTTCGATCGCGACCTCGACGGCGACGGCACGCACGATCTGCTCGAGCTCGATCCGCGCCGCGGCATCCGCGTGCTGCGCGGCGCGCTCGAGCGCCGCGAGCACGACGGACGGAGCTGGACGACGTATCGCTTGCTCGAGCCCGCGTGGTTCTCTTGGGAAGGGAACGCGAGCTTCGCGACCGATGTGCTCGCGCGCGACGGCAAGGCGATCGCGCTGGTGGTGCCGGAGGAGCGCGAGGCGCGGTACCTCGCGCTGCCGCGACCATGAGCGGGCTCCCGGTACGCACGCTCGCTCGCGCGTTCGCGCTCGGCCTCTCGCTCGCTTCCGCGCGCGCGCAGGAGCCGCCGCGCTTCGTGCGCTCGGAGCTCGAGCTCCCCCATCCGCTGCAAGAGCGCCTCGTCTGGGATGCGAACGCCGATCGCAAGGTCGACCTCGTGCTCTACCGCGGAGGCCAGCTCGCGCTCCACCTGCAGGACGCGGAGGGGCGCTTCGCGAGCGCGCCGACGCGCAGCTTCGCGCTTCCGCCAGGCACGACCCTCTTCGGCTTCGGCGACCTCGACGACGACGGCCGCCTCGAGCTCCTCGCGCACACGCACGAAGGCCTCCGCGCCGTCACCGTCCTCGACGGCAGCGCGCCGCAGATCGCGTTGCCCGACACCACGCGCAGTCTCTTCCGCGGCGCCGGCGAGCTCGCGCCGCACATCTACTGGCACTTCCTCCACGAGCTCGCCGGAGACGCACCCGCCGAGCTCGTGTTGCCCGAGCGCGGCGGCTTCGCGATCCACGAGCTCACGGGCGAGCGACGCACGGGCTTCCTCGCCTGCACGCCGCGGTCCCGGGTCCGCCTCGATCCCCCGGGCCTCGAAGGGCGTCTGCGTCTCCGCACGCGCGTACCGCCGATCGCCTTCTTCCCCCGGCGCGATCAGAGCGAGCTCCTCTCGCTCTCGCGCGGTCGCGTCGTCGAGCACTACGCGTGGCACGCGCGCGACGGCGCGCTGCATCCGGAACGCGTCGCATCGCTCGAGCTGTCAGCCCCCGCGAGCGGCGCGGATGCGTTCTTCGACGCGAGCGACCCGCGCCCCGAAGTGCTCGAGCGCGCGAGCCTCTGCGAGCTCGACGGCGACGGTTGGCCCGACCTCGTGCGCTATGACGAAGCGCAGCGCAGCTTCGCGTTCGTCTACGGCCGCGCGGGCGCGCATCGCGTCGAGGCCCCCGACGACGTCCTGCGCATCGCCGCGCATCCCGCGCGCTGGCGCCTCGCCGATCTCGATCGCGACGCACGAGCGGAGCTCCTGCTCTTCGAAGAGCAGGACGTGAAGGCCCCCGTCGGCGCGCTCCGCGCCTGGCTCGGTGGCGGCTCGAACGCCCAGCTCAGCGTCTTCGCCCCGCGCAGCGAAGCGCGCGGCTTCGAGCCCTACCCGAGCTTCCGCGGCTCCTACGCGCTGCGCACCGAGATCGGCTCGCTGCACGGGAACCTGGAGCTCGCGCTGCGCTACATAGTGAACCTGGACGGTGACTTCGACGGCGACGGCAAGCTCGACCTCGTCTCGCAGCCCGCCGACGGACGCATCGAGCTACGCCGCGGGATCGGAGGCGGCCGCTTCGAGGAAGAGCCGTGGCTCACGCTCGAGGTGCCGAGCGACGCGCGCTATCGCGACGCGGTCTGTCAGGCGCCGGATCTCGATGGCGATGGGCGCGCGGATCTGCTGCTGCACTATCGGGGTTGGGATGGGTCGCCGGGGGAGAAGCTCGTGGTGTGGGTGAAGCGCTGATGCCCGCTGCGGCAATAGAGGATTAGCTCGAAACACCGACTGCGCTGTTTTGACTGAGGCCTCCTGCGCTCTCGCACCCTATTCCGCTCCATCAGCGATGCGGCATTCCCATCAAGCCCGCGAGCAGACCTCCCCTACCTAGTCTGCGGCGAGTCTAGAATCGAGAACGCCTGATTATGATAAGGCGCCGAAAATCCACGAGCCACGCGATCCCTCAAGACATTACGATGATGATCGCAGAAGTGAGGATATTTACTATCCACTCGCAACGCGCAGGGACGACCCTGGACAACTCCGTGATTCTTGTGATTTTCCGCTTCCCCCAAGTAACCAATCATCAGATGTCCGAGCTCGTGAATGCCAACGAGCTCCACCTCCTCCTCTAGATCCCGTCCCTGAGCGAGAAAGCGCCGAAGATCGCCCACTGCAATCATCGAATGAGGAGCGTGCAGCGAATTCCCAGCGGTGTAGCAAGTTCTCAGCATTCCGTCTCGAACACAATTCCAAGAAGCAATCGAGTCAACTCCTAGCAGAGTATAAGTTGCGGGCAACGCGTCGTTGACCGATGGAGCCGCATGCATATATGGTCCGAGCGCCGAAATCGGCAGCACTGCCATATGGGGCAATTCGCCCACCCAGCTCACCTCAAGATCCACAAATGCAGCCTGAAAGGCGGCAGCCATCTTGCTGCCAAGAGAGGGCTTGAATCCGATGCCAGAAGCGGGCGCCGCCATCGAATAAACGTGGACCGACCTCTTGCGCCATACGGTCATCGGAGCGGTCTGCGAGACACTCAATCGTCGCCCATCGCTCTTCCGATACAATTGCGCCCCGAGAACATAGTTGTCGCCTCCGTCATCCCCATATGCCAACTGAATACTGCTGCGATACTCACCAACGCCACCAGTGGGAGCCACCTCTGTGGATGCCAGCCCGATGATGGATCCCCTTCTTGTGCTGGGAAAATTCACGGGCAGAGAACCAGGCACAAAGCTGTGATTGCCTGGCGCGAACCATGCCAGGGAACTTTCTGGCCCTGAGCTGTTAACCTCATCATCGGCCTCCCTCAATTCCCACTGAATCGCGAGATCAGAAGGATCCCCGCCATCCAAACTGATCTCCGCAACAAATTCGCATCGCTGCGAATCAGGAGTGGAATTTATGCGCCCATCGGCTCCAGTGTCGACAAAAAGACGCCCCCCCATTACAGGATCGAGCTGAGGAAGAAAAGCCCCGGGCGCTGCAGAAAAGAGGCTTGATGCACCCTGAAGGCGAACCGACCCTGTCGCCAACACGGGCACGTCATGGACCCACTCAATTTCATATTCAATCTCATGCGAGTAGCGCCACCCAGTCCCGAAAGTAAAACAACCATTCGGATTAGTCTCCGTAAAATTCAACTCAAGCGCCCACGGACAGCAGCAGTAGCGGGGCGCTTGACATGCAGCAGACCGAACGGTCTGCCAATCACTCCAAACCGTTGGATAATACGGATACTGCGAGTTCGGCGGGGCATAGGGAATGACAATCACAGGCTCTCGAGAGGGATGCATGGAATAGACAAGAACCCGCCCATGGCACGTTGGGCCATAGTAACGCATCCGGTACCTAAGCGTCCACTCATACACCGTAATTGGCGTATTGGGACTCGCAGGATCCGGGACAACGCTCGCCAATCGATTCCCCGCCGTCGGAGAGATATCCGTATAGATCTGCCCGCGATAGACAGACCTGTACCGATTCTGCGCAAGAGAGGGGCAAGCGATGAATGCGACGCAACACAAGATTGCGACATGAGCCCGAGAGGCCACCTTCCGGATACGCGCGATACGCGCTGCAATCGAGGCGAGAGACTGCACGACATCACCTGGCACCATGATGCACCACTACGTTTCAGTTTGCACACATCTGACGAGGATGGCTAGGTTCGCACAATACCGACCCCTCTCCGAACGAGCAACCGCCTCTGCGGGCAAAACTAGTCTGCAGTCCCGCCCGAAGTCGCCACCGCGACCGCCTCATCGAAACGCGCGCGCAGCGCGCGATACGCCGCGACGCGTGAAGGCTCGGGCAGCAGCGGCGCGCCCTCGAGCGCGATCGCACGCGAGGCAATCTCGTCGCAGCTCCGTCCCTCTGCCACCGCCTGCGCCTGCAAGGCCGCACCGAGCGCCGCGGACTCGGGCTCGGCCAAGCGCTGCACGCGGACCCCGAGCGCATCGGCGAGCATCTGCGCCCAGAAGGATTTCTTGGCACCACCGCCCACCAAGCGCACGGCGTCGATCGCGAGGCCGAGCGAACGCAGACGTTCCAAGCCGCCGGCGAGGTTGATCGAGATGCCCTCGAGCGCTGCGCGGAAGAGATGGCCCGGCGTCAGCAAGCCAGGCCGCCAGCCGAGGAGGCTG
>JAEUHW010000298.1 GCA_016793245.1 Planctomycetota bacterium
CCGGGCACGGCGTCGATGCGCTTCGTGAGCGCGCGGAGGATGTTCTCGCGGGCGAGGTGGGCGCGGCGGGAGGCTAGGTGGGTGAAGACCATGGGGTTGTCATACCGCAAGGCCTTCGGAGTCACCAACGGTTCTGACGACCGCCCGCTGCGGATGGCTCCGACTCCGGACTGTCGCTTCGCTGGGGATCGTCGCGGGCTAAGAACGACGCGGCGTCCTCCCTGTCCACGTAGGTTCGCGTGCGTTCACGCCAGTCCACCGTTCTCAGCGCGGCCTCAACGCCAACGGATCTCCACCTCGCGCGTCGAGGCGAGCTCCCGACCATTCCAGGTGAACCCCTGGAACCACACGGCATCCCCGGCTTGCATCGGCACGACGGCCGGATCGTAGGGGATACGCACGGGCAACACGCCCCAGCCGTTCACGACGCCAGCAGCCACGAGGGTGTCCAAGCCGGTCATGGGGACACCGCCGATCTCCGCGCGCTGACACCAGAGCAATGCCGCGTCGCCGACGCCGCCACCGACGGGCAGCGAGAAGCTCTGCGCTACGCCTACAGAGGGATGCTGAGGGCTGGCGAGCACTTGCTGTCGCGGGAACCAGGGAGGACCGAGAAACCAGCTCGCGAGTGTCGATGGATTCGCGTATTGACCTACGACCCGATCGCTATGTAAGTCGTAGACCGCGCGAAAGTTCACTGGCGGGAGCCCCTGGTCGTCTCGGCCAGCGTTGAAATGTAAGACCCCACGTCCATCATCGACCACCGGACTGGACACGCGCAAGTTGCCCAACTCGGACGCTCGTCGAATCAATCGCCGATTCACGAAGTCGATCTCATACAACCCGCGCATCGGATTCCGAGGATCGTCCGTACCAAATGCCCCCACGAAGCTCCGCCCATTGGCTGTCGTCGTGACGCCGTAGACGACGGGAAGGAGGAAGCTCCGGAGATTCGGAGGGATGCGAGCGAACTCCTCGATCACGCCAAAGTTCTCATCCAGCGAGAACACCACCGTCTCCCAGGTTGGAGAGAAGGCCGTCGCGAGAGCTGGCCGACCTGCTCGCGCGGGAGTGAAACTCTTGATCGACGCGAAGCAGCTGCAGAGACTCCCCACGGAGACGACGACTCGCGCTTCGAGGTCGATGCGGTAATAGCAGCCGGCACCGGAGAGCGCGACGAGATGGCCCTGCTCATCGATGCCGGCGCCTGCTACGGCTCCGTTGTGACTGCACCACTGGGGCAGATCGATGAAGTCGCTCTGAGAGAACGTTCCTCCATGGAAGCTCAAACGCTTCACCTGTGGTGGCGTGCCATTTCCTTGGCCTTCGAGAATGCCCCAGAATGCCTGCGTGCGTGGGTCGAATACGAGATGATTCCAGCCAGCCAGCTGACCTGGCGCGGGCACCCAAGATGCGACGAGCGAGGCTGGTGCGTCCGATGGAAGCCGGACTAGTTCGAGAACTCCGGCACGCGGGTACGTAAGGTAGACGTCGGGGCCGAACTGCGCCGAGGCCTCACGCGACGCGAGCGTAGCCAAGAACACCGCAATCGCCATCGACTTGAAGATCTTCACGTTCATGGCACATCCAACCTGCGAAGACCGAAAGATCCACCGACGTAGACCTCTGGCTTGCCATCGGAACCCAAGATGGCTGGAGTCACGCTCTTATTCAGAAGGCCATCGACGATGAACGCGTTGCGCGCGCCGATCGAGCCGGCGAAGGTGCGGTGATCGAATGGCACGGTCTGCGGGATCCGATCCTAAGCAGCCTCACCGAGTCCGTCGATGCCGTCGCCGACGACCCGTCAAGGGACCGCTCCTGGCTCCACCCTCCCCCACCGAGACGAACTCGTCTTCCTTCGTCCGGATCGTCAGCGACACGAACTCTGCGGAGATCCTGACCAGCTCCGACCTCGCGGCCCTGGAGCCGCCCTCTCCCCCCGCTACAATCCCGCCGATGAGCGCCCCCACCCCGGTCCTCCGCGCCGAAGGCCTGACCGTCGCCTACGGCGACTTCGTGGCCCTCGATCGCTTCGATGCGGTGCTGGAAGGCGGCACCTGCGGGTTGCTCGGGCCGAATGGCGCGGGGAAGTCCTCGCTGCTGCGGACCCTGCTCGGGTTGATCGCGCCGACCGCGGGCAAGGCGACCGTGCTCGGCCTCGACGTCGAGACGGAGGGGCTCGCGCTGCGGCGGCGCGTGGGCTACATGCCCGAGCGCGATGCGTTCGTGCCGAGTGCCTCCGCGGTGCAGACGCTGACCTATCTCGGGCGCCTCGGCGGCCTCGATGCGCGCGAGGCGCGCTCCCGCGCGCACGAGACGCTCTACTTCGTCGGCCTCGGCGAGGCGCGCTATCGCTCGCCGGAGGAGTTCTCGACGGGGATGCGGCAGCGGGCGAGGCTCGCCGCGGCGCTCGTGCACGACCCCGAGCTCGTGATCCTGGACGAACCGACGAACGGGCTCGATCCCGCCGGCCGCGACGCGATGCTGGGCCTCGTGCGCGCGGTCGCCTCCCGCGGCGTGCACGTGCTGCTCGCCTCGCATCTGCTGACCGACGTGGAGCAGGTGTGCGAGCGCGTGCTCGTGCTCGACAAGGGCCGGCTCCTCGCGAGCGGCGAGATGAAGGAGCTCGTGCGCGCGGACCGCGAGGTGCTGCGCGTGCGCTTGAACGGCGAGCGCGCGCCCTTCGAGGCCGCGCTGGCCAAGCGCTCCGCGATCGCGCGAGTCCCCGAGGGCCGCGAGAACGAGAACGGCTTCGAGCTCCTCGTCGAGGGGCTCTCCCCGCGCGAGCTCTTCGCAGCGGCGATGGAATGCGGCCAAGTGGTGCTCGCGCTGCGCGAGGAACGCCGCAGCTTGGAGCAGGTCTTCCTCGAAGCCCTGCAGGGGAACGCGCGCTGATGGTCGTCCACGATCTCACCTATCGCCGCGGCGTCGCGCGCGCCGCGCGCGGTCCGCGCTGGCTGCCCATCGCGAGCGAGTGCTTCTCCTACGCGCTGCGCAATCGCTGGATGAAGCTGCTCTTCGCGCTGTGCTGGCTGCCGCCGCTGGGAGCTGTGTTCACGCTCTACTTCGTGCGCCAGGTGCTGGCCGGCGTCGGCGCGCAAGTCAGCGCTGGCATGCTGAGCTTCGATCTCGACAAGTACGAGATCTTCTACTCCAGCGCGTGGATCCCGCTCGTGCTGCTCGCGGCCGGCGCCGGCGCCGGGCTGATCTCGGCGGATCTTCGCGCGCATGCGCTGGAGCTCGTGTTCTCGCGCGCGGTGACCCGCGCCGACTATCTGCTCGGCAAGATCCTCGGCATGGTCGGCGTGCTCCTCGCCGCGACCGCGCTGCCCTGGACGCTGGTCTGGCTCTTCGACATCGGGCTCTCGGAGAGCTCGGACCGCTTCTTCGCGACTTGGCACTACCCGCTGCGCCTCATCGCGAACGCCGTCGTCTTCGCCGTTCCGACGACGCTGATCGTGCTCGCGATCTCGGCGCTCTCGGGCCGCGGCATCTGGGCGATCCTCTACTGGATCGCACTCGCCATCATCACGCGCCCCGTCGGCGTCGTCGCCGCGAACTCGCTCTTCCGCGACACGCGCGCCGGCGTGCTCTCGTTCATCGACACCTTCAACTCGCTGCGCTTCGCGATCTTCGATATCCCGCGGAACCCGCTCGCCAGCATGGTGGCGCCTCCGACCGAGGTCGCGGCGTGGGCCGTGCTCCTCGCGAGCGCGCTCGCGCTGCGCACGCTGATCCGCCGCACGAACCCGACCGAGGTCGTGGCATGAGTGCCTACGCGATCGAGCTCGAGCAGGTGACGAAGTGGTACGGCCCGGTGATCGGGCTCGCCGGCTTCGAGGCCAAGATCGGCGTCGGCGTGCACGCGCTGCTCGGGCCGAATGGCGCGGGGAAGTCGACGCTCTTCAAGTGCCTCGGCGGCCTCGTGCGCCCCGATCGCGGGCGCGTGCGCGTCCTCGGCGAGGATCCCTTCGCGAACCCGGCGCTCTACCGCCGGATCGGCCTCTGCCCCGAGCTCGACCCGTTCCCCGAGCGCATGGTCGGCCGCACGTGGCTCGAGCGCATCGCGCGCTTCGCGGGCTACGGCCCGAGCGAGGCGCGCTCCCGCACCGAAGCGGCCCTCGAGACCGTCGGCATGCGCGGCGACGGCGCGAAGCGCCTGGGCGGCATGTCGAAGGGCATGCGCCAGCGCATGAAGCTCGCGCAGGCGATCCTGCACGACCCCGAGGTGCTCCTCCTCGACGAACCGTTCAATGGGCTCGACCCCGTGCAGCGGAAGGCCGTGATCGATCTCGTGCGCGGGCTCGGGACCAGCGGCCGCGCGGTGCTGCTCGCCTCGCACGTGCTGCACGAGGTGGAGTCGATCACCGATCGCATCCTGCTCCTGCGCGAGGGCAAGCTCCTCGCCGAGGGCACGATCAAGGAGCTTCGCGATCACTTCGCCGACATCCCGCGGCGCCTCTCGCTGCGCGTGGAAGAACCGCGCCGCGCGGCCGCGGCCCTGCTCGAGCTCGAGGGCACCGAAGGGGTCCGCTTGCTCGGCGGCGACCGACTCGAGGTCTCGACGCGTCGCGCGGATCACTTGCTCGACTGGCTCACACGCGCCGCCGCGAGCGGCGAGCTCGCGCTCCGCGAGATCACCCCCGAAGACGAAGACCTGAGCTCGGTCTTCGGCATGCTGGAAGGCTGAGAGAAGAAGCACCGAGATGGATGCGACGCTCTGGTTCCTCCGCCAACTGCTGCGCCAGCGGCGGAGCCTCTTCCTCGTCCTGCTGGTCGGCGCCTCGTGGGCGCTCTCGATCGGCCTGCGCTTCTTCGCGACGGACCTCGACGCGGAGGATCGCCTGGTCCTCTTCCGCGATGGCGTCGGTCCCTTCCTGATCGCGGCGGTCGTCTTGCTGATCTCGATGCTCTACGCGACCTCGGCCTTCGCGCAGGAGATCGAGGACAAGACCATGTTCCTGCTGCTGACGCGGCCTTATCCGCGCGCGACGCTGCTCCGCGACAAGGCGCTCGCGGCGTGGATCGCCTCCGCGGGTCCGAGCGTGCTCGCGCTGGCGCTACCGGCGTTGATCCTCCTCCCGCTGGAGGACGCGCGAGCGCGCGAGATCGCGCTCGCCTACATCGCCGCGGCGCTGCTCGCGAGCACGGCCTACACCGCGCTCTTCCTGCGTATCGGGCTCTCGGCCTCGCGGCCGATCATCTGGGCCGCGGGCATCGCGATCGGCTGGGAGGGGCTGGTCGGCACCACGCCGGGGAACCTGCAGCTTCTCACCGTGCAGCATCAAGCAGCGCGCTTCCTCGCGCGTACGGTGGCGCCGGAGACCTGGACGCTGGAGCTGAAACTCCGCGTGCCCGAGGGCAGCGCCTGGGTGCCCGTGCTCTGCCTGCTCGGCTTCACCGCGCTGCTGCTCGCGCTGAGCTGGCGGCGGCTGCGCTCGTTCGAGCTGCGCTGAACCGAGAGGTTGTCCGGCGAACCGCGGCGCGCTACCCTCCGTCTCGTCGAGCAGCGCGCGCGTCTCCGCCCGAGCGCGCGCTGGTCCCCGAGAGAGGCCGGCGTCCCCACCGCACGGCCCGCGTGTCCGATGTTCATGTCGTTCGAGAGAGTGCAGCTCCTCTGCGCACTGGTCTGCGCTTCTGGCGCCATGGCGCAAGCACCGGTCGGCGAAGGTCCCGAACCGAACGATCGCGCGGGACAACCCACCGCCTTCGCCTGTGCGCAGCGAGGGGTGGGCGCGATCGCGCCCGCGTTCGATCGCGACGCCTGGCGCTTCACGCTGCTGCAACCCAGCGATCTCACGGCGTTCACCGGTGCGGGCGCGAGCACGCCGCTCCCGGACTCCACGCTCGCGCTCTACGACTCCGCGAGCGGAGCGCTCCTCACGAGCAACGACGACTACCCCGGGCGCGGCCTCTACTCGCAGATCGATGCGGTGGCCCTTCCCGCAGGCGACTACCTGCTCGAGGTCGCGGGCTACAACGACTCCCGAGGCGGCTATACCCTGGATCTCGTCTGTCGCGGCACGCGCACGCTGATCCCCGAAGGCCCCGAGCCGAACGAGACCGCCACCAGCGCGACGATCCTCGGCTGCGACGTGCGCGGCGCGGGAGCGATCCCCTCGGTCGGCGATCGCGATTGGTGGTCGCTCGTCCTCGGGCAG
>JAEUHW010000304.1 GCA_016793245.1 Planctomycetota bacterium
CTTCATCTCCGTGGGCTTCCTGCTCACGCGGCTCGAGGGGATGACGGCGATGGAGTACATCGAGAGCGAGGCGCTCGATCTCGAGCATCTCTCGTCGGCTCAACCCGAACGCTGATCGGCTCGGAACGGCGCTCGATCGGAGACCCTAGTGTTCGCTCCGCGGATTACCAGCCGCTGCGGAAAGCAAAGGTGCCAGGAACGGACTGGGCTCTCCGCTCCAGGTGATGATCAGCATCTCTTGCGCGCGAGTCATGGCCTCGTACAGAAGCGCACGCTCTGCCGCAATAGCAACTTCGAGCTCGTGCACTCCAACCCTGGCGGCCTCTTGAATGGGAAGAGGGTGCGGTATGTACTTCGCCGCAGCACCAATGACTACGACGCACCGGAACTCGAGCCCTTTGGAGGAGTGCATGGTTGTCAGGTGCACACCCGCCCGCTCAGATTCGGCCTGCCGCTCTCCCAGACGCTGAAATGGTATTTGCCGGTTCGCCAGTTTTCTCTCGAGCTTATCGAGCTGACTATTGGTTCGGTGAAAGACACCGATGCTCGTTGGCGGGACCCCTTGCCCCACGATCTCCGAGATCAGAGATGCCGCAAACTCCAGCTCCTTCCAGGGTTTATCCCCCGGGAATCCCTGCAGTATTGGAGCGACGCCGCCCCTCAGGCTACGCGCTCGATCTCGGTTCTTCTCACTTGCGAGTTCGGACACTCGAGATCGAAGCAGAATGGCCTCCGCCGCCCTTCGAATGGGCTCCGTTGAGCGATAGCTCATCGTCAACGTTCGCGAGTCAGGAGAGAGATCGAATCCCAGATCCTTCAGATCGTAGGGCATGGCAGTGACGCACTGTGCGGAGTCGCCCGCAAGCATGATGCGACCTGGATGCTCCGAGCCCAACTCCCGGAGAAATAGCAACTGAGCCGCGGACATGTCCTGGAACTCATCGACCAATATGGCGTCGAAAGAGCGCTCGAGTGAGCCTTCAGCTAGGCTGCGGCGAACGGAGTGGAACTCCAGATTCCAGTCTACATACTGGATCTCGTCTAGCTTGGCACGCAGACGCTGAAAGAAGCGCCAGTGCGATGAATCTCGATCCGAGGACTGCGTGGATGCTCGCGACCTTGGAGCCCGCAAGTAATCGTCGAGAGTTCTGCAGTCGAAGTTCGCGACGACGTGCTCCCACTGAGATCGTAGAGTTGGCAGGGCGTTTTCGAGACCCTCCGCGGTCGCCGCTTCAGCGGTCAGCCTCTCCATCGTTTCGCGCGGCTTGAACAGACGGCGCAATCTAGATGGAGACCTTGCCATGAGCTCATCGGCTAGCGCCGCGGCCGTCTGGACTGTAATTAGCCTACGGTCTTGCGGGTCGCAGAGGACGTTGAGAGATTCTGCAAGCGATCGCGTCAGGGCGTTCGTATGGGTAGTCAACAGCACCCGTAGGCCCTGCCGAGCCAGATGACGAGCTCGATGAACGAGGACGATCGTCTTGCCAGTACCGGCAGCCCCTGTCACCAGGACCGGGCGATCGTATTCGCCGAAGATCAGGCGGCGCTGCTCCTGAGAGACATGGAAGAGCCAGGGATGCTCACTGGCTTTCGCGAGCCTCTCCAAATCTTGTGGCTCTACGATCAGCACGAACTCCTCGGCGGCCGGGAGTTCCTCGCCGATTGCCTCCTCTGGCTTGGGTAGGGGTGGAGCCGGTAATCCTCCCGTAGCGAGCTGCAACAAACGCTCGCTCGTGTCGGCGGGAAGCTGGCGTAGAAACTCCTGCACGTCATCGTCGGTGCGGATCATTCGAGCCATAGGGAGCCAAGTTCGCGGCAGCCCCAAGCTGAGGAGGTAGTCGTCCGTGCAATGCGAGAAGCGCGGTGAACATGGCGACTCCTCTTCGCTTGGCGCCGGAGATTCCACCAACGTACGCGGCGCAGCGGGAGCGCTCTCGATGGCGAGATCGATGAGCTCCATGCGATCGCGTTCGGGTGACATCAGCAGCCTGTGACGCTCCGCCCATCGATAGGCATCATCATGTGCATCGACATGCAGGAGAATCAGCGCATCTCCCACCAACTGGAGAATGATGCGATGGTTCTGATCGACCCGGACAGAGCACATCCCAGAGTCGGCACCCTGGAGCTTCTCGAAGTTCAATCCTCTCCTGTCGGGAGCCTCGAGTAGCTTTCGCTCGCACGAGAGGATCGCTTCCAGGACTCTGCCTGTGAAGCGATTCCGGGCCTTGATGTAGCCGCGGGGGAGCTTGATGGACATGGCCTTCCTACGCGCTGGTCAAGCCGGAGAGGAAGTCGCTGGGTCGCTCCGACCACGTCACCCATAACCGATCCCGCGCTCGCGTCATCGCCACGTACAGCAACTGCCGCTCGCACGCGAGCGCGGCCTCGCGCTCTTCTTCGTCCGTCGCCGCCTGCAAAGCACTGCGCGACGGAAGCGCGGTGGCCGAGACACGCATCACGAAGCACGCCTTGAACTCCAGGCCCTTCGCCCGGTGCATCGTGCCGAGCGCCACGGCCGGCGGGCCGTCGTGCTCGTCGCGGCCCAGGCGGTAGGTCGGGATCCCGAGGGACGCGAGCTCGTCCTCGACGGGTTCTTTGGGCTTTGGGCTGCGGAAGAAGATCGCGATCTCGTCCGGGGCGAGGCCTTCGGCGAGCAGGTCGCGGATCGCGGTGGCGACGGTGTGAGCTTCCTCCGCGTCATCGCCGAAGCCGCGCAGGACGGGCTTCGGACCGGAGAGGAGGCTCCGCGCGTGACCGCGCTTCTCGCGCTCGCCGTCCATGTCGTCGGCGTTGTCGGCGAGGACGCGATCCGCGAGGCGGCGGATCTGCTCGGTCGAGCGGTAGTGGACCTTCAAGGTAAAGGAGCGACCGCGGACGTCGATGCCGAGCTGCTTCAGGCTGAAGCCGCCGGGGTAGATGCGCTGTCCCGCGTCGCCGATCAGCAGCAGGCGCTCGGGGCAGCGTGCGGCCAGAGCTTTCAGCAAGCGGAGCTCGGGAGATTGGAGGTCCTGGAGTTCGTCGACGACGATCGCGTCGTAGGGCGAGCTCAGCTTGCCGCTCTCGAGGAGGCGGCGCGCTTCGTTCGAGAGGCCCATCCAGTCGGTCTCGCCGCGCGAGCGGAGCTCGTTCTGCACGGCTTCGAAGACGGACCAGCAGGCCTTGCGCTCCGCCACGCTCAGCGAGCGACCGCGGCCCGAGCGCGAGGCGGCGCGGTACTCGTCCCACGAGCGGAGGTCCTGGGTGCGGATGACGCTCCGCCATTCCGCGACGAGGAAGCTTGCGTCGAAGGCGACGCCGAGCCGCTCGGCAGCGCGGGTCAGCAGATCGCTCAGGGCCTTCGCCTCGTCGGAGAGCGGGCGCAGATTCACTCCGCCCTGCTTGCAGAGGCGCAGAGCTTCGCTGTGGACCGTCGCGACCTGGATCCGCGCGAACTCCTCGGGAGTGCAGAGCAGGCCGAGGTTGCGACGCAGGTTGTTGCAGAGCGTGGTGACGTAGCTCGTGAAGAGGACGCGCCGTCCTTCCGCGGCCCAGTGACGCGCGCGGTGCATCCCGACGACGGTCTTGCCGGTACCGGCAGCGCCGGTGACTTTGGCCGGACCGTTCAGCGTGCGCGTCGCGAGGCGTTGCTGCGAGGGATGCAGGAACGCGATCCATTGGCGCATCGGCGCCGCGAGCAGCGCCTGGATCTGATGCGCGTCGCGCAGGACGACGACGTCCGCGGAGGTGGGCGCCGGCTCGGCGCCCTTCCGCTCGGCGAGCGGCGCAGGCGGTGTCGGGAAGCCGCCGTAGAGGAGCTCCAAAAGGTAGTTCCCCAAGGAGCCGGGCATGGCTTCGATGAACTTCAGCGCTTGATCCTCGGTGCGGATCTCGCGCAGGATCGGTAAGTGGGTCGCGGGAACGCCGAGGCTCAGCAAGTACTCGTCCGCGTGCGCTCGAAACAGCGGAGGAGCCGAGTGCTCGGCGGGAGCGACCTCGCGCACCACCTCGCGCACGACGTTCTCGAGCTGGACGATCTGGAGCTCCTTCGTCTTCGGGTTCCGCTCGATCCGGCGCTGCTTCGCCCAAGCATAGGCATCGTCATGGTGACCGGCGTGCAGCAGCATCACCTGGTCGCCCTGTCGAAAGAGGATCGCGCGGAGCTCGCGTGAGATCCGGCCCGACCAGAGATCATCGGAACGCGACTCCGTGATCCGCTCCAGGCTGATGCTCGGGTGGGCGAGGTTCTCCTGCAGCTTGTCGATGAAGCTGAGGACCCGCCCGCGCTCCTCAACCGAGAGCTTGGCGGTCGATGGGAAGAAGTCGCGCGAGAACTGGAGCTCGTGCATGGCTTCAGACGAGGTGGGACCGAATGCGGGCCAAGGCGGCCGGCGGGGCATCCGACTTCGAGAGGGCGAGGCTGATCGTTCCGTGACGGGCGAGCTCCGAAGAAACCGCAGCCGCGCCGGGAGTCGCCACATCGAGGAGCGCCAAGCCGAGCTCGCCTCGGGAGACATGGGCGAAGGTGCTGCCGAGGACGCCGCGTCCATCGGCGACGTCCTTCCCGGGCTCGACGGTGAAGGCAGGATCCGCCACGAGGAGCTCCAGCAGCGGATGCCAGGCGGCATCGAAGAGCTCGGGGTCGAAGGACTTCTCGCGTGCGTTCGCCGTCGGCGCCGCGGACGAGCGCGGTCGCTGCGGCTCCTCCTCGGCTCGCCCGAAGACGGAGGGGTGCTCGTCCAGCCGCGCGGACCAGTCCTCGTCGTGGCGGAAGCGCAGCACGAGATAGCCGGCATCCTCGAGCGCCTGCGTTTGCTCGGTGTCCTTGCGGCGCACCTCGGGCGCATCGTGCGGCGGCCCATCGATGAAGACGAGGGCGTTGCCGCGGTGGTAGGCGAAGTCCGGACGGGCTTGGTAGCCCTCGAGCACGGCCTGGGCGGTGTCGGGCAGCGTGTGCTTTCGCTTCTGCAGCAGATCGAGGAAGCTCCGCTCGAGTCCGGATCCCGCGAGCTTTTGTAAGCGCGCCAAGCGCTCCTCACGCGTCTCCTCGGTGGGTGAGCAAGCGACGGTCGCCGCCGCGAGCTCTTGCAGCACCTCCCGCACCTTCAGGCGATCCAAGATCGGATGGTCGGGCTGGTTCGTGTAGCTCAAGAGGCACTGATAGCACGCCGCTTCGCAGTCCTCCTTCGCACGCGGAGCGCGCCGACGATCCTCGCCCGTCGCGGGATCGAAGTGGCAGTTCTCGAGCGCTTGCCGCGCGACGCGCGCGAGCTCCCCCGGTGCATCGACGAGCTGGCGCAGGACACCGGCACCGCCTTCGGCTGCTTCGTAGAGCAGGATGCTGCGACGCCTCTGGCGACTCGGGAGCGGCTCGGCGGCGATCTCGCCATCCTCGACCTGGTAGACCACCTGGATCGCCGACTTCAACGCGGCCTGGAGCGAGGCGAGGCGCGCGTTCGTTTCCTGCTCGTCCTCGTCTTGGTCCTCGCTCGGAGCGCCGAGCTCGAAGAGCAGGCAGTTGCGGCGATCGTTGACGAAGGGGATCACGCGCTCCAAGCGCGGGCTCAGCGGGTCGCGATCCTCCTCGCTCTCGCCCTCCTCGTCCTCGGGGCGCTTCTTCCAGAAGCCGCGCTCCGTATCGAGGAAGAAGCCGATCTCGTTCGGCTGGCGCCGCTTCCATCCCAAGTTGATGCGCCAGATCTCGGCGGCGTGACCGTAGGTGAGCTGCGCGAGAATCTGCGAGCCCTTGCAGACCTGAGCCGTGCGCGTA
>JAEUHW010000306.1 GCA_016793245.1 Planctomycetota bacterium
AGGGCCAAGCGATGCGCCAAGCGATGCGCGGCGGCGACGAGGAAGTGGCCGCTGCCGCAGGCGGGGTCGCAGACCTTCAAGGCGAGCAGCGCGCGTTCGGCGTCCGCGCCGCGCTTCCCCTGCAGGGCCTGATCGACGACCGGGTCGAGCGCGCTCTCGAGCAAGCACGCGATCAAGCTCGTCGGCGTGTAGTAGGAGCCGCTCGTCTTCCGCTCGGAGCCGAAGACCTCCTTCAGATCGAAGGTGGCGGCGTCGCGATGCACCTCGGGCACGAGCTCGAGCAACGATTCGTAGACCGAGCCCAGCTCCTCGGAGCCCAGGTTCCGCCAATCGACGAGCTGGCGGCGCTGGCCGTCGTGGAAGGTGGTGAGCTTGCGGAGTGCTTCGTAGAGCGCCGCGTTGTCGAGGGTGGCGTGCGCGAGGTGCGGGAGGGCGTCCTCCGACCAGAGGAAGGAGCCCAAGGCCGGGAGCGCCAGCGCGGGACAGCCTTCGTCCTGACCGAGGAAGCGCATCACGAGGGCTAAGCCCTGCCAGGCGTCGTCGTGGCGCGTACCGCGCGTGCGTGCGGCGCGGCGGCGGAGGCGCGTCGTGGCGTAGTGCTCGCGGTAGCGTTCTTGCGCTTCGTCGGGAGCGGTGGGGTCGAGGAGCAGATCGCGGTCCTCGGCGACGAAGAGGAAGATCAGGCGATAGGCGAGGCGCAGGAGCTCGCGGTAGTAGTCCTGCGTCGTGAGCGCGCCGGTCGCGAGGGCCGCTCGCAGCGCTTCGTTCTTCGGGTGCGCTAGGAAGCCGCGGCCCAGCGCTTCGATCGCTCCCTTCACGCCTTCGCGGAGTTGCTCGCGGACGCGGGTGCCCTGTTCGGCGGCCTGCTTCGACCAGCGCTCGAGGCGGCACGGAGGACGCCCGCCGTCCTCGTCGCGCGCGGGCGGGTTCTCCAGGCTCGAGACGTGCAGCAAGAGCCAGAGCAGCGTGAAGTCGTTGTAGCTCTCGCCCTCGAAGATCGACTGCAGGTCGAACTCGACGTAGGCCTGACGCGTGAAGCTCGCGTTGTCGCGCAGGAGCCGGAGCAGCTTGCCGTTCGAGACGATGCCCCAGAGGTACTCGTCGCGCTCGTTCAGGAGCTCTTGCACGAGGGCGTGCGGTGCGCGCGTCGCGGCGCCCGTGACGCCCTTCGTGCGGCGATCGAGGTCGACGCCGGTGCCGACCAAGTGGATCGGCACGGCGCCCCAGAGATGCGAGAGGGGGATCGGTTGTCCTTCGGCGTCGCGGAGCGCCGCGGCTTGCAGGCGGCCGTACCCTAGGATCTGGAAGAGCGGGAGCAGCCAGTCCTGGCGCGTGCGCTGCACGGCGGGATCGCTCGGATCGGCCTTGGCCTGCGCCGCGTAGAAGCGGTGCGCGAGGGAACGCGCCTCGTTCCACGCGGCGGTCATCGCCTCGCCCAGGCGCTGGCCGCTCGGCAGGTGATAGCTCTCGGGCTTCAGATCCGCGATCGAGCTCTCCCCGCCGCGGATCTGCGCCAGGAGCTCCGGAGAGAAGAGGGCGCCCTCGATCCGGACAGCGGAGCTCGCGGTGCCGCGGCGTCTCGTGCGCTGGCTCATCGCGCACCTCCCGGCGGGATCGGCAGCAAGAGATAGAGGCCCAGCACATCCGGAGTGGGCTCGACCTGGATCGAGAACTTGCCGACAGCCTTCGCCGCCTCGCGCACGCGGCGATGGGCAGCGAGGACTTCGTCGGACCACGAGCTCGCGAGGGCGCGCAGCGCGCTCGCGAGCTGCGGAAGGCCGTCCAGGATCGGTCGCAGGAGGGTGCGGGCTTGGTCGGGGGGCAGGTTCTCGTCGGGGCTCGCGTCGAGGAGGCGCTCGGCGTCCTCGGTGGAGAGGAAGCGCGCGGCGTCGACGCCGCCGGCGAAGCCCGCGACGCGGAGCTCCTCCACGAGCAAGGGCTGCACGCGCTCGCCTTCGGTGCGCGTGAGATGCGCGCGGAAGCGGAGAAGCAGGAGCGTCGTGCGCGTGGTGACGGACTTGGTGCGGATCGCTCCGGCGCGACTCGCGGGGCTGCCAGGTAGCTCCTCGAGAGCCAGCTCGACGACGTGGGCGGCGAGGCGCTCCACGAAGGGATGCGTGCGCACGAGGAGCTCGCCGTCCTCGGGGCGCGGAGGTGAGAACGCGGCGTCGAAGCGCTTCGCTTCGCCCGCGAGATCGCGCACGGCGGCGGGCGCGGTGCCCAGGTCGATGCGCACGCGACCGTGCTTCCGATCCTCGATGGAGCCCGGGGCCAAGGGTCCTAG
Organism: Planctomycetota bacterium; assembly: GCA_016793245.1. Classification (GTDB taxonomy): domain Bacteria; phylum Planctomycetota; class UBA1135; order UBA1135; family JADKAF01; genus JADKAF01. The sequence continues at coordinate 2,285 of JAEUHW010000306.1, forward strand.
AGCCGCGCGCACGAAGCGCTCGACATCGACGTGCGAGCCAATCGCTCGGCGCGCAGCGTCGAGCTCAGCCTGTACTTCGGCGGGCTTGATGGACTCCTGCGCGAAGAGCGTGCGCGAGCGCTTCTCGCGCTCGGCGGAGCGCTCCCACTCGCGGTGCATCTCGCCGAGCTCGCCCTCTTCCTCCTCCAGCTCGGGGAAGAGGCTCGGCGTCAGGCGATCCTGCGTGAAGAGCTCGCCGCCGAGCAGCAGCACCTTCTCGCGCAGCGCTTCGGAGATGGCGCTCGGGTCGGTGGGCACGGGGACGGAGATGCCGATCTTCTTGCGGATCTTCTGGTGCTTCTTCAGCAGCACGTCGAGGACCGCGCCATCGATCGGGTTGTCCTTGCCGTAGAGGGTGAGCGCGCGCACGACGGGCGTCCGCTGGCCATAGCGGTCGACGCGACCTTCGCGCTGCTCGTGGCGCGTCGGGTTCCACGAGAGGTCGTAGTGGACCACGGCATCGAAGTGCTCCTGGAGGTTGATGCCCTCCGAGAGGCAATCGGTGCAGACGAGCACGCGAGCCTTGGCTTCGCTCGCGGCGAGTGCGCTCACGCGCAGCTCGCGTTCCTCGGGCGGCAAGGTGCCGGTCACCACGGAGACCTCGGCCTTCTTGCCGAGGTGGCTCCGCAGCGCTTCGCCGAGCGACTCGGCGGTCTGGATGTAGCGGCAGAAGACGATCGGGTGGAAGCCGTCGGCGAGGAGCTTCTTCACTTCGCGGAGCGCCAACTGCTGCTTCGCGTCGGGCTC
>JAEUHW010000327.1 GCA_016793245.1 Planctomycetota bacterium
CGGAGAGAGACCGCGGACCTGCACGAGCCCCTGCTCGTCGCTGCGCAGCTCCCGTCGCTGCAAGCGTCGCTTCGACACCGCAGCGGCATCTGCGGCGGGCTCGAGTGCCAAGCCGATGCCCGGCGCCGGCGTCCGATCCGAGGCCCACACGAGCGCGAGCTCGAGCTCGTTCGCGTTCGCCTCCTCGGCAGGCTCGGCTGCGGAACCAGCACTCCTCGCGTGGATGGGCTCGACCTCCGCGGCAGCGTTCGCCAGGGTCTTCGACGCGAGCCGCTCTTCCACCGCGAGGTTCTGCCTTAGCTCCAGAGGCGGCTCTGCGACCGAACCATCGATCCACCACCACGCGATGCCGCTCGCGGCGAGCAGCAACGCGACGATCGCGAGAGCCTTCTTCACGAGGAGCGCTCCTGCCGCCGAGGCGGCGACTTCACCAGCGGCAGCAACGCCGATCGTCCCTGCATGCCGGAGGATCTCCGCACGGATCAGGGCGAGACCGCGGCTCGGGAGCACGACTCCCAGCGCGGCGAGCGCGAGCGACGCCGGCCAGACGCGGCGCAGGCGCTCCAGCGCGCGCTGCAGCTGCACGCGGATCGTGCCTGCCGGACGTCCGAGGACCTCGGCGATCTCGGCGGGCTCCAAGCCGTGCTCGAGGCGGAGCAGCAAGAGGGTCCGCGTCTCGGGCGGGAAGCTCTCCGACTTCCTGCGCAAGAGCTCGACCGCCTCCATGTGGCGCGCTTCGATCTCCGGGTCGACCGGCTCGGCGAAGTTCATGCGCTCGAGCCGCGGACGTCGCGCGTCGCTCGCCGCTCGTTGCTGCGCCCGACGCGTGAGGATCGCTCCCAACCAGGGCTCGAGCGGACGTCGCTCGTCCCAGCTCTCGGCCTTCTCGATCGCGGTGAGGAAGGTCGCCTGCACGGCGTCCTCGGCATCCGCCGGCTCGCGGCAGAGATGCAGCGCCAGCCCGAGCAGACGCGGCGCGACCGCGTCGAACACCGCCCCCAGCAGGGCGGGCTCCCGCGTTCGCCGCCACTCCGCGAAGAGCTCCTCAGGTGCAGGCGTTGCCATCGGCCTCTCTTCCGAGAAGAGGCGCTCGGCGTAACAGGAAACCGGATCTGCCGGCGCGGCGCCCCGTTGCACAGTAAAGGTGCCTGGCACCTTTACTGTGCAACGGGGGGGGAGGCTAGGTGCCGACGCAGCCTGCGCCGCCGTTGCTGGTGATGAGGCTCGCGGGGTTCGCACCCGGATCGATCGCGATGACCTGGTTCTGGAAGACCGCGCCGGAGAAGACGGGTTGGTTCGGGATCGGAGCGGAGAAGGTGGCGGAGCTGCCGGTGTTCACGAGCTGGAACTGCACGTCGGAGCTCGCGAGGAGCCAGCAGCCCGTGGCGCCGAGCGGCGAGAGATCGAACGGCAGCGGCACGCCGAACCACGAGGTCTTCGAGATGCCGAACCAGAGGATCGGGAGCGCGCCGATGCCGAGGTTCGTGACCTCGAGTTGGAAGGTCGAGCCGAGCACGGGGCGCGAGCCCGGCGCCGGTTGAAGGGTGAGCACGCCGCCCGTGCCGCTGCAGCCCGCGCCGTAACGCCCGTAGGTCGCGTTGCCGAGGCAGTAGTGGATCGTGCCGTTCCAGACGCGCGGTGAGAAGAGCGTGCCGGCGAAGCGCGTGCTGCGCGCGATGCCCGCGCTCAAGCTCAGCTCGGCGTTGGCGTACTGCTGGTTCGTGCCGTTGCCGTTCGTGTAGGCGACGCCGACGTTCGTGTGGTGCACGTAGATGCCGTAGCTGCCGGGCGCGAGGAAGAAGTCCTCCACGTCGATCGGCGTCGGCGAGTTGCGCGCGACGGCCGGTCCCTGGCCCGTGCTCACCTTGGTCCAAGCCGCGGCGTTGGTGTCGTTGCCGACGTAGGTGCCGGGGATCACGTAGACGTCGATCACGACGTTCGCGCCGACGGTGCCGATCACGTTCACGTCGAGCTGATGGATCGTGAGGCCGAGCGGGCGCAGCACGCTCACGTCGAAGAAGCACCCAGGATCCGGCGCCGAGCGCCCGTTGTCCGAGGTGAAGGTCGTGGTCAGCGATTGCGCGTGGGCGTCGAAAGCGACGAGCGCGAGTGCGCCCACGAGAGCGAGGAGAGAGCGCGGCATGAGGGGGCCTCCGGGCAGCATGGAGCGCGCGGCGGTCGCGCGCGGAAGAGAGACGACCGTATCTAGCTCGCGCTGAGGAGGCAAGGTAGGCTGCCGTTCCCAGCGCTACCTCTCCCCGCCGCGAGTTCGCCTCTCCAATCGATGAGCCCCCGCCTCGCCTCTTATTTCCTCCCGCGCTCCGAGGAGCTGCTGCAAATCGGGCGCGCGATCTACGCAGAGCGCGCCGACTTGCGCGAGGCGTACCCGGATCCGACCGGAGTCCCCTTCGCCAAGTGGCTCGCCGTGAACGGCCCGCTCGAGTACCCCGAGCGCCTCGGCCGCTTCTTCCCGCCCCTCCCGCCCGACGAGCTGCGGCGCACCTCCTCGGGAGGCGAAGGCCTTCACGGCTTCCTCTACACCGGCGCCGAGGACTGGCACATCGTCCTCGACCTCTGGGACATCTATGCCGAGCGAGAGCTCGATTCGATCCACGCCGTGCTCGACTTCGGCTGCGGCATCGGCCGTTTGCTGCGCTGGGCGCGCGCGGGCTTGCCGAACGCGAAGCTCCGCGGCTGCGATGTCCGCCGCGCGCAGATCGCGTGGTGCCGCGAACATCTGGATGCCCAAACCTTCGTCAATCGCGCGCAGCCGCCCCTCGACGAGCCCGACCGCAGCGCCGATCTGACGCTCGCGCTCTCGCTCTTCTCGCACTTCGACGCCGCCTCGAACCGCGCTTGGATGAACGAGCTCGCACGCATCACTCGCCGCGATGGGCTCATCCTCGCGACGACGCACGGCCCCTACGCGCTCGCGGTCCTCACGCGGAGCTACGACCACCAGCGCGCGCTCGGGATGAGCGATGCCGACGGGCGCGCCGCGCTGCGCGAGCTGCCCGCGGCGGGCCACCTGTTCCGGCCGCTCCCGGAGAGCCCGCTGACCGACGCTACCGACCTCGAGAGCAGCTACGGCAACGCCTTCTTCACCGAACGCTGGGCCGCCGAGAACTGGGGCTCGTGCGTGGAGATCGTCGGCATGATCCCGGCGCGCTTCTGGTTCTTGCAGGATGTCTACGTCCTGCGGCCGCGCTGAAGCCGGCGCGTCGCGCTCGTCACACCCCGAAGAAATGCCGGATCCGCAGCACGAGCTGCGAGGTGCGATCCACCGCTTCCTTCCGCTTCTCGGGTGCCAGCGAGGCCATGTCGCGAACGGCCTGTAGGCCATGGCGGCGCGCTTCGACCATCTCGGCCATCTCCTGCGCGAGACCGGGGCGGCGCTCGAGGATGCCCTTCAGGGACTCCTTGTAGATCACGAGCACGTCGAGGTCTTCGGCAGCGGTCACGTGCGCCGTTCTGGGCTCGCCGGTGAGCAGCGCCATCTCGCCGAAGAACTCGCCGCGCCCGAGGCGCGCGACCTCGCGCTCGAGGCCTGCGCCGTCGGAGATCGAGACCACCGCCGCGCCCTCCACGATGACGTAGAGCGCGTCGCCGGGCTCGCCCTGGCGCACGATCCGCTCGCCCTTCCCGAAGCTCTCGAGGCAGGCCTCGTGGGCCAGCTTGTCCAGCTCGGACTCGTCCATCGGGATGAACACGGGCACGCGATGCAGCGCCGAGGAGAAGCGCTGGTGCGCCGGCGTCTCCGCCTTCGCCGGCATCTGCGTCATGTGCACGGTGCGGATCGGGAACGGGATGGTCAGATTGTTCCGCTTCGCCGCGTACCAGACCTTGGTCATGAACTCGTCGACGATCGTGTTCAGCTTGTCGTAGTCGTCGATATAGAGCAGCACTTCGTACTCGACGAAGAAGTCGGCGTAGGTGACCACGCGCGCCTCGGGCGGCGGCGTGGCGAGCACGCCGCGCGAGGAAAGCGCGCAGGAGGTCAGCACGCGCTTCACGCGGTTCGGCGGATCGTCGTAGGAGAAGCCGATGCGGCGCACCTCGCGATGGAGCGGCGTCGGCTGCGAGAAGTTGAAGATGATCTCCTTCCCGAGCATCAGGTTCGGGACGACGACCTGCTCCTTGTTGCGCGTCACCAGGCGCGTCGAGCGCCAGTTCATCTCCGAGACCTTGCCGGTGATGTTGCCGATGCGCACCCACTCGCCGACGGCGAAGGGGCGCTCGAAGAGCAGCGCGATCCCGGCGAACACGCTGCCGAGCGTGTCCTGGAGTGCAAGGCCAACGACCAGCGAGCCCACGCCCAGCGCGGTGATCAGCCCGGAGAGCTCGACGTTCCAGACCTGCGAAACCGCGATCGCGCCACCGAACAGCACGATCACGAAGCGCAGGATGTCGAGGAAGAGCTTCGGAACCTTCCCGCGCCGGCCCTGGTCGCCGCCCGCGGCGACGAAGCCCGCATTGGCGAACGAGAGCGCGGCATGGAGCCCCGCCAGCGCCAGGAGCGTCATCAGGAGCTTTCGCCCGACGAAGCTCTCCGGCATCTCCGCGACGTGGATCAACGCGAGATCGACCGTCGCGAGCGGCAGCACCAGGTTCCGCAGGATGCGGAAGCTCCCGCCGAGCGGATGCTGGCGCGCTTCGTAGCGCCGCCCGATCGTGCGCAACACGAGATAGAGAACGGCGGAGCCCACGGCGAGGCCGAGGCCCCACGTCGCGCGCGGGTCGAAGTCAGCGATCAGCATGAAGGGTGGCTCTGCGGCGCAGCGCGCCGTTTGCTCGATGGAGACTCGCTCAGGATCGCGTCGCCGCGCGGAAGCGCTTATCGCGCGCTTCGATCGCCGCGGGCTTCGGCACGGAGCTGGAACCGATGTCGGGCAGGTTCTCCAAGCGCTCGGCGGGCGCCGGATGCGTGGACATCAAGCCGCCGCTGCCGCCGTCCTTGCCGAGGCGCTGCAAGAAGCGCCGGAGCGAGCCCGAGTCGTAGCCGGACGCCGCGGCGATGCGCTGCCCGAGCGCGTCGGCTTCGTACTCGGCTTCCTTCGAGAAGCCGTTCTTCACCAGCGAAGCGACGACGTCCTGCACCGAGTCGTCGAAGAGCCCGGTGACCTCCTGGAGCTGCTGGTCGTCGAGCGTCGCCTGCGCGGCGCCCTGGCCGAGGTACTTGAAGGCCTCGATCAGATTGCCCTTCTGGATCGCGGCGAGGCCGTGGCGCAGCGTCACGTGCGCGATCTCGTGCGCGAGCACGGCCGCGAGTTCGTCCTCGCTCTCCGTGCGCTCGATCAAGCCGCGCGTCACGAAGATCGTGCCGCCGGGTGCCGCGAAGGCGTTGATCTCCTTCGACTCGAGGACGCCGAAGCGGTAGCCGAGGAAGGTCTGGCGAACTTCGTCGCACGCGATCGAGAGACCCTGGCCCACGCGATTCACGTAGGCGTCGAGCTCCTCGATGTCGGCCTTGGCGGCGCCTTCGGCCTTGGCGGGATCGGCCAGCGGATACTCGGGCATCACGAGGATCTGCGCCGCGACGCTGCGGCCGATGTAGTGCTCCTCGGAGGGATCGAGGTCCTGGAACGACTTCCGCAGACGATTCGCGCCGCGGACGAGCGAGCCCAGCGCGGTGTCTTCGTCGGTCGACTCCTCGAGCGAGTTCATGAACTCGGCGCAGGCGACCAGGCCGAAGGAAGCGAGCAGAGCGGCGAGCGCGCCGCGGCGGAGCAGGGTGAGCTTCATCTCAGCGGCCCTCCTCTTCGATCAGACCACCGGCGCGGAGGAAGCCGACGAGCTCGGCCTCCGCGACGCCGCGCGCCTGGACCTGGTCGACCTTGTCGAAGGCCGGCTTCAGGTCCGGGTGCTGCTGCTCGTAGTTCTTCTCGATCTCCGAGTTGAAGCCCTTCTTGCCGGCCGCCGTCTCCGCGGCGCTGTAGTTCTCGCGGACCCCCTGGCCCGAGAGGCGCACATCGCTGCGCTCCGACACGTCGGTCTCGTGGATCCAGCCGGTCTTGCCCTGGAAGCGCACCTGGTACCACGGCGCTTCGTGGAGCAGCTTCTCGAGCTTGTCGCCTTCGCGCACGTCGGCGACGCCGGTCGCGTAGAGGCGCTTCGCGTTGCGCATCTTGGTGGCCTTCTTGGTCACCGTGAGCTGCGCGCCGTCCTGCGGGCCGACGGCCGAGGCGGAGAGGGCGATCGCCAGGAGGACGGCGATGGCCCGGAAAGCGGGACCTTGGAACATGCGGAGAGATCTCTGGAACGAGAACGCGAGCGCCGAGAGCGGAGCGCGCGTTTATACATCTCGGCGAAAGCGCGAGGCAAGGCGCCCCGGAGCCGCGCCCGCGCTACTTGGAATCGAGAGCGAAGATCCCGTCCCAGGCCGGATCGGCGACGGCCTTCAGGTAGGCCTGCACCAGCTTGTCGCCGGGTTGCAGCGCGCGCGCCCGCTCGAAGAGCGCCCGCGAAGGCTCCGGGCCGCGCGCGCGCAGCGCTCCCAGCGCCTCCTCGTACACCGCGAGGAACTCCGCGGGGAACGGCAGCTCCGCCCCTACCGCCGCGAGCGGCTCCCAGACCGTCATCGCAGCACCTCGCCCGACGACGCGGAGCTTCCCGATCTCGCGCCCCTGGAACGCGCCTCCGCCTGCCTTCCAGGTGACCTCGCTCGCCATGATCGAGGTGCCGAAGGGCTTGTTCGCGCCCTCCAAGCGAGAGGCCAGGTTCACCGTGTCGCCCATCGCGGTGTAGTCGAAGCGCCGCTGCGAGCCCATGTTCCCGACGACGGCGATGCCGCTGTGGAGGCCGATGCGCGCGGAGACCGCGGGCTTGCCGGCGCGCGCGAGCTCCTCGTTCACCAGCGCGAGCTCCTTCTTGCAGGCGAGGGCTGCGGCGATCGCGGAGCGCGCGTGGTCCTGCCGCGCGAGCGGTGCCCCGAAGAGCGCCATGATCGCGTCGCCGATGAACTTGTCGATGATGCCGCTCTCTTGCATCACATGATCGCCCATGCGCGTGAAGTAGCTGTTCAGGAACGCGACCAGCTCTTGCGGGGTCGTCGCCTCGGAGAGCCCGGTGAAGCCGGCGAGATCGGAGAAGAAGACCGAGATCTCGCGTTCTTCGCCGCCGAGTCGGAGCCCTTCCGGGCTCTTCAGCACCTGGGCCACGACCTCGGGTGCCATGTAGCTCGAGAAGGCGCGCCGGAGCTCGCGCTTCTGCTTGCCCTCGACGATCAGGCGATACGCATACGCGAGGCCCGCGGCGAGGAGCACGCCCAGCGCCGGCGTCGCGATCGGCAACACGATGCCCTGCGCGAAGGCGAAGCAGGCGATCGCGGTCCAGAGTCCGAGCGCGCCGAGGAGAGCGAGGGCGCCAAGCCCGACCGCAGCGATGGAGAACGGGATCGCTCCACCGAGGACGAGCCCCATGACTCCGCTGGGAACGACCCATCCGGCTTCGAGCAGCGGGTCGGGAGCCAGCAGATTGGCGATCGCCGTCGCATGGAGCTCCGGTCCCGGGAAGCGCACGGAGACGGGAGTCTTGCGGGAGTCCTCGTAGCCCTCCGCGTTCGCACCCAAGATCACGATGCGATCCCGGAAGCGCTCGGGCGCGTAGAGCGGCTCCTGGCCCTCCGCGAGCTGCGTCACCGACACGAGGATGTTCACGAGCTTCACGTGCTCGAACGCGAAGGCGCCGCCGCGGAAGCGGAGAGCGAGGCGTCCCTGCTCATCGACCGACGAGCGGCGCTCGCCGAGATGGAGCACGCGGTTCTCGAAGCGCGCGACCTGACCCGTCAGCGCTTCGACGGTGGCCAACGCGAGCGAAGGATAGAGCTTCTCGCCCCAGCGCCGCACGAGCTCCATGCGGCGCACGACGCCGTCGACATCGCCGTCGACGTTGAAGAAGCCCGCATGCGGCGTCGCGGTGTCGAGCTCGGGGATCGGCAGGATGACGCCATCGAGACGTCCGGGCGCATCCGGACCGCCAACCTGACTACGGCCGCGGGCTTCGAAGCGCTTCGTCTCTTCCTCGTCGAAGCCGCCCTTGCGCCAGCCGACCATGATGTAGGAGAGGATCACCGGCGCGCCCGGCTCGGCGATCGCCTCGGCGAGCAAGCGGTCGTCCTCGGCGTTCATGGGCTCGCCGAAGAGGAGGTCGAACACGATCGCCTGCGCTCCCGCGTTGCGCAGGAAGCGCACGACATCGGCATAGACCGAGCGCGGCCAAGGGAACGCGACCCCGCCCTCGCGCCGCATGTAGTCGATCGAATCCTGATCGATCCACGCGACCGCGATCTCCGGCTCCGCGACCTTCTGACCGAGCCCGTTCTCCTGTCGCGCGTCGCGCGAGAGCAGCTCGAGGCGTTCCAGGAGCCCGGTGGCGCTCGTGAGGAGGAGGAGTAGACCCGCGGCGCAGACCACCGCGGCCACGAGAAGGAGGCGGCGCATGCGCGAAGCTCTACCACGCGGCGCACGAGCGCGCGGAATTGATTTCCATGGCTCGCCCGAGGGAGGGCGCGCGGCCGAAAGCGCTAGCACGGCTCCCTCGAGCCGGACGAACCATGAACCAGCCGAACCCGAGCCCGAAGCCCGCCGCGGCGCCCGTCACCGGCGCCCCCGCCGCGCGCTGGCCGTGGTTCGTCCGCTGGGGGCTCGTCGTCGGCTTCTCCTGGGTCCTCGTGCAGCTCCTCTTCCCGCGCGACGCGGCCATGGAGGCCCTCGAGCAGCTCGAGTCCTCCGAGCTCGCGCAGGTCGAGATCCCCGGCGAGATCGTGGCCGACCTCCGCGGCGGTCAAGGCGAGCGCCTCGTGCTGCGCGTGGCCCTCGACTTCCGCGCCAGCGATGAGCAGCTCGTGCGGAAGCGCCTGAAGGACCCCGCGATCCTGAACCGCGTGCGCGACCGCTTGAACGAGTTCTATACGGGGCGCAGCGCCGCCGAGGTCGCCGACCCCGCGCTGCGGCCGATGGAGAAGCGCGAGCTCCGCTCCCGCCTCTCGCCGCTCGTCTTCCCCGACCCCGAAGAGGGCCGCGTCGAAGAGGTGCTCTTCGCGCTGCGCAGCATCGAGGGCTGAGCCCCATCCCCCCGTTGCACAGTAAAGGTGCCAGGCACCTTTACTGTACAGTGAGGAGAGAGCGGCGCGCGAACCGGCGCTTGCACTCGGCTCGGCGAAGCCGTAGCACGATGCGATGCGCACTCGCCGACCTCTCCGCACCACGTCGCTCGCCCTCGCGTTCCTCGCCTCCGCCTGGCTCGGCGGCTGCGGGCCGACGAAGCCCGTCAAGCACCCCTGGACGCCGCCGGACCCGAAGGGCCCGGCCGGCCCGGATGAAGCGCGCGAAGTGGAGCGCGACGATTGGTGGCGCGAAGCGCGCTTCGGCCTCTTCGTGCATTGGGGGCTCTACGCGCTGACCGAGGGTCGCTCCGGCGAGCGCGACGACTATGGCGAGTGGATCCGAGACACGGCGCGCATCCCTGAGCGGGAGTATCGCGCGTTGGCGGAGCGCTTCGACGCGCGCGGCTTCGAGCCCCGCGCGTGGGCGCGCCTCGCGCGCGAAGCGGGGATGCGCTACGTCGTGTTCACCGCGAAGCACCACGACGGCTTCTGCCTCTTCGACTCGGAGCACACCACCTTCGACAGCCAGGGCTCCGCGGCGCAGCGCGATCTGACACTCGAGGTCGTCGAGGCGTTCCGCTCGGAGGGTCTCCGCGTCGGGCTCTACTACTCGATCCTCGACTGGGATCACCCCGACTACCTGCCGCGGCGCGCGTGGGACGAACGCCCCGCCGAAGACGCCGACTTCCTGCGCTACGAGGCGTATCTGCGCGCGCAGGTGAAGGAGCTGCTCACGCGCTACGGCGCGATCGATCTGCTCTGGTTCGACGGGCAATGGGAAGGAACGTGGTCGCACGCGAGCGGCTTGGCGCTGCACGAGCTCTGCCGCGAGCTGCGCCCCGCGATCCTGGTGAACAACCGCGTCGACAAGGGCCGCGCCGAGGACGGCTCGACGACGCCGGGCTTCGCCGGTGACTTCGCGACGCCGGAGCAGGTGGTCCCGGGAGAGGCCCTCGAGGGCCCCTGGGAGACCTGCCTTACGATGAACTCGCATTGGGGCTGGAACGCCGCCGACGCGCAGTGGAAGTCGACGCGCGAGCTCGTGCGGACGCTGATCGACGTCGCTTCGAAGGGCGGAAACCTCCTGCTCAACGTCGGCCCGCGCGGCGACGGCTCCTTCCCTCCCCAAGCCGTCGAGCGCCTGCAGCAGATCGGTGCGTGGATGGCGCAGAACTCCGAGTCGATCCGCGGCACGGAGGCGAGCCCCATCGGCGCGTTCCCGTGGGGCCGCGCGACGTGGAAGCCGCGAGAGAAGGGCGGCACGCTCTATCTCCACGTCTTCGATTGGCCCGAGAACGGCGTGCTGCGCGTCCCCGGCGTCGGCAATCGCGACAACCTGCGCGTGCGCGTGCTCGCCGACACGACGCTGAAGCCGCGCATGCAAGTCGAGAACGACGGCCTCGTGCTCCGCTTGCCGCTGCGCGACGCCGACCCGGCCGCGCTCTCGCTCACGATCGCGATCGAGATCGGCGAGGAGCCGATTTTCCATCGCGCACCGCTCGTCTACGCGCCGAGCCAGGTCTTCGTCGATCCGATCGAAGTTCGCATCGCCCCCGGTTCCCCGAAGCTGCGCGTGCGCTACACGCTCGACGGCAGCGAGCCCACCGCGAGCTCGCTCTTCTACGAGGGGCCCTTCGAGCTCACGACCTCGGCGGAGCTCCGCGCGCGGAACTTCCAGGATGGCCGCCCGGTCGGTCCCGTGACGCAGCGCCGCTTCGTGCGCGAAGAGCTGCGCCCGCCGGTCGAGCCCACGAACTTGGAGCCCGGCCTCTGGTTGCGCCGCGAAGCGCGAGAGCTCGCGGCACTGCCCCCGCTCGGCACGGAGCCGAGTGGTGCACCGGAGCCGGCGCTGTCGATCGCGATCGACGGCGGCGCCGATCACGAGAAGCTCTGGATGCGCTGGGAGGGCTTCCTCGAGATCCCGAAGTCGGGTGTCTGGCGCTTCGCGCTGCGCAGCGACGACGGCTCGCGCCTCGCGCTCGGTCGCAGCGTGATCGTCGACAACGACGGCCTGCACGGCGTGCAGATCAAGGAAGGCGCCGCGGCGCTCGCGGCCGGTCTGCATCCGGTCACGATCGAGTGGTTCAACGCGACGGGAACCGCCGACGTGAATCTCTCGGTGGCGCCGCCGGGGGGCGACTTCGCTCCGGCGACCGCGGAGCTCTTCCGGCGCTTCAAACTCTAGGATGACGACATGACCGGCTCCATCCTCGTCCTCGGCGCAGGCCTCCAAGGCAGCGCCTGCGCCTACGACCTCGCACTCCGCGAGGGCTTCGAAGTCACCCTGGCCGACCGCGACGAGAAGCTCGTGGAGCGCGCGCTCTCCGAGCTCGGGCCCGCGCACGAGCGCGTGCACGGCGCGGCGCTCGACGTCGCGGATCGCGAGGCGGTGCGCAAGTTGATGAGCGAGCACCACGCCGTCGTCTCCGGCGTGCCGTACTTCTTGAATCCAGCGCTCGCCGAGGACGCCGTCGAGAGCGGCGCTTCGTTCACCGACATGGGCGGGAATACCGACCTCGTGCTGCAGGAGCTCGCCCTCGACACGCGGGCCCGCGCGCGCGGCGTCTCGATCGTCCCCGACATGGGCCTCGCGCCCGGCCTGGCGAACCTGCTCGCCGTCGACGCGATGCAGCGCTTCGAGAAGGTCGACAGCGTCGCGATCCGCGTGGGCGGACTGCCGCTCGAGCCGAAGCCCCCGCTCGGCTACATGATGCTCTTCTCGATGCACGGGCTCATCAACGAGTACTGGGGCGAAGCCCTCGTGCTCGAGGACGGCGAGGTGAAGAAGGTGCCCACCTTCTCCGTGCTGGAGGAGCTCGAGGTGCCCGGCGTCGGCGCGCTGGAGGCGTTCCCCACCTCGGGCGGCATCTCGACCTTGCCGATGACCTACCGCGGCAAGGTGCGCACGATGGACTACAAGACGCTGCGCTATCCGGGGCACTACGCGCGCATGCGCTGTATCAAGGAGCTCGGGCTCCTCGACGAGACGCCGATCGACGTGCCCGGCGGGCGCGTGAAGCCCCGCGATGTGTTCGCGGCGTGCGCGGAGCCTCGGCTCACGCATCCGGGCGCGCGCGATCGCAGCGTCGTCATCGTGTTCGTCGAAGGCGAGCGCGGCGGCCAGCGCGAGCGCCTCGTGCGCTGGATCGTCGACGAGCACGACGCGGAGAGCGGCCATAGCTCGATGCGGCGCACCACTGCGTATCCCGTATCGATCGTGAGCGCGATGCAGGCGCGCGGTGAGATCCCGCCCGGCGCGCAGCCCGCGGAGATCGCCGTGCCGTGTGCCGCGTTCGTCGCGCGCCTCGCGCTGCGTTCGATCCAAGTGCACGAAGCGTCGAGCGTGCTCGCGTGAAGCGCGAGCGCGCGGTGTGGCTCGCGGCGGCGGCGCTCGGCGTCATCGCGACGATCCTCACCTGGATCTTCCTCGTCGAAGGCAGAGATGCCGAGCATTCGGCACCGGCTCTCGAGAGCCGCGCCGAGAGCAACGAGGAGCGCTCGCAGGAGGCTCTCGCGCCTCGTCGCGCTCCTGGCGAAACGCCCGCCGCGGCGGAGAATGCGCCGAGCACACCTCCCGCCGTCGAAGCACCCGAGCTGCGCCGCGAGGAGACGGGCATCGCGCGCCGTTGGTGCGGGCGCACGATGGACGAGAACGGAGCCGCCGTTCCGCGCGCGCGCTTGGTCGTCGGTTCGGCGGATGGCACGCGCTTCGACGAGCGGGGCACGAGCGACGAGCAGGGGCGCTTCGAGATCGAACGCCGCGACGTCGACGCGTCTCTCGGTGCCTCAGCTCCGGGTCACGAGCCCTCGGCCGCGCGCAAGCTGCGCGGCAACGATGAGCCCGCGGCCGAGGAGGAGATCCAACTCGTCCTGCAGCGCGGCGGCGGCGTGCTGCGCGGCATCGTGCGCGACGCGAGCGGTTCACCGGTGGGCGCGCAGGTCTTCGCCAAGCTCCGCGGCCCCGGAGGGAGCAAGGAACCTTCGACGCGCTACGAGCGCGCGCTGTGGGTACATGGCGCGAGCGGACCGGATGGCAGGTTCACGCTCGAGGGCGTCGCGCGCGCGGAGTTGTGGGCGGGCGCGCGCGCCGAGGGCTTTGCCCCGCTGTGGAAGGCCGCGCAGATCGAAGGGAACGGCGAAGGCTTCATCGAGCTCACGCTGCTCGCACCCGCCGTGGTCCGCGGAAAAGTGAGCGACGAGAGCGGCGCACCGATCGTGGGCGCCCGCATGTTCGCGCTCCCGCGCGTCTTTCCCGACGAGACCTTCCAGATCGTCGGAGCGCAAAGCGACGCAGAGGGCCTCTACGAGCTGCGCGGGATCCAGCCCGGAGAGCTGCGCGTGCGCGCGAGCGCGAGCTCGTTCGCCATGCTGGAGCAGATCCGCCACGCGAACCCGGGCGAGACGATCGAATGGAACGCGGTGCTGCGCGTGGCGCCCGAGATCCGCGGACGTCTGCGCGACGCGAGCGGTGCCTTCGCGAGCGGCTGGAAGGTGCTGGCTCGCGACCCGCGGCAGCAATCGAACCCGCCGCCGACGACGAGCGACGCCGAAGGGCGCTTCACGATCGGCGGTGTGCTCGAGCACGGCTATACGCTGCACTTCACCGCGCCGGGCGCGAACGAGCTCTTCGCGAGCTTCGCCGTCGAGGACGTGCGCGCGAGCAGCTCAGAGCAGCTCTTCGATGTGCCGGTGGACGCGCGCCGCTTGGCTCACCTCCGAGGCCGCTTGCTCGACGTTTCGGGTCGCGCTCTCTCCGTCGAGCCCAAAGTGCGCCTCGTCGCCGAGCGCGGCGGCGCGACCACGTTGACCTGGACGGCGCAGGAGAGCGCGTTCCTGTCGCCGCCGTTGCCGCCCGGCTTCTACTCGCTGCGCGTGCAAGCCGCCGGTTGCGCCGAGCTCACGCGCAGGATCGAGCTCGCGGGCGAGGACCTCGACGCCGGCACGCTGCTGCTCGGGCCGGGTGCTGAGCTCCGCGTCGCGATCGCCGATCCCGCCGCGCGCGAGCAGGTCTTCGTCTTGCTGCACGACGACGCGCAGCGCGCGCGCTGGATGGCGAAGGCCGAAGGCGACGACTTGGTGTTCCCGCGCGTGCCGGCCGGCGAGTACGTGCTGCGGGTCGAGCCGCGCCCCTTCTCGCAGGACGGCCAACGCCGCTATCACCCGCGCTGCGCGGTCGATCTCGGCGTGCGCCTCTCCGAGGGCGAAGAGCGACGCGAGACGCTCGAGCTCCAGAGCGGCCGGCGCGTGCTCCTCGAGATCGAGGCGCCCGAACGAGTCCGCTCCGCGGAGCTCGAGGTCCGCGACGCCACCGGCGCGCTTCTGCGCACGCTGCTCGTCGAGCGCTACGGGAAGGAGCCGCTCCAGACCGAGATGTCGCTACCGCTCGGCTCCGGCACCGCGACTGCGCGCTGGGAGCGCGGCACCTCCAAGGCCGAGCTCGCGATCGAAGCAGGCGAAGCTCCGGCGAGCGTTCTTCTTCGTTCGGGAGGCTGAGGCTCACCGAGCGCGGTTCACGCGCCGTGTCGATCGTGGCGCGCGTCGCTCCACTCGCGCTTGTGCCCGAGCTGATCCTTGTACGCCTTCACCTTCGCGATCATCTGCTTCGCGCACTCGGTGAACGCGGGGTGGTAGTTCGGACCGCGCTCGCCCGTGAACAGCACCTGGCCCGGCAGGTGCAGGTCGAACTTGAGCTGGAACTCGTGGCTGTGGGGATGCCGGTGGATGTGCACGTGGAGGTCCTTCACCGGGAAATGCTCCACCACACGACCGAGCACCTCGAGATCGGAGCGGAGCTTCTCTCGATCGGCGTCGTGCAGCGTGTAGTTCTCGAAGTGGAAGAGGACGTTCATGGCGTGGGCTTCCTCGCGGTGCGTGGACAGCAGGGGGAGTGCGCTCGGCAGGGGCGCCGAAGCGCTGCGTTGCGGTAGGGCTTCTTCCGCGAGTGCTAGGTACTCTCGGGCCTCCGCCGCCGCAGCATGGTCGTGCACCGGCAGGCCGGCGCGCAAGGCGGCGATCTTCGCGCGCACGAGCGCGCGATAGCTCTCGTAGAAGGGCAGCAAGAGCTCGAGCTCGGCGTCGCGAGCGAGCGTCGCGTAGCGGGCGGCGAGCGAAGCGGCGAGCGCGCGTTGGCCGCGGCGCTTCAAGTCCATCGTGAGGAACGCGAGCTCGCACGCCGCATCGGCGCAGCGGAAGCGCATCGCGAACTCCAGCGCATCGAAGGCGATCGGCCGCCCGTCGACGAAGCAGAGGTTCCCCGCGTGGAGATCGCCGTGTCCTTCGACCACGCGGCGCTCGCGGACGCGTCGGCGGAAGAGCGCCTCGTGCTCGTCCTGGAACGCGTGGGTCCATCTGCGCAGCCGCGCCAAGCGCTCGCGTTCGACGAGCTCGACCTCGCCCGCGACGTGCACGGCCCAAGGCTGGAGCGCCGCGAAGTTCTCGTCGCAGAGGAAGCGCACGCGCTCCGGGCTGCCGTGCACCGCGACCTCGGCGTCATGACGCGCCTCGGCATGGAACGACGCGAGCAACGCGGCCAGCGCTTCGATCTCCCGCGCGCCGATCGCGCCGCGCTCCGCGAGGTGATCGAGCATGCCGTCCGCGGGCAGGCGCCGCATCTCGACGCACGGCTCGGCGGGCGCGCCGGGAGCGCCGACGGCGAGATGCCCCTCGGCATCCCGACCGATCGTCGCGACGCCGAGATAGACCCCGGGTGCTAGCCGCGCGTTCAAGCGCAGCTCCTCTTCGCAGAAGAAGCGGCGCCGCTCCTGCGCGGTGAAGTCGAGGAAGCCCAGATCGACGGGCTTCTTCACCTTGTAGACGAACTCACCGGCGAGGAAGACCCACGAGACGTGCGTCTCGATGAGCTCGACGCGCTCGGGGCGTTGCGGATAGGCCTCGGGGCGGAGCAGGTCCGCGAACGCGAACGCGGGCGCGCTCAACGATCCGCCGGGTGCGGGCCCACGGTGCCGATGAGGGCCGACTCGTATCGTCCGACGACGCGCAGGAGATCGGTCGCGCTGATCACGCCGCGCACGCGCTCGGCGTCGGTGACGACGACGCGGCCGATCCCTTGCTCGAGCAGGAGGGAGGCGACCTCGCCGGCGGTGGCGCTCGGCTCGATGGTGACGATGCCGCGCGTCATGGCGTCCTCGACCCCCGGCGCCCGCTGCGCGAGCGCGCGCTCGATCTCGGTCGCGCGAAAGCTCGTCGTCTCGAAGAGGCTGTCGCGGAGGCCCGGGTCCACGTGGTCGGTGAGGTAAGCGACGATGTCGCTGCGGGTGATCATCCCGACCAGGGAACCATCGGTGTCGACCACGGGGGCGCCATGGACGTCCTGCTCCTCCAGGAGCTCCGCGGCGCGGAGCAGGGAGGCGTGGCGCGGGATCGTGACGATCTCGGGGTTCGCGAGGTCGCGAGCGCGCACGATGGCGGGATGCATGGGAGTCCTCTCGTCGCTGGGGTTCTTCGAGTCGCCCTGGAGGCGGGCCGTGAGGATAGCCGGGTTTCGGGATGGCGACCTACGTTGCTCGGCGTAGCCACCGCGTTGCCGATTCGCGGGGGCAGCGCGCATGATCTAGCGCCTGCCGCGCCTCCCCGTCCCGCGCCGCATGTTCCTCCCTGCCTTCCCTCCTCGCGAGGTCACCGTCATGTCTCTCTCACCGCGCGCCTGGCTCGGCGCTCCGCTCACCCTCTTCTTAGCTGCCTCCCCGCTCGCCGCGCAGGCCGCGAACGACCTCTGCGCCAACGCGATCTCGATCTCCTCCGGCGTCAGCGGCCCGTACACCAACGTCGGCGCGAACACGGAGCTCGCGTGGCCCTGCGGTGCCGGCGGCGTGGATCTCTGGTTCACGCACACCGCGACGTGCAACGGCCCCATCTCGTTCGATACCTGCGATCTGCGCACGAACTTCGATACGACGATCGAAGTGCTGACCAACGACTGCAACAACCCGGTCTCGCTCGCGTGCAACGACGACGCCTGCGGGCAGCGCTCGACGGCGATCATCCAGGCGACGCTCGGCACGACCTATCTCGTGCGCGTCGGCGGCTACGCGGCGAATCGCTTCGGGACCTTCTACGTCAACATCCGCTGCACGACGCTCCCGGCGAACGACGAATGCGCGGGCGCGGTGACGATCGTCGACGGCCCGAACGGGCCCTTCTCGAGCGTGAACGCGACCGACTCCGGCCCCTTCCCGTGCCAGGCCACGGGCGGCAGCGACATCTGGTTCCGCTACACCTCGACCTGCAACGGTCCGCTGGCGTTCGACACGTGCTCCGCGAACACGACCTTCGACACGGTGATGGAGGTCTACGACGGCGTTTGCGGCACTCTGAATCCGCTCGGCTGCAACGACGACGCGTGCCTCGCGACGGCCTCGGTCGTCGTGGTGCAAGCCGTGACCGGCGGCGTCTACTACGTGCGCGTGGGTGGCTGGGCGCAACGCCAAGGGCTCTTCGGCCTGAACGTCACGTGCTCGGCCGTGCCGGGCAACGACGAGTGCACGGGCGCGATCCCGCTCAACGTCGGCGCGAATGGGCCGTTCACGAACCTCTTCTCGAGCGACTCTCAGCCGGCGTGGAGCTGCGCGCAGGGCGGCAGCGACGTGTGGTTCACCTGGTTCGCCAACTGCTCGACAAGCGTGACGGTCGACACCTGCCCCGGCATCACCGACTTCGACACGGCCATCGAGGTCCTCGACGGCGGCTGTGCGAGCCTCTTCAGCGTGGGCTGCAACGACGATAGCTGCGCGCGCGCGTCCAGCGTCACCTTCCAGACCACGATCAACACGCTCTACTTCATCCGCGTCGGTGGCTATCAGGCCCTGCAGGGCAACTTCAACGTCAATCTCACCGTCTCCGGCGCCGGCAATCTCAGCACCCAGGCCACCGGCTGCGGCACCGCGACGATGGTCGCCTCCGGTCAGCCGAACCTGGGCGGCACGGTCAGCTTCCGCATCGACAACGAAGTCGGCGTGCCGTTCCTCTGGATCGGCCTGCCCCTCGGCGTCCCGCTCTGCCCGCCCGCCGCGTGCACGATCGGCGCCACCTTCGAGAGCATCGTCCTCGGCGACACGCTCCAAGCCTCGATCCCCTGCGACCCGACCCTCCGCGGCGGCAGCGTCCTGATCCAGGGCGGCGACTTCGGCGGCAGCGGCGGCTGCCCGCAGCCCCTCCAGCTCTCCCTCACCGACACGATCCAAGCCACGATCGGCTAACCCTCCACGGTCGGCGAACCCTCTCGGCTCTCCGGTCGACCCCGGACGTACGGTGCCAGGAACATTTTCACCGGGGTCGCCCGACCCC
>JAEUHW010000351.1 GCA_016793245.1 Planctomycetota bacterium
CGTTCGTCTCGAGACCTCGCGCGTGCTGGCGCCGATCGACGAGCGTCCGGTCTGGTCGATCACCTGCTTCTTCGTCGCGAAGGAGGAGCGCGGGCGCGGCGCGATGACGCGAGCGCTGCACGCCGCGGCCGAGCACGCGAAGCGGTGCGGCGCGGAGCGGCTCGAGGGCTATCCCCTCGATCCCGAGCCGGGGAAGCAGGTGCCCGCCGTGTTCGCCTGGACGGGCTTGCTCTCCGCGTTCCTCGCGGCGGGCTTCGTCGAGGTCGCGCGCCGATCGCCGACGCGGCCGATCGTACGCCGGGAGCTCCATCCGGAGCACGCCGCTCAGCGACCTCGACGCGGGCGCGAGCTCGACGAGTAAGCCGGATTCGCGAGCGTGGGTCGCCGTGCCGCGACCTCCGCCTGCCAAGCGCGGAGCCGGTGCGCGAGTGCCCAGCTCTCGGAGAGAAGCTCGCGCGAAAGTCGCGCGCTGCGCCCGGATCGGCCGCGAGATCGAAGAGCTCCGTTCGCCCGCCCTCGAAGGGCTCGACGAGATCGCCAGGGCGCCCGATCGCAAAGCGAAGCATCTGCGGCCCGCGAGCCAGCTCCGCGTACGCAGCTTGTCGTAGGGCTTCGCCCTCGACGGGCGGCGAAGATCCCGCCACAGTGCCCTTCCCGCCGTCACCCCGCCAATCCTCCGCGAGACGCAGATGGGTCAGCTCGAAGTCTCCGGTGCCCGCGATCCCGAGCGCTACCGCGCGTTCTCGGGGGCGCTCCTGCGCGACCTGGATGCCTTGGAGCGCTTGCTCGCGCGCCCCGAGCTCTTCGATCCGGGCCCGATCCACATCGGCGCCGAGCAGGAGATGTTCCTGATCGACGGCGAGGGCCGGCCGAAGCCCGTGGGACCGGAGGTCCTCGCGGAAGTGAGCGATCCGCGCCTCGTGCCCGAGCTCGCGCGCTTCAACCTGGAGGCGAACCTGACGCCGCGCGTGCTCGGCGGGCGGTGCTTCGCCGAGATGGAGAGCGAGGCCGCGGAGCTGGTCGCGCTCGCCGATCGCCATGCACGCCACCATGGCGCGCGCGTGCTGCTGATCGGCATCCTGCCCACCATCGAGCGCGGCGATCTCGATCGACGCTTCCTCTCGCCGAACCCGCGCTATGCCGAGCTGGACGAAGCGCTGATGCAGCTCCGCGGCGGCTCGCTCCGCTGTCACGTGAAGGGCATCGACGAGATCGACGCGCGCTTCGACAGCCTGATGCCCGAGGCCGCGAACACGAGCTTCCAGTTCCACCTCCAGACGCGGCCTGAGGAGTTCGTCGCGACGTACAACGCCGCGCAGCTCGCGATCGCGCCGGTGCTCGCCGCGAGCACGAACTCGCCGCTCTGGCTCGGCAAGCGCCTCTGGCACGAGACGCGCATCGCCGTCTTCCAACACACCGCGGACGGCATCTCGCGCGGGCAGCTCGCGCGCGGCCACATGCCGCGCGTCGACTTCGGCTCGCGGTGGCTCGAGCACTCGATCCTCGAGCTCTTCCGCGAGGACGTCGCGCGCTTCCGCGTGCTGCTCGCGCGCGCGAGCGAAGAAGACCCGCTGCAGATGCTCGCGCGCGGCCACGCGCCGACGCTCTCGGCGCTGCGCCTCCACAACGGCACCGTCTGGCGCTGGAACCGCCCCTGCTACGGCGTCGTCGACGGCAAGGCGCATCTGCGCGTCGAGATGCGCGCGCTGCCGTCCGGGCCGACGATCCAGGACGAGATCGCGAGCGCGGCGCTCTTCCTCGGCCTCGTCCTCGCGCTGCGCGCCGACGAGCCGCGCTGGACGAAGAGCTTCGACTTCGGCACCGCGCGAGCAAACTTCGTCGCCGCGGCGCGGCTCGGCTTCGGAGCGGAGCTCGCGTGGATCGACGGAAGGCGCCGCAGCGCCGGCGCGCTGCTGCTCGAGGTCCTCCTGCCGCTCGCGCGAACGGGCCTCGCGTCCGCCTCGATCGACGCCGCCGACATCGAGCGCTTGCTCGATCTCGTGGCGGAGCGCGCGCGTTCGCGGCGCTGTGGCTCGTCCTGGCTGCTCTCCGCGCACGCCGAGCTGTCGCGAGGGCGCTCGCCCGCGGAGACCATGGCCTCCCTGGTGCAGGCCTCGCTCGCGCGTCAGGAGAGCGGCGAGCCCGTACATCTCTGGCCGCCGCTCGGAGTCGCCGAGGCAGCGCCGTGGTTCCACGGCTATCGCACCCTCGGCCAGTTCATGACGCGCGATCTCTTCACGGTGCGCGCCGACGATCTGGTCGACCTCGCGGCCGGCATGATGCAGTGGCGAAAGATCCGCCACGTCCCCGTCGAGGACGACGAAGGGCGCTTGATCGGCCTCGTCACGGAGCGCGCCTTCCTGCGCCACGCCATCGACTCGCTCCGCGAGCAGTGCGCGAAGCCCGTCCAGGTGGCGGAGATCATGACGCGGGATCTCATCACCGCGACGCCGTCGACGCCGACGATCGAGGCCGTCGAGCTGATGCGCACCCACCGCATCGGATGCCTGCCCGTCGTCGAGAACGGCGTACTGGTCGGCATCGTGACGGAGAAGGACTTCCTGCCGGTCGCCGCGCACGCGCTGCGTGAGCGCTTGGGCAGCGCATGAGCGCGAGCGATCCGCGTCGAGCCGCGCTCGCCGAGCGCATCGTCTTCGAGGCGGAGGGCCGCGCGCGCGGGCCCGTGGTCTTCGTGTGCGCCGCGCTGCACGGCAACGAGACCGACGGGCTGCTCGCCGCGCAGGCGGTCGCCGCCGCGATCGACCCGCGCCAGCTCCGCGGCAAGCTCGTCGTCTTCGTCGGGAATCGCGGCGCGCTCGCGAGCGGCCAGCGCTACCAGGAGCGCGATCTCAATCGCGCGTTCAGCGAAGAGCGCTTCCAAGCGTGGAGCAGCGGAGCGCTCGGCGCGAGCGCGGAGGACGGCGAGCAACGCGCGATCCTGGAGCTGCTGGCGGAGCGCGCGCCGCGCGACGGCTCGCGCGCGGTGCTGCTGGATCTGCACAGCACCTCGGGCGGCGGACCGCCGTTCGTCGTGTTCGGCGACACGCGCGCGAATCGCCGGATCGGGCTCGCCCTCGGCATCCCGGCGATCCTCGGTCTCGAAGAGGCGATCGATGGCACGCTGCTCGAGTTCTTGGCTCGACGCGGGCACGTCGCCGTGTGCGTGGAAGGTGGCAAGATCGGCGAACCGCAGACCGGCGCGCTGCTCGAAGCGGCCCTGTGGGTCGCGCTGGTCGCGGCCGGGGCGCTGCCAGCGAGTGCCGTGCCCGATCTACCCGCGAAGCGGGCGAAGCTGCGCTCCTCCGCCGGTGCGCTGCCGCGCGTGCTCGAGATCCGCCATCGCCACGCGCTGCACCCCGAGCAGTCCTTCCGCATGCGCCCCGGTTGGAAGGGCTTCGATCGACTCGCGCGCGGCACCGTGCTCGCCGACGATCATGCGGGCGAAGTGCGCTCGCCCGAAGACGGCTTCCTGCTGATGCCGCTCTATCAAGCGCGCGGCGACGACGGCTTCTTCCTCGCGCGCGAAGTGCGCCGGATCTGGTTGCACGTCGCCACCGCGTTCCGCGCACTCCGCCTGGATCGCGTCGTGCCGTTGCTCCCCGGCGTCGCGCGCGATGCCGAGGAACCGGAGACCTTGCTCGTCGATCCTCGTATCGCCCGCTGGTGGACCGTCGAGATCTTCCATCTGCTCGGCTATCGGCGGCAGCGCGCGCGCGGCGCGCTGCTCGCCTTCTCGCGGCGGCGACCAGGGCATCTCCCCGCGCTGCCGATCCGCTGAGAACGCGCCGCGACGTGGCGCGCTCTCGTCAGCGCTGACCGTCGGCGCAGACGCGCACGCGGAGGCCAGCCGAGCTGGTGACGCCCTGCGGCCCACCGTCATCGACGCTCACGATCTGCGCGTAGAGCGTGCCTCCGTCCAGCAATCCATCGGGAGGCACGGGTGTGCTCCACTGAGCGGTGCCGACGCCGGCCTGCCCGGCGGCGCCCTGCGCGATCGTGGGCAGCGAGAAGAAGATGGAGGGATCCACGAGCAGCGTGATGCCGAGCGCGCTCAGATTGCCCGGCGCGAACGAGAGGAGGAGCGCCGTCGGTGCCGCGCCGCGGAGCTGCGTCGCGCTCAAGCCGAAGCCGGCGTTGCCGAGCACCGGGTCGCCGACCTGCGCGAGCGTCGGGGTCGCTCCGCCGCTGCCCGCGACGCCCTGTCCGTAGACCACGGGCGGCATGCAGTCCGAGAGGAAGAAGATCTCGATGTCGTCGAGGTTCCACCCGCCGCGATTGCCCGAGCCGTCGGTGGCGAGCTCGAAACGAATGGTCGCCGTCGGCGAGCCGCCGAGGATGAAGTTCAGAGGGATCGCGACCTCGCGCCAAGAGCTGTCCTGGATCGAGCCCTGCGTCGTGTTGAAGAACGCCGGGAGCCCGTTGATCAGCAGGCGCGCCTGGTCGCGCGAAGCGTCTTCGACCGACAACCAGCGCCGGAAGCGGAGCTGGAGATCGCGGCGCGTGCCGATCTGGATCACCGGCGACTGGAGGAAGCTCGTGCTGTTCGCGGAGTAGAGGCCGTCGCGGCCAGAGAGACCGAGATCCGTGCCCACGCAATTCGTCGGGGAGTGTGCGCTGGCCGGATCACCGCCGCGACCCGCCGGCGCTCCGATCTCCCAGTCGTCGCGGCCGAAGCTCGCGCCGTGCGTCCAGCCGTTCCAGCCGCTCTCGAAGCGCTCGAGGAAGAGCGAGCGCACGACGCCCACGCGATAGCGGAACGCGGGCGCACCGTCCGCGGGCCAGAGCGAGCTCGAGTTCGCGAACTGGAACGCGAAGCCGTACTCGACTTCGACCGGCGCGGGCAAGGCCGGCAGCGAGGCGAGGAATTCTCCCGTCTGGGCACCCGCACTCATCGCCACCGCTTGCCAAGCGCCACCGACGATCCGCCAGCGCAACGTCGCCGCGAGAGGTGAGAGACCGGCCGCGGAGGAAGCTCGCACGGAGAGCGGCCGAACTTGATCCTCGTCCTGCGTATCGCCGAGCGCGGTGTGCGTCACGCTCACCGGATCCGGACGCAAGATGTAGAGGCCGGTCGAGCGATCGCTGCAGTAGATCGCCCCGGACGGCTGGTAGGGATAGCAACCCCACTGTCCGTTGTAGCCGCCGGAGACGCCGGGATAGGTGTCGTAGAAGCCTGCCTCGAAGGGCCGCGACGGGTCGGTGATGTCGACCAGGCGATAGCCCTCGGTGTAGTAGGCGCAATGCACGAAGTTCCCGACGATGAACGCGTTGTGGATGATCGCCACCGGGTTGGCGTTGTACTCGGAGAGCTTCACCGGGTTGCGCTTGTCGGCGATGTCCCAGATCGCGAGATGGCCTCCGCCGCTCTCGTCCGTGGTGACGGCGATGCGATCATCGGCGGTCACTCCGGTATGGTGGGTGAAGGCCCCCGGCGTTCGCACGCGCGACAGCACGGTCATCGTCGGCAACGCAGAGACATCCACGATCCAATACTCGCCCGCGTTGATGCAGGCCAGGTGCGCGTAGCCGTTCTGGACGTGCAGGTCGTGCACGTAGGCGTCGTTCCACGTGCGCAGGAGCGTCGGATTCGACGGGTTCTGACGAAGATCGATCACCACGACGCCGACGTTCGTGCCGCAGACGTAGCAGATTCCGCTCGGCACATCGATGTTGATGTTGTGCGCGTTGCCCCAGATCGAAGCGCCCCAAGTGCGCACGAGCACCGGAGCCTGCGGATTGGAGAGATCCACGATCTGCATTCCACCGCCGCCCTCGGTCACCAGATAGGCGTAGTGACCATAGGTCTTCATGTCGCGCCAGATCGAACCCGGCCCGGGGATGAAAGCACGCACGACGGGCTGCGTCGGGATCGTGGCTTCGATGAACCAGGTCCCGTTCTGATCGCCCATGATCGCGAGCTCGATCCCCGACGGGCTGCGATAGCCCCAGCAGTCGTTGTAGCCCGTGCCGGGATTGACGTTGGCGAGCAGCGCGACGCCGTTCGATGCTTGGGCCGAGACCTGCGTCGTCGGGAAGGCGAGGAACGCGCTGAAGGCGCAGGCCAAGACGGCGGCGCGGCGAACGGCGGAGAGCATGGGGCGGGAGCTCCGTGTGGGGAGGGGAGTCGGAAGAGCGCGATCCAATCTATCCGTCCTCGGCGAGAAGCCGGAAGAGCGCGCTCAGCCGACGCGCCGCGATCAATACTTGAAGCCTAGCTTCTTGCCCTCGCCCTTCGCCCACTCCTTGTAGAACTTCTTCTCCTTGAACTCGACGCTCGTGAGCTCCTTCAGGGCCTTCGCGACGTCGAGACGCCAGACGTCCCACTTCTTCCAGCGCATCTCCCAGTACGAGGCCGGGGGGTTCGCGCCGTCGTCCACGTTCTCGGGGATCGGCTCGTTCAGATTGTCGACGAGGAGGCGGAAGGCGCGCTTCTCCTTGCCCTTGCCGAAGAGCCGGACGATGCGCTGCTGCACGGCGGGCGGGGTCGCGTCCTTCTCGAAGAGCGGCGCGAGGATCTCGTAGTGCGCAGGGTCGTATGCCTCGAAGAGCAGCGAGTCGAGCAAGGCGAGCAACACGACTTGCTGCTCCTCGCCCTGGAGCCCTTTCAAGCACGCGGCGATGCCGACCTTCGCCTTGGCGCCGTCCTGCCGCCCCAGCGCCTTCGCCGCATCCGCGCGCACGATCGGATTGGGATCGGCCAGCACGATCTTCTGCAGCTCCGCCGCGAGGCGATCGCTGCGATGCGTGGAGAGCTTCTTCACGGCCTCGAGGCGTCGACCGAGGTCGGCCGACTTGGTGTAGAGGCGCTTGAAGTCGGCGACCCGTTCGGCCGCCTCCTTGTCATCGAGTGCCGGCAGCGGCGGCGGCGGCTCGTCGGGCTTAGCCGCCGGCGCCGGCTGCTGGGCCAACAAGACCGAGGAGAGCAGCGCGCTCAGGGCGAGAGCGGCGCACGCCTGGTTTCGGAAGAGGTACATGGGGACTCCGCAGGGGAAGGAGCTGGGAGGGAGCGTTCGAGAGCTTCGGGCCTCACTCGATGTGCACGTGTCGGCCGCCGTTCTCGGTGGCGAGCCGCTTCATGAACACCGCGTCGTTCACATCGCCGAAGGTGATCGTGTGGATCACCACCTGGCTCAGTTGGTTCCGCTCGCGGACGTGGCGCAGGATCTCCTCGGTGTCGATCACCGGGCCGACCGTGGGGGCGCCGTCCGAGAGCAGGTAGATCGTATCGAATTCGGTCTCGTAGTAGCGATCGCGCAAGCCGCGCCCGGCGGCGCCTAGCGCCGCCTGCATCGCATCCCAGACGTTCGTCGCGCCCGCCGGCGCGGTGAGGCGCAGGA
Source organism: Planctomycetota bacterium (assembly GCA_016793245.1). Lineage (GTDB taxonomy): Bacteria > Planctomycetota > UBA1135 > UBA1135 > JADKAF01 > JADKAF01. The sequence continues at coordinate 7,338 of JAEUHW010000351.1, forward strand.
AGGTGACCAGCTCGGTCTTCGCGCGATCGTCGAGCGTCTGCATCGGCGGGCGATCGTCCTTGCCCATCTTCCAGACGCGCACGTCGTCGCTGAAGAAGATGAGGTTCGCCTGCGTGTCCGGAGACAGCGAGAGCACGAGGCGCTCGAGCTCCTTCTGCACGATCGCGAACTTGGTGTCGTTGGCCGCGAGATTCGCGTACTTGCCCTTCAGGTTCGCGGGCTCGAGCATCGAGCCGCTGCGGTCCACCACGAAGAGCACGCGCTTCGACTTCACGTCGATGTTGAAGTAGCGCAGGTACTGGGAGTCGCCCTCGCTCTGCTTCGGCGCCTTCGCCGCGTCGAGGATCACCATCGAGCTGCCGTTCTTCTTCCAGAACTCCTCCCACGCGCCGATCTGATCGCCGGGGATCTCCTGCCCGGTGAGCGAGTAGAGGGCGTCTTGCAGCCCCCCCATCACCTGGGCGGTCTTCTCCTTCGCGAGGCGGGCCTTCTCGGCCTTCAAGCCCTCGATCAGATAGGGCACGGCGAGGCGCGTCCGCAGCCGCAGGAGACAGCTCGAAGCCGCTTGGCGGATCTGCCACGATTTGTCCTGCACGAGGCGCTGCCCCACGGCGTCGACGACCTGTGTGCCCAGGAGAGCCGGCTCGGTCTTCCGCTCGGCGCCCTTCAGCGTCTCGTCGACGAAGGGACGCGCGGCACCGGCGAGCGCGTGGATCGCGCCCAGCTTCACCGGCAGATCGCCGGTCTTCAGCGCGCCGAGCAGGACCGTGACCAGCTCGGGATCACCGCCGGGAAAGGCCGCCAAGGCGCGGACCACCTCGAGCTGGACCGGCGCTTCGCGCACCGCGGCCAGCGCGAGCAGGCGCGAGCGCGCGCCGTCCCCGCCCACCATGCCGAGTACTTCGATCGCCGCGAGGCGCGGGTCGTCGGCCTCGGTCTTGCCGCGCTTTGCGAGCTGCTGATCGAGGAACGGGAGCAGCACCGCGGCCTCGAGCTTCGCCAGCCCTTCGCGTGCGCCCGTGCGCAGGAACCACGGCTGATTGCGGATCACCAGAGCGCCCTGATCCGCCGTGGCATCGGCCTCGTACAGGGCCGCCTTCCAGAGGCGCTGCGCGGCCTCGAGCCCTCCGGGCTTCGCGACGAGGCGCTTCACCAACGCGAGGTACTCCTCGCGCTTCGCGGCGGCGCGCTTGCCGTCGCTCGCCTGGCCGTGCAAATCGATGACACCTTTCTCGAGCTCGCTCCAGAACGCCGTCCACGCGCCGAGCGCGGCGGTGAGCTCGGGATCGGCCGGCGGCTCTTCCTGCGCGGGCTTCTTGCCGCGCTGCGCGTCGAGCGGGGCCGCGAGGAGTGCGCAGACCAGCGCGAGCACGAGGCCGCGCCCGAGAGGCCGAAGGGTATCCGCAGCAAACGACGTTCGGGACATCGATCCTTCTCAATCCATGTGCACGTGACGACCACCGGAGCGCGTCGCGAGCTCGGCCACGAACTTCGCGTTGTTCTGATCCCCGAAGGTGATCGCGTGGATCTTCACCCGGCGCAGCACGTTGACCTCGTCGACGCGGCGCAGGATCTCGTCCTCGTCGATCACCGGCCCCGCCGTGGGCTTGCCGTCGGAGAGCAGGTAGATCGTATCGAATGCGGATTCGTACGCGCTGTCCTTGAGCCCCCGCCCCGCGATGTCGAGCGCGCGATCGAGCGCCGTGTAGAGGTTCGTGCCGCCGTTCGGCGCGATGTTGCGGACGTAGCGCACGATCTCGCTCTTGCCGCGCGTCGTGAGCGGGATCAGCTCCGGCCGCCCGCCCTCGGTCGTGCGGTACGCCTCGACGCCGTCGCCGAAGAACAGCACGTTCACCTGCGTGGTCTCTGGCAGCGCCTGCAGCAGCGTCTCCAGCTCGTCCTGCACGTACGCGAACTTGCTCGAGGTCTGCCCGCTCTGCTTGCCGTAGCGATCGCGCCGCGCCGCGGGCTCGGCCATCGAACCGCTGCGATCGACGATGAAGAGGATGCGGTCGGAGGTGATCTCGAGCTGGAAGTACTGCAAGTAGCCGGCGTTCTTCGTCGCGCGGTCCTGCACCTTCGCCACGGCCTCGGCGACCGTGAAGCTCGCGCCGTTCTTCGCCCACCATTCCTTCCACCACTCGGGGCGATCGGCGCCGATGCTCTGGCCGGTGACGCCCTCCAGCAGCGCGTGGATGCGGTTCCGCACCTCGACGCGCTCCCCCGCCGCGAGGCGCTCCGACTCGCGCGCGAACGCGGCGATCAGCATCTCGATCCCGGCGCGGCACTTCAGGCGCGCCAGCGCATCGGCCGCGGCGAGGCGCACTTGCCAGCTCGCGTCCTCGAGCGCGAGACGCCCGAGCTTCCCGACGAGGTCTTGCGCCTGCGCCTCGAGCAACGCGCGCCGCCCCTCCTTCTTCGTCTCGTCGATGCGCGGGGCCGCGAGCGACGCCAGTGCATGCGCGAGGGCGCAGCGCTCCGCGATCGCCCCTTGGCCCGCGACGGCCAGCACCGCCGCGATGGCCTCGTCGTCTCCAGGGAGGGCGCGCGCGAGGTCGCTCGCGATCTCGATCCGCTCCTTCTCGTCGGCCTTGGCGAAGAGCGCGAGCAGCGGCGCCTTCACGCGATCGCCGCCGAGCAGCGCGAGGATCTCGGACGCGGCGAGGCGCGGTGAGGACTCCTTCGCCTTGCCCTTCTTCTGGCCGTGCTCGAGCAACCAGGGCACGAGCTCGTCGGGCGGCAGAGTCGCCAGGGCCTTCCGCGCTTCGGTGCGCAAGAACCAGGGCGCGGCGCGCAAATGCGTCAGGCCGAGGTTGTGCTCCGGGTCGACCTCGAAGAGGGCGACCTTCCAGAGCATGGGCGCGACGTCCTTCACCTCGAGGCTCCGCGCGAGGTCGAGCAGCAACGCCGCCGCCTCGCGGCGCAGCGTGCGCGCCGGTTCGGGTCGGCGCTCGTCCCCCTGCAGGAGCAACTGCAGCCCGTCGACCTTCTTCCACCACTCCTCGAAGAGGCGCTTCTTCTCGCGCCAGAGCGCTCGTCCGCCGCGCTCTTCCTGTGCGCTCGCCGTCGGCGCGAGCAGCAGGAAGGCGCCGAGCAGAAGAGCGGCGCACCGCCGGAAGCGGGAGGTCGCGAGGAGTGGATCCGAAGCGTGCTCCGCCGGACGGGGAGGCGGAGCCGGGGCGCGATCGGGCATGGCGTGGCGCGAAGCGTGGGGTACGCGGGGGCCGAGCCGCGGCGGGGAGGTTGCGCGCTGAGCCTAGCCCGTGCTCGGCCGCAGGCAACGAAGGAAGACGGGAAATCACCGCGGCGCTCTCCCAAGCGCCTCGGCCCTGGTGCATCATCTCGCGCTCGTTCCGCCGGCAGGCGCAGCGCCGAGCGCGCGCCATCGGCCCTTTCCCCATCGTCCCGCCGGGTCTCGATGTCCCAATCCGATTCCGCCGTCCGCCCCACCCGCAAGGTCGAGACGCTCGACCAGGTCGTGATCCGCTTCGCCGGCGACTCCGGCGACGGGATGCAGCTCACGGGGAGCCAGTTCACGAACACCGCGGCGCTGATGGGCAACGATCTCGCGACGCTGCCCGACTTCCCGGCGGAGATCCGCGCCCCCGCCGGCACGCTCGCCGGGGTCTCGGGCTTCCAGCTCCGCTTCTCCAGCTACGACATCCACACGCCGGGTGACGCGCCCGATGTGCTCGTCGCGATGAATGCGGCCGCGCTGAAGGTGAACCTCGGCGATCTCCGCGCCGGCGGCCTGCTGATCGTGAACACCGGCGGCTTCGGCAAGAAGGAGCTGGACATGGCGGGCTACCCGAAGAGCCCGCTGGAAGGCGACGCGCTGCGCGCCTACCGCGTCGTCGCGGTCGATCTCAACGACCTCACCAAGCGCGCGCTCGAGGGCCTCGGGCTCTCGATGAAGGAGGCGCTGCGCTGCAAGAACTTCTTCGCGCTGGGCGTGTGCTGCTGGCTCTTCAGTCGCCCGCTGGACCCGACGGAGACCTGGATCAAGTCCAAGTTCGCGAAGAACGAGCAGATGGTCGAGGCGAACCTGCGCGTCTTGCGCGCGGGCTTCAACTTCGCCGACACGACCGAGCTCTTCCAGACGGTGTACGAGGTCCCGCCCGCGGCGATGCCGAAGGGCACCTACCGCAACGTCATGGGCAACGAAGCGCTCTCGATGGGCTTCCTCGCCGCGAGCGAGCTCTCGGGGCTCGAGATCTTCCTCGGCTCCTATCCCATCACGCCGGCGAGCGACATCCTGCACACGCTCGCCGCGTACAAGAACTTCGGCGTCACGACTTTCCAGGCCGAGGACGAGATCGCGGCGATCACTTCCGCGATCGGCGCTTCCTACGCCGGCAAGATCGGGATGACCACGACCAGCGGCCCGGGTGTCGCGCTGAAGACCGAGGCGCTCGGCCTCGCGGTCTCGCTGGAGCTGCCCCTCGTCCTCGTCAACGTGCAGCGCGGCGGCCCGAGCACCGGCTTGCCGACGAAGACCGAGCAGGCCGACCTGTTCCAGGCCGTGCTCGGCCGCAACGGCGAGGCGCCGATCCCGGTGATCGCCGCAGCGTCGCCCTCCGACTGCTTCTATGCGGCGATCGAGGCCGTGCGCCTCGCGATCCGCTACATGACGCCGGTGATCCTGCTCTCCGACGGCTACATCGCGAACGGCTCCGAGCCCTGGCTGCTGCCGAAGGTCGCCGATCTGCCGAAGATCGAGGTGCGCTTCGCCGGCCAGAACGGCGAGCCGACTCCCGCGAATTTCCTCCCGTATCTGCGGGACGAGAAGACCTTGGCGCGCCCTTGGGCCGTGCCGGGCACGCCGGGCTACGAGCACCGCATCGGCGGCATCGAGAAGGCCGACAAGACCGGCTCGATCTCCTACGACGCCGAGAACCATGAGCGCATGTGCAAGCTGCGGCAGGAGAAGGTGAACCGCATCGCCTCCGATTGTCCGCCGCCCGAATTCGAAGGCGACGAAGACGCGGACCTGGTCGTTCTCGGCTGGGGCTCGACGCACGGCGCGATCACCGGCGCGGTGCGGCAAGCGCGCGCGAAGGGCCTCTCCGTCGCGCGCTGCCATCTGCGCCACGTCTGGCCGTTCCCCGTGGGACTGGGCCCGATCCTGAAGCGCGCGAAGAAGGTCCTGATCCCCGAGATGAACCTCGGCCAGCTCTGGCGCCTCGTGCGCTCCGAATACCTGGTCGATGCCATCTCGTTGCCCAAGGTGCAGGGCCGACCGTTCACCAGCTCCGAGATCCTGGAGAAGATCCAGTCGCTGAGCTGAGCTGAGCCGATCCAACTACCGCATCCTCCGCCGATTCGATTCGCTGTAGCTGACGCTGCGAGAAGAGCTCCATGACCCCGACGACCGAGGCGACCGCGCCCACGTACACGAAGAAGGACTTCGAGAGCGACCAGACGATCCGCTGGTGCCCCGGCTGCGGGGACTACGCGATCCTGGCCACCGTGCAGTCGGTGCTCGCTGGCCTCGGGATCCCGCGCGAGGAGTTCGCGGTGGTCTCGGGAATCGGCTGCTCCAGCCGCTTCCCCTACTACCTCTCGACCTACGGCTTCCACTCGATCCACGGCCGCGCGCCGGCGATCGCGACGGGGGTCAAGCTCGCGAATCCGAAGCTCTCGGTGTGGGTCGTCACCGGTGACGGCGACGGCCTCTCGATCGGCGGCAATCACCTGCTGCACGTGCTGCGCCGCAACGTGGACCTGAAGATCCTGATGTTCAACAATCGGATCTACGGGCTCACGAAGGGGCAGTACTCGCCGACCTCCGAGCAGGGCAAGGTCACGAAGTCGACGCCCTACGGTTCGGTCGACAACCCCGTCGACCCGGTGAACTTCGCCCTCGCCGCCGGTGCGACCTTCGTGGCGCGTTCGGTCGACGTCTTCCGCCAGCACCTCTCCGACACGGTCGCCGCGGCGGCGATGCACCGCGGCGCCGCGTTCGTCGAGATCTACCAGAACTGCAACATCTTCAACGACGGCGCATTCGAGTCGCTGACCGCGAAGGCCACGCGCGAAGAGAAGGCGCTCTACCTCGAGCACGGCCAGCCGCTGCGCTACGGCCCGGAGAAGTCGATGGGCTTCGCGCTGAAGGGCGCGAGCCTCGAGAAGATCGACTTGAAGCAGCACCCGGAGCGCGAGAAGGACCTGCTGATCTGGGATCAGGAAGAACCCTCGGGGACGCTCGGCATGTTGGCGAATCACCTGCCGAAGGATCCGGCCAACCCGGTGCCGCTCGGGATCTTCCGTCGCCTCGAGAAGCCGACCTTCGACGCCGGCATGCGCGCGCAGATCGACGCCGCGCGCGCGAAGCGCGGTCCGGGCAACCTGGAGAAGCTGCTCTACTCCGGGACGACCTGGACGGTGTAGGCGGACCCGGCATCTAGAAGACTGCGAGCGACGAAACGCGGCGGGCCAGCGAATGCTGGCCCGCTGCGTTTCGTCGCCCGGAGTCGTTCGTTGTGCGACGCGCGGGTCAGCGCGAGAGCAGCTCGCGCAAGTGGAACGCCGCGCCTTCGCGATCTTCCGCGGGTTCGAAGGCGAGGTCGTCGAGAGCCCAGCGGCCGTTCTTCTTCGACCATTCGACCAAGTAGGAGCCCGCGGGGGTCGCGACCTCGACGGAGCCGCGCGTCGCCGAGAGCGGGAGCGCCCCGGGTCGCACCCAGGAGCGCAGGCGCTCGTCGAGGCCGCCGAAGGAGCTCAGCGCTTCGGCCAGAGCCTTCCCGTCGGGGCGCTCGGCGCCCGCCTCCAAGTGCACCCCCGCGAGGAGCTCGGCGCCGTCCTTCGCCGCGATCGCGCGGCGCAGGTTCTCGACGAGCGGCCCGGCCGCGCTCGCCGGATCGAGCTCGAGAGCGGAGCTCGAGAGCACCTGCACCGCGAACGCGCTCGAGCCACGCCGCACGACCTCCTCGGGCGCGGTGCCGAACATGAGCTCGCTCAAGCAACCCGTCAGCGTCATCGGCGCGAGATCCATCTCGGGAATGACGCGCCCCGTCGCCGGCTGCACGCTCTCGAACTCGATCTCGAATTCCGCGACCGGCCAAGCTGCGGGGCCCTTCTCCTGCTCCTCGCGCGCGGCGCCGAAGCGCAGTCGCACGCCGTGCAGCAGCTCTTCCTTGCGCGCGGCGGGCCGCGGCTCGGACTTCCCTTCCTGGTGCTCTTCGGGGCGCAGCTCGTGCTCCGAGCGGATCTGGAGCTCCCAGTTCGCGACGACGTGCTGCGCGTCCGCGGGCAGGCCCTCGATCTTCGGGCTCTGCTCCAGCGCCGCGCGCTGGAACTTGCCGGCGTGCGAAGCGAGGAGCGCTCCGGCGTGCTTCAGGCCCTGGGCGAAGGCTTGCTGCTCTTCCTTGCCCATGCCCTCGCGCATCTCGCGAGGTTGGAACGGCAGCACCTTCGCGGCCTCGCCGCTCGCGAGAGCGTCGAGGAAGGCGCGCGCCTTCTCACCGAGGAACCCCGCGGGGAGGCTCTGCGCTCGCGGCTCCTGTGCCGCGAGCTCGCCGACGAAGAGAACCAGCGCGCCGAGCGCGCCGCCGATCGAGATCGTACGCATGCGCATTCCCATGATCGCCATCCTCGCGCCAGCGCGCGTCGTGCTCGACGAGAGCTGGAACGACGCGGCGCGGCTATGTGCTCGCCGGCGGTTCAGATCTCGTCGACCTTGTGCTTCAACCTCTTCCGCAGACGCTCCATCAAGTTGGAGTGGATCTGGCAGACGCGCGACTCCGTGATGTTCAGGCGCTCGCCGATCTCGCGCATCTTCAGCTCTTCCTTGTAGTAGAGCAGCAAGATCAAGCGCTCCTTGTCGGTGAGCCCTTCCAGCACCTTCTGGAAGCCGTCCTCGACCTCGAGCCGGCGCCCGGGCCGCAGGTCGGCGTCCTCGTGCGCCATCTCGGAGAACGGCTCCGAGCCGTCGCCTTCCTCCGCCTCCACCTCGCCGTCGGTGAAGTTCTTCATCGAGTACGTGACGGCTTCGCGACTCTCGACCTGGAAGTCGGAAAGAGCGAGCCCCAAGTGCTCGGCCAGCTCGGGATTCGTGGGCTCGCGTCCGAAGGCGCCGATCAGCTCCTCGCGCGCGCGATCAAAGCGCTGCGCCTTCACGCGCACGGCGCGCGGCACCCAATCCTGCGAGCGCAGCTCGTCCAGGATGGCGCCCTTGATGCGCGAGGCGCAGTAGGTCTTGAAGGTGCCGCCGCGCTCGGGGTCGTAGGCTTCGAGCGCGCGGTAGAGACCGTGGATGCCGGCGCTCGAGAGCTCCTCGAGATCGACGCAGCGCGGAAAGCGCCGCAAGAGGCTCGACGAGACGTGCCGGACCATCGGGTAGTAGCACTCGAGGAGCGCGTTCCGCAGGTTCGGGTCGCCGGTCTTCTTGTACTCGTAGAAGAGCTCCTCGGTGCGGCGGTCCTCGAAGCGCGCCGTGGGGCACGCACCGTGCAATCCGAGGTCCGCGACGCGCTCTTCGCTCCAGCCGAGGCCGCGCAAGACATCGGCGCAGCGCCCGAGGCGTTCGACGCCGAGCACGGCGTGCAGAAGCAAGCCGCCATGGAGGCGGCGGAGCAGGAGCTGCGGATCGCGGCCCTCCGCGCCGGAGAAGAGCGCCGGGAGCGGCGCGCCCTTGCCGTTCTTCGGCGCGGCCGTCGCGCCCTCGTCCGAGCCCGCGTCGCGCGAGCCGCGCGAGCCCTTCGAGCCTTGCTTGTTCATGCTTCGCGCACCCGATCGAGGAGCGCTTGCCGCGTGCGGCTCCAGCGCCGGAGAACTTCGTCGCGAGGAACGCCGCCCGCTCTCGCGACGGCGGAGGCGCGCTCGAGCTCGAGCTCGCAGCGCCGGTACATCTCGAGGTCCACGGAGTCGATGTCGGCGAGCAGGCCGGCGATGCGATCCTTCGGCAGTCGCGGACGCACGTCCTGCACGGCGCTCTGCGCGAGCAGCGCTTGCTCGGCGAGGGTCTCCAGCGCGAGGCGCGCGATCGCATGCTCGGCGTCGTGGCGCGCTTCCACCTTCGCTTCGAGCTCGCCGGGCCCGTCGGCCACCGCGACGCTGCCCGCACCCTCGGCCTTGTCGCGGCTCTCGCGGCTCTCGCGACCGATGCCTCCGCTCTTCTCGCCGCTGATGCCTCCGCCCCTCTCGCCGCTGATGGCAGCGCGCCACGCCTTGTATTCGGCGCGCACCGTCTCGATCCAGCGCTCGCGATCGACGGCGGCCCGCAGCGCGGGCTCTTCGAGCACCGCGTCGTAGAGCACGTCCAGAAGTTGGCGCGCGCGGGGCGGTAACCCCGCGGTCCTCGCAGAGCTCATCGGGTCTCCTCCACCGCCGTGACGACCGGACCAGCCGTTCCGGGCGCGCCCTGGGAGCCGACCGCCGCGGAACGTAGGAGCGCGACCTCGTGGAGGCGCCCTCGCCCTGCGAAGATGACAGCTCGCCCGAGGTGGCGCAACCCTCGGTCCGCGCGACCGACGCGGAACGGAGGCCCTGGGATGGCGATCGAGGCAGGCGATGACGAGGAGGCGCGCGGTGACGCGGCGTCGAACCCTCCCGCCGGCTCGACCCACGCCGAGGCCCTGGCGCACTACCGCCGCGCCTCGGCGAGACCTGGCATGGCCGACGCGGGCCAGCGCATACGGAACCGCGCTTGCCCCGCGTGCCGCGGCGTGGTCCCCTTCGAGGAAGAGCGCTGCCGACATTGCGGAGCACCGCTGCCATCGGCGCGCTTCGACTACTTCAACTACACGGACTTCGAGCCCGACCTCGAGGCGCGCGACCTGCGCCTGCTCCGCCGCACCTTCGGCGCGGCCGCGCTCCTCGGCGCGCTCTTCCTCGCGTGGCTCCTCGTGCGATGCAGCCCTTGAACTCGGATCCGCTCGGACGCTATGCCCGCCAGATGCGCGTCCCGCAGATGGGACGCTCCGGTCAGGAGGCCCTCCGCGACGCGCGGGTCCTGCTGGTGGGCTGCGGCGCGCTCGGAACGCCGATCGCCGACCTACTCGTGCGCGCCGGCGTCGGATTCCTGCGCATCGCGGATCGCGACTTGGTCGAGCTCACCAATCTCCAGAGGCAGACGCTCTTCGACGAGCGCGACGCGCGCGAGAGCTGGCCGAAGGCGGAGGCGGCCGCGCGGCGCTTGCGCGAGGTGAACGGCGCGGTCGAGATCGAAGCCTGCGTGCGCGATGTCGGCGCCGATGAGCTGGAGGAGTTGGCCCGCGACGTCGATCTGCTGCTCGACGGCACCGACAACTTCGAGACGCGCTACCTGCTGAACGACTTCGCGGTGCGCGCCGGCAAGCCGTGGATCTACGGCGGCGCGGTCGCGGATCACGGTCTCGAGATGGCGGTGATCCCCGGGCGCACCGCGTGCTTGCGCTGCATCTTCCCCGAGCCGCCGAGCGCCGGCGGGAGCGAGACCTGCGAGACGGCCGGCGTGCTGGGCCCGCTCACCGCGCTGATCGCGGCGCTGCAGGCGAGCGACGCCTTGAAGATCCTGAGCGGTCATCCCGAGGCGATCACCTCGGAGCTCTTGCAGGTCGAGCTCTGGTCGCGCCGCGTGCAAGCCCTGCGCATCCCTCGGCAAGCGGACTGCGCGTGCTGCTCCCGGGGCGAGTTCCCGTACCTCGAGGGCGCCGCTGCCACGACGAGGGCGGAGAGCCTTTGCGGGCGGAACACCGTGCAGCTCCGCCCCGCGCCGCACGCGCGCCTCGATCTCGAGGCCTTGTCGGCGCGGCTCGCGCGCGAAGGGATCGCGTGCGAGCACTCCCGCTTCTGGCTGCGCTTCCGAGCCGAGGAGCTGGAGCTCACCGCGTTCCCCGACGGAAGGATGCTGGTCCACGGCACCGACGAGCCCGCGCGCGCGCGCAGCTTCTACAGCCGCTGGTTCGGATCGTAGACTGCCGCGCTTTTCTGGAGCCGAGGATCACCCGTGCAGAGCCGCTGGAACGAGCGCGAGGCCGCGGAGGCCATCGAGCGCTGGAAGGATGTCGGAAACGATCTCGCCCTGCGCGTCTACACCTCGCGCTTGATCGGCGCCGAGCGCGCGCTCGTGCTCCACGGCGGCGGGAACACCTCGGTGAAGACGCGCCTCGCGGACGCCCTCGGCATCGAGCACGAGGTGCTCTGCGTGAAGGGCTCCGGCTGGGACCTGAAGACGATCGAGCCCGCCGGCCTGCCCGCGCTGGAGCTCGCGCCGCTGCGCGCGATGGAGCGCCTCTCACAGCTCGACGACGAGACGATGACCAACGAGCTCCGTCGACGCCTGCTCGACGTGCGCGCTCCCAATCCCTCCGTCGAGACGCTGCTGCACGCGTTCCTGCCCCACCGCTTCGTCGACCACACGCACGCCGACGCGATCTGCGTGCTGACGAACCAGCCCGACGGCGAGCTACGCGTGCGCGAAGCGCTCGGCGACGAAGTGCTCGTGCTGCCGTGGATCATGCCCGGGTTCCCGCTCGCGAAGGCCGTCGCGGCGGCGCAGCGCGCCGCGCCGCGCTGCGTCGGCATCGTGCTGCGCCACCACGGGCTCTTCACCTTCGGCGATGACGCACGCACGAGCTACGAGCGCACGATCGAGCTCGTCACCCGCGCCGAGCGCTATCTCGCCGCGCGCGGCGGCTCGCCGCCCCCGCTGCTCGCCGCGGCCCCGCGGAGCTCTGAACGCGAGGCGCGGCGCGAGCTCGCCGCCGCGCTGCCGCGCCTGCGCGGCGCGCTCGCGCGGCGCGATGCGCAAGGCGAGGTGACGACGCGCTTCCTCGCCGACGCGCGGACCGCCGACGACCTACGCGCCTTCAGCGCGGCCGAGGTGGCGCGCGCTCTCGTCGAGGACGAAGGCCCGCTCACTCCCGATCACGTGCTGCGCACGAAGGGCCCGTATCTCTATCTCGCGCGCGCCGCGTGGAGCGACGCCGCCGCGACGCGCGCGGCCGTCGAACGCTTCGAGCAGCGCTATCGCGCATACTTCGCCGCGCATCGCGCGCGCGTCGCGAAGCCGCGCGAGCTCGATCCGAAGCCGCGCGTCGCGGTGCTGGAGGATCTGGGCGTCGTCGGCTTCGGCGCCGACGCGAAGGCCGCCGCGATCGCCGCCGACATCGCGGAACACACCGTGCGCGGCAAGGCTCTCGGCGCGGCGCTGGGCACCTATCGCGCGCTCTCGCCCGGCGAGCTCTTCGAGATGGAGTACTGGTCGCTGGAGCAAGCGAAGCTCGGCGAGAAGAAGGCGCCGCCGCTGCAGGGCCGGGTGGCGCTCGTCACCGGCGCGGGCGGCGCGATCGGTCACGGCATCTGCGCCGAGCTGCTCGATGCCGGCGCGCACGTCGTCGCGACCGACTTCGACGCCGCGCTGCTGGAGCGCGCCGGCGCGCTGCTCCGCGCGACGCACGGCGACTCGCGCCTCCATCTGCTAGCGGGCATCGATGTCACCGACGAAGTCGCGCTCGCGCGCGCGTTCGACGAAGCCACGTTGCGCTTCGGCGGCGTGGACATCGTCGTGCCGAACGCCGGCATCGCCTACGCCGCGCCGCTCGCCGAGCTCGAGGTCGCGCGCCTGCGCCGCGTATTGGAGGTAAACACGCTCGGCGTCGCGCTCACGCTACGCGCCGCGGCGCGCCACTTCGCGCTCGAGGGCAGCGGCGGCGACATCGTCGTGCAAGCTTCGAAGAACGTCTTCGCGCCGGGAGCCGGCTTCGGCGCCTACAGCGCCTCCAAGGCCGGCGCGCATCAGCTCGGCAAGATCGCGGCCTTGGAGCTCGCCCCCCTCGGGGTGCGCGTGAACCTCGTGCACGCCGACGCGGTCTTCGGCGGAGAAGTGCCGAGCGGACTCTGGGCCGAGATCGGCCCCGAGCGCATGCGCGCGCGCGGCCTCTCGGAGCACGAGCTGCGCGACTTCTATCGCGAGCGCAGCTTGCTGAAGCGCGAGGTCACGCCGCGGCACGTCGGCCGCGCGGTCGTCGCCTGCGTGCGCGATCTCACGCGCACGACGGGGGCGACTCTGCCCGTCGATGGCGGTCTGCCCGAGGCGTTCCCGCGCTGAGCGCGGGCGCGCGCACATGCACGCACCCCTCGAGCTCGCGGTGGCGATCCTCGCCGCGGGTCGCGGGACGCGACTCGGCGGCCCGAAGGCCCTCTTCGAGCTCGCGGGAGAATCACTGCTCTTCCGCGTGCTGCGCACGCTCGACGCCGCGTTCCGCGAGCTCGCCGTGCCTGCGGAGATCGCCGTGGTGTGCGGCGCGGACGCCGAGCGCGTGCGTTCGCGCCTCGCGACCGCCCGGCTCGGGATCGCCGCGAGCGTCGTCGCGAACGAAGCCCCGGAGCGCGAGCGCACGCATTCGCTGCGCCTCGCAGCGGCGGCGTTGCCTCCGCAGCGAGCGCTCCTCGTCTGGCCCGTGGACGTGCCGCTCGTCGCTCCGGCGACGCTGCGCGCGCTCACGCGAGAGCCGGTCGCGGAGCGCGCCTATCGCAGCCCCTTCCACGGCGAACGCGGCGGCCATCCCGTCCTGCTCGGCGCGGCCTTGCGCGAGGAGCTGCTCGCGCTGCGCGACGACGAGACGCTGCGCGAGCTGCGCGATCGCGCGACGACGCTGCGCGAACGCATCGCGGTCGATGATCCCTTCGTCCTCCTGGATCTCGATACGCCGCACGACGTGCAGCGCGCGCTGCGAGACCTAGAGTCCTCGGGGCGCGAAAGTCGTAGTTCTTGAGTCCGTCTCCGAACCCAAGGACCGGTCGATCTCGCTGCGCAGCAGAGCGGACTCATCGCGCTACCGCCGCGCCGGCGGCGAACCAGTTTCGATCGACGTGGGTCGAGCGTCGACGACCGATCTCTCCGGTCGCATGAGCTCTGAAGCTCCCACCTCCCGCGGGCTCCGGAAGGTCGAACGATGTCTTTCGACGTAGCGGAGCCGCATCCGGACGCGGCGCTTGCTTGGCCGGAGGGCTGGCGGAGCGGTCGCAGCGGACGGCGCGCGCTTGAACGCAAGCAGCGAGGAGCGAGAGGCGTTCGAGCGCAAGACCGCGCAGGCGCTACGCCCGGCCCTACGGCGAAGCAAGCGCCGCGCCCGACGCGCGCGTACCAAGTCGATGGTGTTCGAGCGACGACGCGCGAACGACGCGAGCGAGAAACGCGAAGCCTCGCGCGTCGTTCACGTCGCTTGCTGCGCCTCCGGGCGCGGCTCCGCTTCGTCGATGGAAGTCGTGCGCCGTTTCGGAGCCCGCTGGAGGCGGGGGCTCCGAAACTCATGCTACGGGAGAGATCGGACGTCGACGCGTGAACGACGTCGATGGACACGGGGTTCCACGCCCGCGCGGCGGCAGTGTGGTGCGGTTCAGCGCGAGTTCGCTCGGCGAATTGATTGCGCGAGGTTCGCTGGGGGGCGACCGGCGTTCTTGTTGTGCGGAGTCGCGCGGATGTCGAGCAATCCGTGGCGACGCCAGCCGGCGGTGAGGAGCCAGGTCAAGGCGGGCGCGACGGTGGCCACCACCAGCGGAGCTGGGATCGATGCGATCGACGGGCGCTCCTTCCAACCCTCGAACACGGGCGCGCTCGAACAGAGATCGATCGACGCTTGCGGCACGACTCCATGCTTCTTGCCGTTCTGCAGCACGTAGCGCAGCGCGTTCCGCGCCTGCGTCGGCGTCGTGATCACCTCGTCGTGATAGCGATCGGGGAACACCTTGCCGCGACGGCCCCAAAGCTTGTTCAACGCGCGTGCCAGTGGGCTCAGCAGAGCGTTCATGGCACGCGCGACGCACTCTCGATCGTCGGCCTCGACCAGGAAGTGCAAGTGGTTGCTTTGCACGGTGGTGTGGATGATCCGCATTCCGTGGCGATCGCTGCTCGCGCTGAGCGCCGCGAGCACGAGCTTCAGAGCACCGCCGCGGCGCAGCGACGGCAGGCCATCCGCCAGACGCACGGTGATCAAGAGAGGCTGGCCGCGCTTCTTCCTCGCGCGCTGACGGTGCGGCATGCCCGCCTCGGCATTCTTCGGCTTCCGTCCCGCGCCCTTCCGCTTGCCACCATGCTGACGAAAGTCGAACTCGAGCTGTTGAACCTTGCGGCGCATGCGTCTTCCTCCTCCTCGTTACGCGTCGCCTTCCCCGATGTCGTTCCAGCATGGAGAACGCAGAATGGGCCTCTTGGGTTTCCTAGCAAGTCGGAAACTTGATACGGCGACGTTGTTCGCTGCCCGAACTCGCTGCACCGCGCGGGCGACGAACCGATGTCTCTCGACGCGGACCTCGCGTCGACGTCCGATCTCTCCCGTAGCATGAGTTTCGGAGCCCCCGCCTCCCGCGGGCTCCGAAACGGCGCACGATGTCTTTCGACGCAGCGGAGCCGCATCCGGAGGCGATGCAATCGACGTGACCGCCGCGCTCGCTCACGAATCGCGTTCGACGTCGTGCACGCTCCGACGCGCGGTGTCGTTCGACGTCCTTCACGCGCGGCGGGCGCGGCGCTTGCTTCGCCGGAGGGCTGGCGGAGCGGTCGTCGCGAACCTCGCGTTCGAAGGTTCGCGCGCGTCCCGGGTTCGGGTGCCATCCGCGCGTCGACGATGCGGATTCAACGGCTTGAGCCGTTCTGCCAGCGAACACGCTGACAGCGTGATCCGTTGCACCAGCCAACGTGCTAGCAGGGCTCGGTCGAAGCCCCGCTAGTGGTCTGATCTACGCTAGCCTCGCGCATCGACCGAGCGCCTTCGCGACGGAAGCGAAGACACATCGCAGCGCACGATCCGCGGAGCGGAACTCCGCGAGCTTCGCTCAGCGCCCCACGTAGCTCTCTACCGTCGCCCGGAAGGGCCTCGCCTTCAGCCAGAACGCGAGGTCGGCGTAGTAATCCGAGGTCTTCGCGAGCGGCGGCAGCGGATCGTCGCTCGGCAGGAAGAGGTCGTTCGGCCCCGGGTCGCGCGGATCATCGACCTCCCGCACGCGCAGCTCGTCGAAGGGCAGCGCCTCGTGTCCCAAGGCGCTCGTGGCGAGATGGTGCACCGCTAGATCGCGCCACGCGCGCGGATCCACGCCGCGGCGCAGCGCGAGCGCAGCCCCCACGCGACGCAGCGTGGAGGCATCGACGGCGCCCCTCGCATGCAGCGTGGCGAGACGCAGGATCAGGGATAGCCCACTCGCGCTGCGGGCCAAGGCTTCGGTAGAGAACGGCAGCGGACGACCGTGCAGGAGCAAGGCCAGCGCCGCTTCGGCCGCGCCCTCCGCCGTTCGCTCATCGAGATGTCGCGCCGCGCTGAGCAACACGGGATCGGCCGCGCGCAAGCGCTCTGGATCCGCTTCGAAGAGCGCTTCCCCGGGCGCGAGCTCGCAGCAGCGCAACGCGATCAGCGCCGCGAAGTCCATCGCGCGCTCGCGCGCATCGATCGGGGTACGACCGTGCACCGCGGCGACGATGCGCGGAGAGCGCAGCGCGACGCCCGCCTGCAGCAGCGGCGAGCGCGTGCGCAAGGCGAGCTCGCTCGCGCGCTCGAGGAGCAGCGCTTCGGCGCGCGGCAATCGAGAAGCCGCGAGCGCCATAGCCCAGCCACCGACGACCTCGGGACGCCGCTCGGCCTGGATTCGCTGCGCGAGCGCATCGACCTCGGTCGCATCGCGCGGCACGCAGGCGAGCGCAGCGCAGAGCGCGAGCACGACCCCGCGGCCCTCGATCTCCCGCAGAGCTTCGGGCAACGATCCCCGACCCGCGTCGGCGAGCGCGAGCCACGCCGCCGCGCGCAACCAATCGGACTTCGAACGCAGCGCGAGCTCCGTGATCGAGGGCAGCGACTCGGGCTCCGCTCGCGCGAGGTATAGAGCGAGCGCGCCGCGCAGCTTCACCGAGCTCGCGTTCGCGAGCAGGGAGCGCAGGGCACCGGCTTCGGCGCCGCGCGTTCGCAGGCGCACGAGCGCGAAGGCCGCGACTTCGGCGAGCGGCCCCGCACCTGCAGCGATCCGACCGAGACGCGCCGCGCGCTCGACGCGTTCCGCCTCGATGCCGAATGGCGCACCGAGCTCGAGCAGAGCGAACGCGCGGCGATCGAAGGCGAGGTTCGCACTCTCCGCCCACGACCAGGAGAGCTCCACCGCCGCCGGGGCAGGTCCCGCGAGGAACAACGCGCGCAGGCCGGAGCGCCGCACCACCGCCGAACCGGACGCTCCGAGCTCTCGGAGCAACGCCACCTCGGCCGGAGCGCCGAGCTCGGCGAGCTCGCGCGCGGCTCGGTCGCGATCGAGCGCGCTGACGGCCTGCAGATCGCGCACGGCCTTGCGCACGGCTTCCTCGACCGCGGCGCGCGCGGCCGAGTCGAGGAATGCCTCGACGGGCGGAGCAGAGGGGTTCGACTGCCCGCGGGCCGGGGCGAGCGTCGCGAGCGCGACGAGCAAGGCGCAGAGCGCCCGCGCGGAGCGGCGCTCCTGTTCACCCGCTGCGCGCCCGAGTCGAGGTGTCCACTTGTTCACGGGGCAGAGCTTAGCCGGGAGGCGCGGCGCAGGTCGACCAAGGCGCAGGGGGCCGCGAAGCGACCCCTCCAGCAGGAGGCCCCCGGGGGACCTCGTCAGGCGCGAAAAGCGCTCCTCCCGCGCCGTGCCGGCTCAACCCTCCACCCCTCCCCGGTCGATGGTCGCACGGGCATCTCCCTCGAGCGGACTCGGCGACATGGGCCTGACTGGCGACCTCTCCAAGCTGAAGATGGGCGATCTCTTCCAGACCCTGGAAGGGAGTCGCCAGGTCGGCGTGCTCAAGGTCTGGCGCGAAGGCGAATCGCGCGAGCTCTTCTTCGGCCCGCAGGGCGTGTCGCTGCTGCATCTCGCGACGCTCTGCACCGATCGCCTGGCGGAGCGCTTCCGCAACGCGGGCGAGATCTCGGCCGAGGACATCGCCAGCGCGAAGCGCCACGCCGAGACGCACGGCTCGACCTTCGGTCAGGTCCTGGCGCAGCGGAACCTGGTCTCCAGCGAAGCGGTCGAAGAAGCAGTCCAGGAGCAGGCCGAAGAGCTGCTCTACGACATGTTCGGCTGGACGCAGGGCAACTTCGAGTTCTTCGACGACAAGAAGCCCGACGCCGCGACGATCGGCCCCTATGTCATCGACCCGCTCCCCATCGGACCGATGCTGCTCGAAGGAGCACGGCGGATCGACGAGTGGGGTGAGATCAAGCGCCAGGTCCCGGACCGCGGCGAGGTCTTCGTCGCCGCGCCGCTGTCGGCGGCCGAGCGAGCCGATCTCGAGGACGATGAGCAGCTCGTCATCGAGGCCATCGACGGGAAGACCGATCTCCGCGTCCTGGCCGACCGCACGCTCGGCTCCTTGTTCGATACGGCGAAGGTCGTCGCCGCGCTCGCCGACCGCGAGCTCGTGCGTCTGGCGACCCTGGACGAGCTCGTCTCCAACGCCGAGATCGAATTCGCGCAAGGGCGCCGGGAGAACGCGCGCGCGCTCCTCGACCTCGCCGTCGATCGCCGCGCGCCGCGCCTGCGGCGCAACCTGGATCAGATCGCGCGTCTCTACGAGTCGATGGAGGAGAAGGAGCGCGCTTGCGATCTGCGCTCCTACGTCGCGGGGCAGATGATCGCGACGGAGTGCTACGAGGATGCGCGCGAGCTGCTGCAGCAGATCCTCGAGCTCTGCCCCGAGCACCTGAACTCGAACAAGCGCCTGATGCAGGTGCTCGACGAGATCGAACGCGACAGCGCCGCGGCGTTCGCGCAGCGAGTGCGCGTGGTCGAGCTCCTCTCGTCGCAACGCGAGACCGAGAACGAAGCGCGGCAGTATTCCGGCATGCTCACGGCGGCGCCTCCGCGCGACGCCGTGCTCGTGCGAAGAGCGGCGAACGCGGCCATGAAGGCCGGCACCAAAGACGTCGCGCTGAACCTGCTGCACTTCGCCGCCAACGTCGATCGCGAAGGCGGACAGCGGCAGCGCTTGATCGAGACCTATCGGGAGATCCTGAAGCTCGACCGCGGCAACAAGGAGATCGCCCAGGCTCTTCGACAGATCCTGATCTCCCAGCAAGCGCGTCGGCGCCGCCGCGCGCTCGTCACCGCCGCCATCCTGCTCGGCGTCGGCGCGAGTTGCCTCTGGCTCACCGCGGCCTGGAACGAATCCAACGCCGCGGCGCTCCTGCAGGAAGCCGAGGAGCTCGGTCGACGCGACGCGCAAGCCGCTCTGCTCGCGCTGAACCAGCTCGACGAGAGCTACTCGGGCAGCATGGGCGCCGGCGAGGTCATCGAAGCGGCCGCCCGCGCACGTCAGGGCTACCAACGCCGCCTCGCCGACGAGCAACGCCGCAAGGACGAGGACAGCCAGCGTCTGCTCTCCTCGCGCCTCACCGAAGCGGGAGCGCACATCGATGCCTCGCGCTACCAAGAGGCGTTCCCGATCTACCGCGAGCTGCTCGCGCAGACCCTCTCGAAGGGCGAGCAAGAGACGATCCGCTTCCGCATCCAGAGCGCCATCGAGGCGTTGACGCAGTGGGACACGCGCATGCAGGAGCTGCTCCAGCGCGCCTCACCGGAGCACATCGCGCGACTCTCCTCGAAGGAGATCGAAGCGCTGCGAGCCGAGCTCGTGGCGGAGCTCCAGCGCGTGAACGCCGCGTCGATGGGCGGATTGCGAGACGGCCTCACCGACCCGGCCATCGCGAAGCTCCTGCCGAAGCAACGGAACCTCCTCGACGAGGCCCTGTTCACCCGCGTCGGCATGCAGCAGGTCCAAGGTGAGCTGCTCGCGGAGGAGCTCGGCAAGCGCATCGAAGCGTACTCGCGCACCGATGAGCTCGAGAACCTGCTCGAGGAAGCCTCCAAGGCCGAGCGCGAGAACCGCTGGGGCGCCGCCGCCGAGCTCTATCGCCTGCTGGCGCAGAGCAGCGTCGAGAGCGGCCTACAGGCGCAGTTCGTCACGCAGGCCGAGCGCCTGGAGAAGATCGTCGGACAGCTCCGCGCCATCGCGAAAGCCACCGAGCAACGCGACTTCGCCGCGGCGGTCACGGCCTATCAGTCCTTGGTCGAAGAGGCTCCCGACCTCGACCTCCGCGGACATGTGCGCCTGCCGTTCCTCCTGCGCTCGATCCCCAGCGGCGCCGAAGTCCGCGAAGGTACCCAAGTCCTCGGCCTGACGCCTTTGCCGGTCGAGTACGACCCGTTTCGAGCTGCGACGCTGATCGTGAAGAGCGAAGGCTTCGAGCGCGAGGTGATCCAGGTCACCGGCTTCGAGCGCGGCGACGCCACGCTCGTCTTGCGCACGCCGCCGCTCTGGCGCGTGCCGGGACATGGCCCCGTCGCGAGCGCGCCGATGCTCCAAGGGGAGCGCTGCTTCGTCGCGGATCGCGGGGGCCACCTGCGCGCCCTCGATCTCGCGCAGCGCAAGGTGATCTTCGATCGCGTGGTGACCGCGGAGATGGGCGGTCTGCGCGCCGCTCCGTTCGCGTGCGAGAAGGGCATCGGCGTCGCGAGTTGGGAAGGCCGGCTTTTCGAGCTCGATCCGCGCGATGGTGATCCGCGCGAGCTCGGTCGCTTGCCGGCCGAGGGGCAGTGGCTCGGACCGATCTACACCGATGGGCTCGTTTGGCTGTCGCGCGGCTCCGAGCTCTTGCATCGAGCGCTGGATCGCAGCGCTGCGGAATCGGCGCGCCGCGGGCTCGATCACCCGATCGTCCGGCTCCACGCGCTACCGAAAGGCGCGCTCGTCGGCTTGCAGGGCGGACGCGTCGAGCGCCACGGCGCCGCTTCCACGCGCGCTCTCTGGAGCTCGGAGACGCGGCTCACGATCCTGCACCTCGTTTCCTCGGGCGATGCGGCGTGGATCTTCGGTGCCGACGGCAGCATCGTCCGTCTCGACCTCGAGAGCGGCAGCGAACGCGCGCGCTGGAAGATCGCCAGCGCACCTGCGCAGGAGTCGACCTACGCCGCCGGACGCTTGTACATCCCGATGGCGAAGGAAGTGCTCTGCCTCGACGCCGCGGATGGACGCGAGCTCCTGCGCTGGTCGCTCGAAGGACTCCAGGTCACGGCGGCGCCGGCGGTGGATCTCGAGAGAGCTCGGCTCTTCGTCGCGACCGACAAGGGCCTCGAGGTCCTCGACCTCGAGAAGCCGCGAACCGCGTGGCGCCACGCGACGGCGAGCGCCCTCACGGCAGCGCCGCTCCTGACGCCACACGGTGTGCTCGTCGCGTTGGGCGACGGCGGGCTCGAGCTGCTCCCGCGGCGCTGAGCTCGAATCTCAGAGGGGCGTTCCGGATCGGGTGGAGCTCGCTCCGCAGGCGACGAGCCGGCCGGAACGCGAGTTCCGACAGACTCCTCGCCGCGGAGCGGATCCGCCTGGCGATGGTGCTCGCGCACGTGCGATCCGAAGCGCGCCAGCGTCGGGATCACGAGTGCCCTTCTCCCACGCCTCGCGCTCAGCCGATGCGCAAGGTCCAAGGCGTCGACGCCGACCACGAACCGAGGTCCAGCGCCTGCAGCGTGAGGTCGAACGGCGCCGACAACAGCGGCTCGCCGCGCACGGGGAACACCGCTCGTCCTTGCGCATCGAAGACGCCGAGCAGCTCGTTCCAGCGCGCTGCGAAGCTCAGGAACACCGGGTCGTTGGCATCGACGAGCAGCGCACCTGCTCCGCCGAGCTCGGGCTGAACGCGGAGCTCTCCGAGGCGCGTACCGAGCACGAGCAGGAAGAGCCCGCTCGGCGTCCCGCCTTCGATCGTGCAGCCACCGAAATTCCCGAGGCCGAGAGAGGAAGGCGTGCAGCGCAAGCGAGGCGCCGGCGAGCACCGTCCGCGCCAGAGCGTCAACGCATCGAGCTCGACCGCCGAGGTGAAGCCCCAATCCGCCTCCTGGAAGCCCGCGACGAAGCGCCCATCCACGCGGATCGCCGAGCCGTCGATGTCGCTCGGCGACTGCACGATGAACGCGAGCACACCATCGGCGGGATCGAAGCTGAGCGCGATGCAGTCGAGGATCGCGGAGAGCGCCGTGCCCTTCGCTGTCTCGGCGAAGCGCTGCAGGTCGGCCTCGGTGTAGGCCCGGCGCAGGCCTTGCAGCGCATCGATCACGAGCACGTCCCCATCCGCGATGGGACCGAGCACCGAGCTGCTGAGATCGGAGGCCAGGCTGAACCAGATCTCCTGCTGCGGACCGATCTCGAGCGCATCGACGTCGACCGCGGTGCTCGTCGTGCCGAGCGCGGTGCGCAGATCCGCCTCGGTGAGCCAGGCCTCGATCCTTCCATCGCTCCTGCGACGCAGGAGATCACCATCTTCGAAGCCACCTTCGTCGGCGAGGAGCGAGAAGACGATCTCGGAGGGCGCCAAGTCGCTTCCGGGATCGAGGACCGAGAGAGCGTCGATGTCGCCCGGGGTGTCCCAGCGACCATCACCGCTCCAGTCCCCCACGAACGACGGCCAACCTCCTGCGAGGAGCCATGGCCGACCGAGCGCCTCGGAGGCGCACTTCGCGACGAGGTCTTGATCCTCGATCGCCCCGTGCGATCCGAGAGTCGCCGTGGACGACGGCGAGGCGAGCCCGAGCGTCTCGGAGCCCACCTGGGCCACCGCCGGAGCCGACAGCGCGCCGAGGTAGGTGGCGAGGCAGAGCAGACGAGCGGGCGCGAGAGAAGAGAGAGCGAGAGATTGCATGCAGTGTAGTCCTCCTGCGCACTCCGACCGCGGAGCGCGCTCGGCGGCCCTGACGCCTGCATTCGGAGGCGGTCACGCGTCGATCGTTTTTCCTCGCGGCGCCTCCTCTCCGACGCCTCGCTGAGTCGATCGAGAACGCCGAAGCGTCATGCTCCTCTCCGCCTCTGCCCCGCACGCGCTCCCGCTGCTCTTGGCGGGCGCCGGCTTCGTGCTGCTCGCCGCAGCGCTGCGACGGCGCCGCTGGCAGCGCCTGCGACGACCGCGCGATCCGTTGCGCTTCGGCGGCGTTCGCCCGCGACGCTCGAGCCGCACGCTCGCCGAGCTCCTGCCACCGGCGGGTGAGCTCGACGACTACGAGTGAGGTGCGCGCGGCTCCTCGGCGATCAGCGCGCACGCCCTCGCCGCGTCCAGCGTCGGATCGTCGAGCCAGGCCTCGCGAACGCGCTCCAACGCGCGACCGAGACTCCTCCCCGGAGGGAATCCGAGCGCCATGAGATCGCTCGCGCGGAGCGGCTCGCCTCGGGCGATCGCCGCGCGCGCGGCCTCGACTCGCAGCGCGAGCCCCGGCACGGCGGCGAGAGCGAAGTGCAGCGCATCACCGACTTCGGCACCACCGCGATGCAGGGCGGCGCGCAGCTCGCGGTCACTCGGCCCATGCGCGCTCTCCCATGCGTTCTCCAACGCGATCGCGCGGAGAACGCGCTGTGCGACTTCGCGCGGGACACCGAGCCGCTCCATCACCTGCTCCGCATCGCTCCCCAGAACGGCGAGCAACGCTCGCCCGACGCGCGTGGCGAAGTCCTCCGACGCGCCGAGCGTCTCCACCGAACGCAGGCGCTCGACGGCGCGCTCCTGCAGAGCCCCGAGCCAGCGCGCCGAAGCCGGATGCTCGAGGAGCAGCATCAACGCGCGCGCCGCGCCGCGCCCCGTCAGCGCGCCGCGCTTGGTCTCGAGCTTGCCGAGGAGCTCTTCGCGGACACGCGCCCCGCTCAGCTTGCGTTCGAAGAGCGGCGCGAGCTCCTCGTGAGCCGCTTCCACGTCCCAATCCACGGGGAGCTCGAAGTCGAGCTGTGCCGCGAAGCGCACGCCGCGGAAGAAGCGCAGGGGATCCTGGCGCAGCGACTCGCCGAGCGGGATCGGCGTGCGCAGGCGGCGCTCCGCGAGATCCGCGAGCCCGTGTCCGCAAGGATCGACTACGACGCCGGAGTCGAGCTCGAGATACAGCGCGTTGATCGTGAAGTCCCGCCGCGCCGCGTCTTCTTCGAGGGACGCCTCGGCGCCGGCGAGCGCGGGGATGCGCGAGCCCTCGTCGTAGCTCTCGCGCCGCAGGCGCGCGAAGTCCACGTGCACGCCTTCCAAGAAGGCTTGCCCGTTCTTCAGATGCGCGGCGGGTCCGCCGTGGCCGCGGGGATGCGCGTCCGCGCCGAGGCCGCGTGCGAAGGCGAGCCCATCGATGCCCGAGACCGCGAGATCCAGCTCGCGGCCCGGCTCGCGGCCGAGCAATCGATCGCGCGGATAGCCGCCGACGATCCAAGCACGCACGCCGCTGCCGTGCGCGCGGGCCGCCGCGCGCAGGCGCTCGAAGAGCCGCCGCTCTTCGCGGCGCGGCTCGACCTTCGAGATCATCCGCGCGCCGCGGTGGGAACGGCGCCGATCCCCCGAGCGTCGGGCAGGTGGATCTCGCCGCGCGGGATGGTCGCTCCGGAGTAGGGATCCTCGGCGAGCAGCGCCGCGCCATCGAGATCCAGCACATCGACGAACGGCGCGAGGTGCGCGGCGGCGGTGATGCCGAGCGAAGACTCGATGAAGCACCCCACCATCACGTGCAAGCCGAGCTCGCGCGCGCGCTGGATCATCCGGCACGCCGGCTCGAGTCCGCCGCACTTGCTGAGCTTGATGTTGATCCCGTCGACGGCGTCGGCGAGCTTCTCCACGTCCTCCGGTCCGACGCAGCTCTCGTCGGCGTAGATCGGGATCTGCACGCGCCCTCGCAGCGCTCGGTAGCCCTCGAGATCGTGCTTCGGCAGGGGCTGCTCGATCAGCTCGATGCCGAGCTCCACCAAACGCGAAGAGAGGTCCAGCGTCTGCTCGACGGTCCACGCGGCGTTGGCATCGACGCGCAGCACCGCCTTCGAGACCGAGCGGATCGCCGCGAGCAACGCGAGGTCGTCGGAGCTGCCGAGCTTCACCTTCAGGATCGGATAGCTCGCCGCCTCCAAGGTCTTCTCGCGCACCTTGTCAGGGGCATCGATGCCGATCGTGAACGAGGTGCGCGGCCAGCGCTTCTGCGCGCGCAGACCGTAGCGCGAAGCGAGCCACTCGTGCAGCGCCACCCCGTCGCGCTGCGCCCAGAGATCGTGCAGCGCCAGATCGAGCGCGCAACGCGCGGACGCGGGTCCGCTCTCGCGCCGCAGCTCCTCCGGCGCGGCCGGCAACCCACCGGCGGAGGCGCGGGCCTCGAGCCACGAGAGCGCCGCTTCGGGCGTCTCGGCGTAGTAGGAGCGCGGCGCGCCTTCGCCGCGTCCGACGAGGCCGCCGTCCTCGAGCCGCAGCTCGACGTTCTTCCATTGCGCCGAGCCGCCGCGCGCGATGGTGAAGGTGTGCCTCGTCCGCAGCTCGAGCCATCCGCTGGTCATCTTCATCGCGCGGTGCTCCGGAAGCGCTCGCACGCCGCGAGCAGCGAACCATCGGGCCAGCGCACCGTGTCCTCGACCGGCAACCCGGTTTCGTCCGCCGCGGCGCGGAGTGCTTCGCGGGCGCTCCGCTCGTCGAGCTGGTGCGTGGCGAGCGAGACGCCGAGCACGCGCGCCGGCTTGATCCAGCCGGCGGCTTCTTCGTAGATCGCGCGCAAGCGCGTCAGCGAAGGGATCGCGATGTGCTCGGCGTGGCGCACGGCTCGGCGACCTGCGACGTGGCAGAGCAACAGCGCGTCGGGCGCGCTCCCGTGGAGCAGCCCCAGCGTCACTCCGCTATAGAACGGATGGATCAAGCTGCCCTGCCCCTCGACCAGGATCGCTTCGGCACCGCTCGCGGCTTCTACGACGATCCGCTCCATCGCTCCGGCGACGAAGTCCGAGATCACCCGATCCACTGCTAGACCGCGGCCGTGGTTCAGCAGCACGCCGGTCTGGCCGGTCGCGACGAAGGCGTAGCGCAAGCCGCGCTGCTCCGCTTGGCGCGCGATCTCCCAGGTCACGGTCATCTTGCCGACGTTGCAATCGGAGCCGACGGCGGTGATCACCGGGACCTTCACCGCGGCGCGCGAGCCGTTCGGCGTCGAGAGGTCGTCGGGCACGGCTCGCAAGTCGACGAGCTTGCGACCGCAGCGCCGCGCGGCCTCGACGAGTACGGGATCGGCGCTCAGGAAGTCGTGCAGTCCGCCCCACAGATCGAGCCCGGCTTCGAGCGCGCGCAGCAGCATCGGGCGCCACGCCGCGGGTAGCTTGCCGCCCGGGCCGGCGATGCCGATCAGCAACCGATCGGGACGCAGCGGCAGCGCTTCTTCGATCGAGCCCACGACCGGAACGGCTCCGCCGAAGCCCACGACGTCCTGCGCCGTGCGCCCGCGGTTCGTCGAGTCGAGGATGGCCACCACCTCCTCGGGACGATAGCGGAGGAAGCACGACGCGGTCTTCGCGGCGTGCACGTTGAACGAACCTTCGACGAGGAGGACGGTGCGCGAAGCAGCGCGCACGGGAGCGGCAGTCGACGACACGAGGAGACCTCTGCGACGGACGGAGCGGGAGGGCCGAGCGCCGCGCGACAGTATGCGAGGTGGAACCCGGGCGATCGAGGATCGCCTCAGCGGGCGGAGCCGAGCGCGCCGCGGAGGAGCTCGCCTTCGCGCGGCTCCGCGGGCGGCGCGCCGACGCGCTCGAAGCGGAAGGGAATGCTGCGCCAGCCGTGACGCGCATCGGCGAGCGCGACCGCGAAGTGCAGGTGCGGCTCCCCCATCCAACCGGAGCTCCCCGTGCGCCCGAGCGCCGCGCCGGCGGTCACGCGCTGTCCGAGCTCGACCTCGACACCGTTTCGCGCGAAGTGCGCGTAGAAGCCCAGCGTGCCATCGGCGTGCAGCAGGCGCACGAAGTTCGCCTCGTCGCGGAGCGCCGGATCGGCGCCACCGCGATCGCTGTCCTCGCGCAACTCCACGACGAGCCCGGAGCGCGCCGCGTGAACGGCGGTCCCGAGCGGGCACTGCAGATCGACGGCATAGGCATCGGCGCCGCGATGGCTGGGCTCGCCGTGGAAGCCCTGCACCACTCGAGCGGGAATCGCGAGCGGCGAGCGGTAGGCGCTCTCGGGATCCGGTGTCGCGTCACGCGCGCCGGCCCACCACTGCTCCCGCCAGCGATAGCGGTACGGCGCGCTGCCCCGCAGCGGCGCGACGCGGCCGAGCAGCGCCACGCCGCGCGGCGGCACCACCACGCCGAGGCCGTCGCCCTCCCACTGGGCGCGCGCGTTCTCCGCCTCTTCCAGCTCGATCGAGACGGTGACGGGGAAGTCGAGCGCGCTGCGCGCCAGCAGGAGCTCGCCGCCGGCCGTGGCGACGACGCGTTCGATCTCGAGCTGCGGGTGGCGCGCGACCTCGCGAGGCGCGAACGGCGCTGCGAGGATGCAAGTCGCGATCGCGCAGGCTAGCTTCAGCAGCGGCATGAGCGGTTCTCGAAGGGTGCGCGGCATCGTCGCGCACGAGAGCGGCTCGCGACAAGCGCGGACGGTGGACCAAGCGATGAGCGCGCAGCACGAGGCCTGGGCAGCGGAGATCCGCGCGGCGATGGCCGATCCGCGCCGATCGGACCAGCCCGCGTGCGTCGCGGTCGTGGACGCGGTGATGAACGCGCTCGACCGCGGTGAGCTGCGCGCGGCCGAGCCTTCGCCCGAAGGCACCTGGCACGTGGTGCGCTGGGTTCGCGATGCGCTCCTGCTCTACTTCCGGAACGCCCCGTTCCACACCTACTCGTCGCCGCCCTTCGAATGGCGCGACAAGGTCCCGCTGAAGTCGGATCTCGAGGCCGCGGGCCTGCGCGTGGTGCCCCCGGCAGCGCTGCGTCGCGGCGCCTTCATCGATCGCTCGGCGGTGCTCTTGCCGTGCTTCGTGAATCTCGGCGCGCGCATCGGCGCGCGCTCGATGATCGACACGTGGGCGACGATCGGCTCGTGCGCGCAGATCGGCGCCGACGTGCACGTCTCGGGAGGTGTGGGCATCGGCGGCGTTCTCGAGCCGCCGCAGGAGCGGCCGGTCGTCATCGAGGACGGGGCCTTCATCGGCTCGCGCAGCGTGATCGTCGAAGGCGTGCACATCGAGCGCGAAGCAGTGCTCGGCGCGAACGTCGTGCTCACCGCTTCCACGGCGATCCTCGACGTCACGGGTCCGAGCGAGAAGCTCATGCGCGGCCGCGTGCCCGCTCGCGCCGTGGTGATCCCGGGAACCCGCGCGCGCGCGTTTCCCGCCGGCGAGTATCAGATCCCCTGCGCGCTCATCGTCGGGTGGCGCAATGCGGGCACCGATCGCAAGACCGCGCTCGAGCTCGCCCTGCGCGAGCTGCCCTCCGACCTGCGCTCGTAGCGGCGCCCGAGGAAGTCGTCGGCGCTCCCGCGGTTCGCGATGCCGTGGAGACGCCCGCTGCGCAGGCGAGCATCGATCGAGGGACCGAGCGAGGTGCACAGCGCCGCGATGGCGCAAAGCGCGGCGGCCGCCCAGCGAGGCCAGCGCGCGCCGACGAACAGCGCTTCCGCCGCGCGCCGTCGCTGCGCGAGCCGCTGCAGCCGCAGCAAGCCGAACAGGCCGAGCGCGCCGCCGCCGAGCCACTCGACAGCGAGCCCCACGTGGAGCCATGGCGTGCTCGCTTCGCTCGCGAGCTCGAAGATCGCGCTGCGCGCCTGCGCACCCAGCAAGGTCGGCAGCGGCAGCGCGAGCGCGAGCGCGCATCCGCCGAGCCACCACGGCGCGGCGGAGAGGGGCTCTCTGCGCTCGACCGCCAAGGCCGCGTGCACGAGCGCGCCTTGCACCGCGAGCAGGCAGCCGGCGACGGCCGCGCCGCGCAAGCCCGCCCCGCTCGTCGAGAGCAAGGCGAGTGGCGCCAGAGCGGCCCCGGCGCAGAGCGTGCCTCGCCCCCAGCTCGCCAGATCGCGCGCGCGCCACTGGAGCCAATGCGCGCGCATCGCGAAGAGGAAGCCGGCGAGGCCGCAGACGGGTCCGACCCAGGCCGCGTTCTCCGCGAGCGCGAAGCTCGCTTCGCTCGCGCGTTCGAAGAGCAGCGCACCGCTGATCCGTAGAGCCACGGCGATCCAGGCGAGGCGCAGCCCGATGTCGCGCCAGAAGCGAGGGGCTCCCGGCGCGCCGCGCCGCAGATGCGCGGCCGACCCGACGCGCGCTTCCTGGGCGAACCACGCGACCAACCAGACACAGATCGTCCCAGTCGCGACCTTCGACTGGCCGCGCAGATCCGGTTCCGGCTCGAGCGATCCGCCCTGCCCTAGCCAAGCGACCAGCGCCAGCAAGAGCGCGAGCAGCGCACCGGCGACGGCGATCTCGAGGCGCCGCCGGCTCCCAGGCGTCGAGCTGACGACGTGCGCGACGAAGAGCGCCAGAACCGCGAGGGTGACTTGCGCGGCGGCGACGGCGACGCTCGCCGCCAGCGCCGAAGCGAGCAAGCGCTCGATCTCTCGTCCGCGTCCCCCGCTGCTCAGCGCCGCAAGACAGAGCGCCGCGCCGAGCACGCTCGCGATCCAGGCCTTGCCGAGCGCGGCGGTGGCATCGGCGAACCAGCAGAGGGCGATCACGCGCTCTCCACCGCCGGCTCGCTGGTGCAGGTCGAGCTGCTGCATTTCCAGCAAGAGGAAGGCGCTCGCGCCGAACCACGCCGCGCCCGCGACGAGCACGGTGGGCAACACCCCGCTCCGGCGACAACAAGCGAGCGCCACCGCGAGCCCGAGCGCGAGCGCGAGCTCGAAACGCAAACGCACGATGTCGACGGCGGCGAACTCCGCGGTGCCGAGGAGCGCGTGCAACACCTCAGCGCTCGAAGTGGAACGCGCGCGGCAGCAGCGCCGAGAGCTCGGCTTCTTCTTCCGCCCCGCCGGCGCAACCGAGGCTGATCGGCAGCTCGCGAGCGAACTCGCTCAGGAACTGGCGACATGCGCCACAAGGAGTGAACGGCCGCGGCGTCGAGGACCACACCGCGGCCGCGACGAAGGTCGAGACGCCCTCCGAGATCGCCTTGGTGGCGGCCACGCGCTCCGCGCAGATCGTGAGCCCATAGCTCGCGTTCTCCACGTTGCAGCCGGTGAAGACGCGCCCGTCCGGGGCGCGCAGCGCCGCACCGACGCAGACCCTCGAGTACGGGGAGTGTGCGCGCGCCGCCGCGCGTTCGGCCAAGGTCAGCAACTCGCGATCGATCATCGTCCGGCTCCGTTCGCGTCGGCGCAGAGGCTACTCCGTCGCGGCCGCACCGCGGAGCGCGCGCCCTAGAAGGGCGCGTCGGCGGGATCCGGCGCCGTGCGGGCATCGTGACGTTCGTAGCCCGCGAACGCGACCTTGGGCACGAGGCGGCGCTCCTGCGTCGCGGGGTCCAGGTACTCCTCGTGCTTGACGGTGACCCACGCGCGCGCGCCCTCGAGCTCGCGCGGCTCCACGCGCAACGCCCCGTCGACAGAGAAGCCCAGGCGGCCGAGGACGAACTTCACACGAGGGAGACCGCGCTCGTTGAAGTTGAGCCCGTCCCACGCCGCCAACCTCCCCGCCAGGGGGCCCGCGGCGACGTGCCAACGCAGCGCCCAGCGCTGGCTCCCG
The DNA here is from genome assembly GCA_016793245.1 of Planctomycetota bacterium. Classification (GTDB taxonomy): domain Bacteria; phylum Planctomycetota; class UBA1135; order UBA1135; family JADKAF01; genus JADKAF01. Next base: position 37,737 of record JAEUHW010000351.1, read on the forward strand.
TCCGGACGTTCGGAGACGCGCACCTCGGCCACCTCGCAGAGATGCCGACCGGCCGGTACGGAGGTGAATTGCTCGAGGTCGCCCACCGAAGAGAAATCGCATTCCATGGCTGTGCTCCACTGCTGGGTACATGCGGCCGGAGAGGCGGCCGCCGCGCGGCAGGACGAGGCCAGAGTCTCGGGGTCACGGCGCCGTGGAGATTCCGTGGAGCGGCGCTGCCAAGATGACAGAGGCGCGGGCGCCCTCGCATGCGGAGGTGCCAAGTTGACAGGGTTCGCGCGCGCTCCGCGGCGCGCCGCCCCGCCGCCGAGCGCGCCGAGGCGGGCGGGACGCCGAGTCGCTCGCGAGCTTCGGCCCGTTCACCGGATCCCGGCATGGCTCTTGCTAAGCGCGAGGGATCGCCGTGCCCGACGCTGGGTGCGATCCCTTCTCCGGAGCTGCGCTCCCCGGTGCCGCGATGGTGCGAGCCCCTCGCTTGCTGATCCTCGACGACGACGATGCGCTGCGCGACAGCCTCGTCGAGGTCTTCGATCGCGAGGGCTACTGCATCTTCGCCGCGGACTGCGCTCGTTCGGCGCTGGAGATCGTGCGCTTCCGCAGCATCGATTGCGGCGTGCTCGATCTGCATCTGCCCGATGCGGACGGCCTCGGCGTGCTGCGCGAAGCGGTGCGCCTCCGGCCGGGGTTGCGAGCCATCCTCACCTCCGCGGCCGGGACACCGGCCGTGCGCGGTGCGGCGATCGAAGCCGGAGCCTACTTCTTCTTGGACAAGCCCTTCCCGCCTCAGCCCCTCGTCGGCCTCGTCGCTCGCGCGCTGCGCGGCGACTCGCGCCCCGAGCTGCCCGCCCGCGGGCAGACCGGACGCGGTCAGACCGATCGCGGGCCGGCCTAGGGCCGCGGACCTACGAAGCGCAGGGACCAGCAGACCCGCAGGCACGACACCCGCCAGCACGCGCCCACCAGAACGCGCCACCAGAACGCGCCATCAGAACGACAGCAACGGGGCACGCAGCGCCCCGATCCAACGCATTCGGAAGCACCGCATCGCCACTCCGCGAACGCGGCGCTTCGACTCTCTCTCACCAAACGCAACCCTCGACCGACGCCATCCAAGGCAGGAGACCCATCGCCATGGCCAAGACCCAGACCAAGGTCGGCATCAAGCCCCTCGGTGACCGCGTGCTGATCCAGCGCCTCGAAGCCGAAGAGAAGACGAGCGGCGGCATCGTGCTGCCCGACTCGGCGAAGGAAAAGCCGAAGGAAGGCATCGTCCTCGCTCTCGGCCCGGGCAAGCTCCTCGAAGACGGCAAGCGCAGCACCTTCTCCGTCGCGACGGGGAATCGCGTGATCTTCTCCTCCTACGCCGGCACGGAAGTGAAGTGGCAGGGCGAGGAGTATCTCCTCATGTCCGAAGAGGACATCCTCGCGGTCGTCGAGAGCTGAGCTTTCGTCCCGCTCGCGCGAGCTCGCTCTCGCGCGACCCATGACGCGAGGTCGGAGCGCCGGATTCTTCCGCGGCCGCTTCCCGACCTCGCGATTCCCCGCACGCTTCGCGCCGCGGCCCTTGCCGCCGAGCGCCCCCCCGCATCGCATCCCCTGAGGAGACGCAGAGCCATGACGGCCAAGAAGATCGCCTACGACCAGGAAGCACGCGAGCACATCCGGCTCGGCGTGCGCAAGCTGGCGCAGGCCGTGAAGGTCACCCTCGGCCCCCGCGGCCGCAACGTCATCATCGAGAAGTCCTTCGGCTCGCCCACGGTCACCAAGGACGGTGTCACCGTCGCGAAGGAGATCGAGCTCGAGAACTCGTACGAGAACATGGGCGCGCAGATGGTGAAGGAGGTCTCCTCGAAGACCTCCGACGTCGCCGGTGACGGCACCACCACTGCGACCGTGCTCGCCGAGGCCATCTTCGAAGAGGGCCTGAAGAACATCACCGCCGGCGCGAACCCGGTGGCCCTGAAGCGCGGCATCGAGAAGGCCGTCGCGGCCGTCGTCGCCAAGCTGAAGACGATGAGCAAGGAGGTCGAGAGCCGCGACGAGATCGCGCAGGTCGGGGCGATCGCCTCGAACAACGACCCCGAGATCGGCGAGATCTTCGCGAAGGCGATGGACAAGGTCGGCAAGGACGGCGTCATCACCATCGAGGAAGGCAAGGCGCTCGAGACCGAGGTCGAGTGGGTCGAGGGGATGCAGTTCGACAAGGGCTACCTCTCGCCGCACTTCGTGACCAACGTGCAGGAGATGGAGTGCGTCCTCGACGACCCCTTCATCCTGATCCACGAGAAGAAGATCTCGAGCGTGAAGGACCTGGTTCCGCTGCTCGAGAAGGTCGCTCAGGCCGGGAAGCCCCTGCTGATCATCGCCGAGGAAGTCGAGGGCGAAGCGCTCGCGACCTTCGTGGTGAACAAGCTGCGCGGCATCTTCTCGTCCTGCGCGGTGAAGGCCCCCGGCTTTGGTGATCGCCGCAAGGCCATGCTGGGCGACATCGAAGTCATGACCGGCGGCAACGCCGTGTTCGAAGACCTCGGCCGCGATCTCGCGTCGCTCGAGCTCTCCGACCTCGGTCGCGCGAAGAAGGTCGTCGTCACGAAGGACAACACGACCATCATCGAAGGCGCCGGCACGACGACCGCGATCCAGGGCCGCATCGCCCAGATCAAGGCCGAGATCGATCGCACGACGAGCGACTACGACAAGGAGAAGCTCACCGAGCGTCTCGCGAAGCTCGCCGGCGGCGTCGCCCAGATCAACGTGGGCGCCGCGACCGAAGCCGAGATGAAGGAGAAGAAGATGCGCGTCGAGGACGCGCTCTACGCGACGCGCGCCGCGGTCCAGGAAGGCATCCTTCCCGGCGGCGGTGTGGCGCTCCTGAAGGCGCGCGAAGTGATCAACACCCTCGGCTTGAACGAGGACGAGAAGATCGGCGCGCAGATCGTCTTCCGCGCGCTCGAGGCTCCGCTGCGCCAGATCGCGGAGAACGCGGGCGTCGACGGCGCGATCGTCGTGGATCGCGTGCGCAACAACGCCGCGCAGAGCTTCGGCTACAACGCCGCGACCGGCGTGTACGAAGACCTGGTCAAGTCCGGCGTCATCGACCCGACGAAGGTCGTGCGCACGGCGCTCCAGAACGCGGCCTCGGTCTCCTCGCTGCTCCTCACCACCGATGCGCTGGTGAGCGAGATCCCCGAGGAGAAGCCGGCCGGCGCTGGTGGCCATCACGGCCACGGCCATGGCGGCGGGATGGGCGGCATGGGCGGGATGGGCGGCTTCTGAGCTTCTCCCGCAGCTGCGGCCTCTGAATGCAGCGGGCCCCGCACGGCGCAAGCCGTGCGGGGCCCGCTGCGTTTCCAGCGCCCTCAGCGCGCCTCGCCCTTCACCGGCGGCTTCTCGGCGGGCGGCTTATCGATCGGCGGCTTGGGCGGATCGACCTTGGCCGGCTTCTCCCATGGGAGACGCTGCACGAGCACCCAAGCGATCCAGTCTTCCTCGAGCTTGGCGAGATCGATGCCGCGGAACGCGCGCTTCGTCACGTCGTCGACGTTGCCGTCCTTCTCGATCAACTTGATGAAGTCCGGGATGATCTTCCGGTACTCCGGGTTCTCGCTGTGGAGGAGGAACTGGCAGAGAGCCCAGCCCTCGGCGTAGCAGACGCCGGGGTTCGCGTAGTACTCGCGCTGGGAGTAGCCGAGGATCTTCTCGATCGGCACGTGCTTCTTGCGCTTCACGGCCGAGCGGATCACCGGCAGGCGCATCTCGTTCATGCGCCCGAGCTCGGCAGGGATCTTCTTGCCCGACTGCTCGAGCGGCTTCGCCGCATAGAAGTAGTCGCCCATCCCCTCGTTGATCCAAGAGGGCAGCTCGATCCACGAGGTCACGTACCAGTGGAAGAACTGGTGCCAGCCTTCGTGCGCCGCGGCGCCGAGGATGTCCATCGTCGAGCGCGCCTGCATCTGGCGCACCATGCTCTCCAAGTCCTCCCCTTCGCCGGCGGAGGTCTCGGTCAGCGGCTCGTCCATCCACTTGCCCGTGTCGTAGCAGACCATCTCGCGGTCCACCGGGCTGTAGTAGGCGCCAGCGCCAGGCGGCGCGCCATACGCGAGGAACTCGCGGTGATCGCCGAAGAGCTTCACCGCGAAGCGCTTGAACGCGCGCCCGCGCGGGAAGAGCCGCTTGTAGACCGTGAGCATGGTCTCCATGTGCTCGGCGAGGCGTTCGGCCTTCTCGGCGCCGGCGTGCGACTGGATCTGATAGTGCTTGCTGGTGTGCACCACCCAGCTCGGCGGCGCGTCCTTCGGGTCCCACGGACCGCGCTTCAAGTCCTTCATGCCCTGGGCCGCGGCGTTGGGTGCAGCACAAGCGAGGAGCGCGGCCACCGACAGGGCATGGACGAGCGGACGTAGAGCGCCACACGGGCGCGAGGCGGAGCGAGAGTTCATGGCGGTCCTCGACGGGCGTGCCGTTCGGTCGCGGACGCCGTCAAGCTAGCAGAGTTCGCCGCCGGAGAAGAGCGCGGCCTTCGAGCGGAGATCGCCGTGGGATCCGGTGTAGAGGTCCGCGAACGCGACGCGTTCCTCCAAGTGGCGCGCGAAGACATCCGGGGGCACGTCGAGGAGCAGCATCAGCTCGTTCTCGCGCGTCTCGAGGGCCTGCTCGGCGCCGCCGCTCATCCAAGCCTCGTCGAAGCGATCGTGCATGCGCACCAAGCGCTCGAGCGGGGCGACCTCGGCCAAGAGCTCGACATGGTGGTGCCGCTCCACCGCGACGGCGATGGACTCGGGGAGACGCCACTGCCGGAGGATCCAGGAGCCATAGGCCGCGTGATCGAGCCCGAAGGCCTCGCGCTCGACTTCGAGCAGGATCTCCTCGTCGCCGCCGCTGGCATCGAGGACCTCGCCGTAGGTCGTCGGATCCGCGTTCGCGAGCGCGATCTGCCCGACATCGTGCAGGAGCCCCGTGGCATAGGCCTGCTCAGGGTCGACGCAACGCGCTTGAGAGAGGGCCGCGAGCTCGCGACACGAGGTCGCCGTGCGCACGGCATGGCCGAAGAAGCCGTCGAGATCGAAGTCGTCGCTGAGGTGCGCGAAGGCACGAGTGAGCCCGGCCTCGAGCAGCACGTTCCCCACGGCCGAGACGCCCATCAACATGACCGCCTGGCGAATCGAGCAGACTTCGGACGCCGGCGCGTAGCGCGCGGAGTTCGACGCCCGCAGGACGCGCGCGGCGATCGCCGGATCGCCTTCGATCACTCGCGCCACCTCCGCCGCCGAGGCCTCCGGCTCGGAGAGCACGGCGCGCAATCGCTCGAAGAGCGCCGGCACCGGCGGAAGCGCGGACTGGAGGCGCTGGGAGTGGCGACTGGCGACGAGGGTGTTCATCAGGGCGAGGCTCCGGGGAGAGGATCGAGGAGGCACCCGCCCTCCCCACCTCGCGCTCATCGACGAGCGCCCCGACGCGACTTGAATCGATAGGGCCGCGTCGGCGCGCGATCGCTCAGAGCCTGACCGCGTCGATCGGCCCGACCAGAGCCGCTTGCAAGCCCTCCGGATGCAAGCAGGCGCGAGCGGCCTCGAGGACCTCGTCGGCTTGCACCGCTCGCAAGCGCTCGGGGAAGAGCTCGACCTCGTCGCTCGGCAGGAGCAGGCGCTCGGCCGCGAGCAGCCAGCGCGCGCGCTGGGAGTTGCGCTCGAAGCGGAAGGGCCAGGAGCCGAGCAAGTAGCTCTTCGCGAGCTCGAGCTCGGCGGGGCTCGGAGCCTCGCGGCGGATGCGCTCGAACTCCTCGAGCATGCCGTCGATCGCCTGCTGCACCTTGTCGGGGGAAGTCCCGATGTAGGCGAGGAAGGTCCCCGGTTCGCGCCCGGCGGAGGACGAGATCGTCGCGTAGACGGAGTACGCGAGCCCCCAGTCGTCCCGCAGCCGCTTCGAGAGTCGATCGGTGAAGCCCGAGCCAGTGCCCAACACGTGGTCGAGCAGCATGAGCGCCGGGAAGCGCGGGTCGACGCGACGCACGCCGAGGTGACCGAGATAGAGGTTCACCTGCGAACGGTCCTCGCGCTGGATCTCCACGCGGCGCGAGCTCGCGAGCTCGAGCTCGGGATACGGAGGCAGCGGCAGCGCTCCGGGATTCGACCACGCGCCGAAGGCGCTCGCGAGGGCGGCCTCCAGCCGCGCGGGATCGAGGATCCGCCCCGAGACCACGACGACGCAGCGCGCCGGCGCGAACCACTCGGCGTGGAAGCGCTGCACGTCCTCGAGGGTCGCCAGCGCGACGCTCTCTTCATTGCCCTGCGTCGGTCGACCGAACGGATGCTGGTCGCCGTACACCATGCGGCGGAAGCGCAGCAGCGCCTGCGTGCGCGGCTCATCGAGCTCCGCCTGGATCTCGGAGAGCTGCAGCTCCTGCTGGCGCTCGAAGGCCTCCTCGTCGCAGCTCGAGTGCAGCAGCGCATCGGAGAGCACGTCGATCGCGAGCGCCCAATCCTCGGCGTTCACTTCGACCGCGAGGCCGTCGCCGTCGGCTTCGAGCGTGCCGCCCACGCCCTCGATGGCGCGCGAGAGCGCTTGCCCTGGATAGCGCTCGCTGCCCTCCTCGAGCACGCGGATCGCGAGCTGGGCGATGCCTGCGCGCTCGCGCTCCTCACAGCGCGCTCCCGCGTCGATGCTCGCGAGGAGGAAGAGCTTGCTCGAGTGCGCCTGCTCGGCGAAGACGAGCACGACGCCGTTCTCGAGAACCACGCGTCGATGGGGCAGACGCACCGTATTCGCGGTCGAGCTCACGAGCGCACCTCCTCGTGGAGCGGACCGTTCGTCGAAGCCCCGCCCGTGCTCTCCTCTTCCCAGGCGAGAGGCGGGAGTGCTAGGTGCAGCGAACTCGGCGCACGCGCATCGAGATGGTCTTCGGGATCGCGGCCGACCGGCGCCAGGACCAACGTCCGCCGCGCCGGCTGGAGCACCAAGCGCGCCGCGGCCTCCACGGCCTCGACCGTCAGCGCGTCGATGCGAGCTTCTTCGCCGGTGAGCTCGTCGAGCGCCTCGAGCGCCGCAAGACGACCGATGCGCACGGCGAGGCCGGAGACCGACTCCTGCTCGTCGCGCAGCTCGGACTTCAGGATCGACTTCGCGCGCGCGAGCTCTGAGGCGCTCACCGGACGAGAGAGGAAGCCCTCGATCTGCTCGAGCAGCGCTTCTTCCGCGTGCACCGGGTCGGCGTCATCGCGCACCTCGATCCAGGCCCAGAAGAGCCCGTCGTCGCGGCGCAGATCGACTTCGACATCCACGGTGGCGGCCAGCTCCTCGCCCTGCACGAGCGCTTCGTAGAGGCGGCTCGAACGACCGGAGCCGAGCATGACCTCCAGCGCCTCCAACGCGAGACGCTCCGGAGCGCGCCACGGCACGGCGCGCCAAGCGCAGGCGAGGCGCGCGACGTTGGAATCGCGCTCGAGCTCCACGCGTCGCGTCCCCCGCTGCGCCGGCTCGGCGGGAACGCTGCGGCGCACGACGCGCGGCTCCGGTGCCGCGATTGCGCCGAGCGTGCGCTGCACGGCCTCCACGACGCGCTCGGCATCGACGTCACCCACGATGACGGCGATCGCGTTGTCCGGACGATAATGCCGCTCGTACCAGGAGCGCATGCGCGCGACGTCGACGGCGCGCAGGTCGTCGGCCCAGCCGATGATCGGATGGTGATAGGGATGCGTGACGAACGCGTGCGCGACGACTTCGTCCTGCACGTCGTTCCACGGATCGTCCTTCCCCATCGCGAGCTCCTCGAGCACGACCTGCTTCTCGGCCTCGAACTCCGTCGGATCGAGCAAGCACGAGCGCATGCGATCGGCCTCGATCTCGAGCGCCTGCTCCCAGCGATCCGCGGCGAAGTCGAAGAAGTAGGCCGTGTAGTCGTGGCTCGTGAACGCGTTGTTCGAACCACCTCCGCTCGCGGTCAGGCGATCGATCTCGCCCTTCGCGAAGCGCGCGGAGCCCTTGAACATCATGTGCTCAAGGAAGTGCGAGAGCCCGGTATCACCCAGGCCTTCGTCGCGCGAGCCCACGCGATACCAGACCATGCTGGTCACCAGGGGATGCGCGTGGCGCTCGAGCACGTGCAGCTCGAGGCCGTTCGGGAGATGCAAGCTCTTCAATCCGTCCGTCATCGAGGATCTGGGGCGAGGTCGTTCGGGGAGGCGTAGACAGAGAACGGAGGCGCGAACTCGAACTCAACGCGGGCGCCGCGGAGGGCGATCCTTCGCGCGCGGCGGTCGATCCGCGGGAGCGCCGCCCTTCGCCGCGGCCTTGCGGCGGGGAGCTCGCGGTGCCTCCGCTCCTCCTCCCGCCTGTGGAAGCCCTACGCCGCGGCGCTTGCCTTCGAAGGCGCGCCGTTTGCGCTCCGCTTGCTCCTGCTTCTGCTTCCGCCGGACCAGCCCCGGCGGCGGCGCGCTCTCCTGCGCGGAAGACTCGAGCAGCTCGCGCACCTCACTCTTGCGCAGCGGGCGGTAGCCGCCGCGGCGAAGGCCGGTGGTCGTCAAGGTCCCGATGCGGACGCGCACGAGCGACTTCACTTGATGGCCGAGGCGCGCGAACACGCGCCGGATCTCGCGGTTGCGGCCTTCGCGCAACGTGACCAGCAAGTTCGACGAGGTCGCGCCGCGGCGCAGCACTTTGATCTTCGCACCCGCGGTGCGCCCCTCGGCGAGGTGGATGCCGCGCTGGGCGCGCTCGACCGCCGCTCCGTCGATGTTGCCCTGGACCTTCAGGTGATAGGTCTTCGGGACTTGATGGCGAGGGTGCGAGATGCGCTGCGCGAAGGCGCCGTCGTTCGTGACGACGATCAGGCCTTCGCTGTCTTCGTCGAGCCGACCGACGCAGTAGACGCGCTCTTGCACGCGCGGCTTCAGGAGGTCGATCGCGCGCGGACGGCCGTGGGAGACGCCGTTCGTGCAGACGACCCCCTTCGGCTTGTAGAGCAGGAAGTAGACCTTCGGCTCGACTGCGAGCACGTCGTCGTCGACCTGCACTTCGTCGGCGGCGGGATCGACCTTCACACCCAGATCGCTCACGACGCGGCCGTTCACGCGCACGCGCCCTTCGCTGATCAGCTCGTCACACGCGCGCCGGGAGGCGACGCCGTGATCGGCGAGGTACTTGTTCAAGCGCACCTTCGGCAGCGCGTGCTCTTCGCCATCGCGCTCGTCGTCGGCCGCGCTCAGTTCGCGCTCGGTCATCGCAGCTCCGTGGGGGTTCCCTCGAGGAAGAGGGCGTCCGGGCCCGCTTCGATCGCGTAAGTCTCTTGGCAGGCGGGGACGAGCGCCGTGTCGCCCGCGCGCAGCGTCACGGGTGCGCCGCTCGCTCCGTGCAGCACCCCGCCATCGCGGAGCGCGAGGAAGACGCGGGGCACATCGCCGACGGGCCGCGCGCCGTGTCCACCGCGGTGGAGCGCCATCGCGAAGCGCTCGCAATGCAGCAGCTCGCGGCTCGTCCCCGGCGCGGGCTCGCCGCCGCGCAGCGGTCCCTGGTGTGCGGCAATCGTCGCTACTTCCAGGGCTTGGCGCACATGCAGCGTGCGACCGACGCGGCCCCAGTCGTAGAGGCGATAGGTCACGTTGGAGTTCTGCTGCACCTCGGCGAGCACGATGCCGGGGCCGATGGAATGCACCGTGCCCGCGGGGACGAAGATCACGTCCAGAGGTCGAACCTCGTGCGACGCGAGGAGGTGCTCGACCTCACTCGTCGCCGCCTTCTCGCGCCACTCGCGCTCGCTGACCCCGGCGCGGAAGCCGGCGATCACGCGTGCCCCCGGCTCGGCGTGGAGGATCAGCCACGCTTCGGTCTTCCCGGCGTCGCCCTCGTGCTCGCGCGCATACGCGTCGTCGGGGTGCACCTGCACGGAGAGCGGCGCCGCCGCGTGGATGAACTTGAAGAGCAACGGGAAGCGCCCGAAGTCGTTCGGCTTCGCGCGTCCGAGCACCTCGTTTCCATGCCGCTCCATCAGGGCGCGCAGCGTTCCCGCGCGCGGCGCCTCGACCGAAGTCATGCCGGCGTCGTGATCGGCGAGCTCCCAGGTCTCGCCGATCCGCTTCTCCGGTGGCAAGGCGATCCCGGGCACGCGCTCGAGCTGCCGTCCGCCCCAAGCGGTCTCCACGGCGACGCGCACCATCTTCAGCAGCGGCAGCATCTCAGGACCTCGCCTTCTCGGCGCCCTTCTCGGCAGCGCCTTCGCGTGTCGCGCGGCTCGCGCGCTTCGCCTTCGCGCGCGGGGCGGCTTCGCGCGGCGCGCCTTCGCGATAGAGGCGCAGCATCTCGCGCGCTTGCGTGCGAGCGGCCTCATCGACCGCATCCCCCGCGATCATCTCCGCGAGCTCCTCCACGCGAGCTGCGCCTTCCAGCAAGTCGATCTGCGAGAAGGTGCGTCCGTCGCGCACGACCTTCGAGACGCGGAAGTGATGCTGTGCGGCGGCGGCGACCACCGGCAGATGCGTGATGCAGATCACTTGATGTTCCGCGGCCGCGCGCTCGAGGCGCTCGCCGACGACGCGCCCGAGCCGAGCGCCGATCTCGGCGTCGATCTCGTCGAAGAAGAGCGTCGGGTACGCATCGACCTCCGACAGCACGCCCTTCAGCGCCAGCATGGTCCGCGCCATCTCGCCACCGGAAGCGACCTCCGAGAGCGCGCGAGCGGGTTCGCCCGGGTTCGCGGCGAAGCGAAACTCGACGCGATCCAGGCCCTGCGGTCCGACCTCGTCCGGTCGCTCGGGATCGAGCGGGAGCACCACGACTTCGAAGTGAGCCTCCGGGAGCCCGAGCTCGCGCAGCGGCTCCAAAACCGCGGCGGCCAATCCATGCGCCGCCTCGCAGCGCTTCGCGCGGAGCTCCCGCGCTCGCGCGAGAAGCGCCGCACGCCGGCGCTCGAGATCCGCGCAGCGCTTCGGAAGCTCTTCCTCCGCGTTCGCGGCGCCGTCGAGCTCGAGCTCGAGCTCGGACGCGAGCTCGAGCAGACCCGCTTCGTCGCGGTCGTGGCGCGCCATCAAGCGCTCGAGCTGCGCGAGGCGCGACTCGATCTCCTCCAGACTCGCTCCTTCGCGACCGCCGTCTTCGAGCAGATCGCGCAGCGCCGGAACGGCCTCTTCGAGATGGAGCCGCGCTTGCTCTATGTGATCGAGCGCGCCGTCGAGCTTCCCGCGGACCTGCGCCAAGCCCTCCAGCGAGCGCTGGATCCGCCCGAGCTCCGAGAGCATGTCGCCCTCGCCTTCTTGCAGTCGATCGAGCGCCGCGCCGACGCATTCCGTGATGCGCTCGCGATGGAGGCGCAGCGCGCGCTCCTCGCGCAGCGACTCGCGCTCACCGGGCCGCGGCGCGAGCTCGCGGATCTCCTGCAGATGGAAGCGGCAGAGATCCTCGCGATCGCGCTGCGCGCGCAGGGCCGCGCGATCGCGCTCGATGTCGCGCTCGCGCGCCAAGAGCTCCGTGCGTTCCGCGGCGACGGCCTGCCGCTCGTCGCGCACGCCGGCGAACGCGTCGAGGAGCTCGAGCTGCACGCCGGCGCGGAGCAAGCTCTGGTTCTCGCGCTGACCGTGCACGTCGATCAGCAGGCCGGCGATCGCGGCGACGCCTTCGCGCGATACGAAGCGGTTGTTCACGTAGGAGCGCGAGCGTCCGCCGGCGTCGAGCACGCGCGTCAGCGCGAGCAGGCCGTCCTCGGGCACGCCGCCGAGGATCTCTTGCACGGCTTCGCGCACGCGCGCGCCGCGCACGTCGCGCGGCACGGCGAAGACGCCTTCGATCCAGGCCTCCTTCGCGCCCGCGCGAATCCAGTCCGGTTGGATCCGGCCGCCGAGCAGGACCTGGATCGAGCGCGCGAGCAGGGACTTCCCCGCGCCGGTCGGACCGGTCACCGCGTTCAGGCCCTCGCCCCACGCGATCCGCGCGGACTCGACGACGGCGAGGCCTTGGATGTTGAGCTCGATCAGCATGGATCAGGAGTCGCAGCGACTGCGGAGCGCAGCATGTTGAAGCGCGCGAAGGCGAGCTGCAACGCCGCGCCCCGGGGAAGAGCCCCTTCGCCACCTGCGGAGAACGAGCCTCGGGCAGGCGAACGCGCGTCGTTCGCGCTCCTCGAGTCTCGCATCGAAACGCGCTCCGGGCGCGCCGCGGAAACGAGAAGAGGACGGACGAGCCGTGGGCTCGCCCATCCTCCTCGGATGCACTACCGACGCGTCGCGACGGCTCCGGTCACAAGGGCCGGACTAGAGTCCTAGGGCCACAATTGTCGTTGGACTCGAGTCGTGCTTCCCGCTCAAGGACTCGCGTCTCAACGGCGTCAGCCGTTGAACCAGCCAACATCGGCTGGGGCGCAGCCCCGCGCCGCGCGACGAACGGCTCACTCGCCGGTGTCGTGCAGGTGCAGGATCGCCTTGCCGTTCTCGTAGGAGAGGCTCAGCAGCACGCCGCGGAGCTCCATGGCATCGACGACCTTCGACCAGAACTGGATGCCGAAGTCCTCGCTCATCGGCAGCGCGATCTTCGGCGCTTCGACGGCGAGCTCTTCCTCCACTTCTTCGGCGGGACGAGCGCGCTTCTTCTCGGCGGCCTCGACGACGCCGCGACGGGCGGCGACGACTACGCGCTTCTGACCGCTGGTCGGAGCAGTGATGCCCGACCGGCTCATGCTGCGGCGAACCTTCATGCCGTTATCCTCCATCCAATCGAGGACGGCCGCCCGGCTCACCGAGTCCAGCCCCTCGCGGGTCTTGTAGATGTGAAACGGGAAGCTGCTCGCGCGCTTCCACTGGTAGATCGCCCCCTTGCTCTTGCCAGTGAGCCGGGCGAATTCCTTCATGTCGAGCAGATCTTGGGGCTTCATCGCTTCCTCCGTCCGCACGCGTCGCCACGCCGGAGACGATGGACGAGATCCCGAGGGCAGGGCCGAGAATGCGCCGGGCTCGCGAGGAGGCACGCCTCGCGGATCCGGCGGATCCACCTGCTCCCCTGCTCGCTCCTCGACGGGCAACGCCGAACCGGAGCAAAGCGGGGGTTTCCACCGCCGGCGATGCCTCGCGGCACCACCTAGATGTTGTGGTGTAACGGGCTTCCACCCCCGAGTCAATGGGGTATGCCGCGCCAGCGCCCCAGAAATCTCGGTCTCGCCCCGGCCGCCGATCGGTCCCGCGCCGGGCCCGAAACGAACCCAGGCGAGCCTCGGCTCGCCTGGTTCGATGCATCTGCAAAGATGCGACTTCCTTCCGCGCGACACCGCTGGCCGCGCGGCGCCCTCTCGCTCGCGCGCTCAGCCGTTATCCGGCAGCGCTCCCGTTGCCCCCTCCGGCCGGCGGAGTTTCACCGCTCACCGGAGTCGGCGCCGGCGTCTCGGCGGGCTTCGCCTCGCCTTCCTTCGCCGCGCCGCCCTGGCCCACTTCCGCAGGAGCGTCTCCGGCCGGCGTCTCGCTCTTCGGCGGTTCCAGGAACTCGGGAGCTTCCGGAGCCGGCGGGCTCTGGCTCTCCTCGGTCGCCGGAGCCGGGGCCGGGGCCGGATTCTGGTGCTCGATCAGCGCGAGACGATCGCGCTCGCGGCGAGCCTCCTTGCACTGGGGATCGAGCCCGAGGACCTGCTCCCACGTCGCGCAGGCGCCGGCGGTGTCGCCGAGCTTCTCCTGGATGCGCGCGGAGAGTCCGAGCGCTTGCACGCGGTGGTGGTTCGGCAGCGGCGCCTGCAGCGCGCGATTGACCTCGCCTTGCGCGATCGAGTAGTTGCCGCGCTCGGCCTGATCGCTCGCGTGGTAGAGGTGCCGGAGCGAGCCCATCGAGAGCGACGACTCCTCCTTCCGGACGCTCAGCACCTCGATCCACGGTTTCCCGCGGAACGTGTCCTGAACCATCACTTCCACGGCGAAGCGATCGAAGCGCTTCGCATCGGCGAAGTGATCGCAGATCGGCGTCGTCCGGCGCGCGAAGAGCAGCGGATAGCTCTTCAGGTACTCCTCCTTGCGCCAGATCGGCTGGAGGTCGTCCCACGCCGAGAAGTTCATGTAGTTGTTGTTCGTGAAGCGCGTGAAGAACGGGTTCTCCAGCTTGCCGAGATCGCTGAACGCGATCGTCGTGCGCACCGTGAGGCCGCGATAGGCCTCCGGAGATCGCAGCAGATCTCCGAGCGTGACCATGCGCGGCAGGGTCAGCGCCTCGAGCAGCGGGTCGTTCTTCAGCAGTTCGCGATACTGCTGGCCTACGGCGGGTACGGCCGCCAGCGCGAGTGCGGTGAGCGTGGTGAATCCGAAGCGTCGCATCTTCTTCTCCGCGGAATCGCGGGCACGGTCCGCGATCTCCTCTCGCTTCGAGGCGTGCGCCCCTGCGCTCGTCTCGCGCGGCCGTGCTCCAGCTCTGCTATCGAGCGCACCGGGGCGCGCGCTTGACCTGGATCTCGCGCCGGAAGTAGCGCCGGCCCCTCGCGCGGGCTCGCTGGCACCTCCGAAGGGTCTGCGCCGGGGGCGGAGCTCGGGCTGCTCCTCGCCGCGGCTCGCGCCGGTCTTCGAAGCAAACTAGCCCGAGAGCTAGGGCGATCCAGGCACGGCGCAACCGTCGATCCAGACGCCGTCGAGGCCGCCATCCGCGGCGAGCAGCAGCGCATCGGCGAGGCCGCCGGGCAGCAGATCCGCGCGCAACCCGAGCTCGCGCGCCGGCCAGAAGCTCGCCATCCCGATCGCCGCGTGAAGCTCGAAGGTCCCGTCGGCGACGCGCGAGCGGATCATCTCGAGCAGACAGAGCTTCGCTCCCGCGAGCATCCCCTGCTCCGCCCACATCGCATCCGCGCCCTGGCGGATGCGCTTGCCCCCCGCTTCGAACTCGAGCACGTCGGAGCCGGCCGGCCAGAGCGCATCCGAGATCATCACCACGCCGCGGGCGCCGCGAGTTTCATGCACGAAGCGCAGCACTTCCGGCGCGACGTGCACGCCGTCGCAGATCAGCTCGGGCACGAGCTCCGGGATCTCGAGCGCCGCCAGCGCCAACCCCGGCTCGCGATGATGCACTCCGCGCATCGCGTTGAAGAGGTGCGTCACCGCCAGCGGCCCCAGCTTGGCGGCGACTTCGGCTTCGCGACACGTGCAGTCGCTGTGGCCCAAGCTCGGGCGCACGCCGTGATCGAGCAGCAGACGCAGGAGCTCATGCGCGCCGGTGAGCTCGGGGGCGATCGTGATCCGGCGCACGACGCCGGGGTGCTCGCGCAGCCAGGTGCGCACTTCCGCGAGATCGGGATCGCGGAGGCACTCGGGCTCGAGCGCGCCCGCGCGTTTGCGGCTCACGAACGGCCCCTCGAGGTGCAGCCCCTCCACGCGCGCGCCGCGCGGCGCTTCGCCCCGCTGCTCGCGGAGCAGCTCGTCGTAGGCCGCGATCAGCGCGCGCAGCCGCTCGGGCGGCGAGGGATAGAGCGTCGCGAGGAAGCGCGTCGTGCCGGCGCGCGCGAGGGCGGAGGCCACGAGGCGCGCCGCGACGGGGCCCCCGCTCGTCACGTCATGGCCGGCGTAGCCGTGAAGGTGCACGTCGACCAGGCCGGGGACGAGCTTCCGGCCGCGCCCCTCGACGATCGTGCGCGCCTCGCATGCGTCGGCGAGCCCCGCGCCGCGGGCGAGGACGGCCCTCGTCCCCAGCGCGAGATCCGTTCGCTCCCAGCCCGCGGGGCTCCAGGCCTCGACGTCGCGGAAGAGCACTTCAGCTCGCATCTCGATCGCCCTCGGCTCCCGGCTCGTCCTGGTCCACGCGGCTCGCGGCGCCCTCGGAGTCCGCGGGCGGCGACGAGAGGCCGCCGATCTCGAAGAGCGCGATCTCGGTCGTGCCCCAGGCGCGCCGGTCGCAGTCGCCGATCGCCGCCAGCTCGGTCGCGTCGAGCAGGTCGCGGGGATAGTGGAACGCGAGGAGCCCGGTGGCCGCGAGGCGCTCCGCGAACAGGCGCCGCGCGAGATCGAGGGTGCCGCGGCGACGCGAAGGCGAGCGCAGTTCCGAGTACGGCGGATCGAAGAACACGAGCTCGTAGCGCTCCTCCGGCGGGCGCTCGAGCTGCTCCTCGACGCGCCCGCGCACGATGCGCGAGCGCTCGCCGAAGCCGAGCGCCGCGACGTTCGCGGAGAGGCACTCGAGCGCGCTGCGATCGCGCTCGACGAAGACGCAGGAAGCCGCGCCGCGGGAGAGGGCTTCCAGACCGATGCTGCCCGTCCCCGCATAGAGGTCGAGCACGCGCGCGCCATCGACGCGGTCGCCGAGGATGGAGAAAAGTGCCTCGCGCACCCGATCCAGGAGAGGACGAGTGCGCTCCCCTGGTGGGGACGCGAGCTTCCGACCGCGAGCCGTACCGGCGATGATCCGCATGCTGCAACGCGCAGCCCAGAGCAGGGCCGCCTACCTCGGGCACAGTAGACCACGCGCGCGGAGCCGGGCCAATTTGTGAGGAGCGGCGGCCGCCTTACGACGTAAGAGCCATACTGGACCGGCCTTCGAAGCCACCTCCCCAATCGTCGATGTCCCAACGCACCCACGAGCCGGCCGGGAAGATTGCACTGAGCTTCCGGCTGCTCGTCGGCAGCAAGGAAGCTCCGCTCGCCATGCCCCTGCCGCTCGGGCGCGTGGTGACGGTCGGCAGCGATCCCTCCTGCGAGCTGCGCTTCGCGCATCCGACGCTCGCCGGGCGCCATGCCCAGCTCGAGGCGCGCCTCGACGCGATCGCGGTCCGCGACCTGGAGGGCAGCAGCGGGACCTGGGTCGGCGAGCGGCGCATCGGACATCCGCGGCTCGCGTACGCCGGTGAGCGCCTGCGCTTCGGCGACGTCGAGGCGCTCCTGGTCGGCGTGCCGCTGGCGGAAGACTCGCAGCGCTCGCGAGCGCTGGCCTCGCTGCTGCATCCCGACATCTGGAGCATCAGCGTTCCGCGCCTCGCCGAGCAGGAGTCGCCGGAGTTCGCCGAGGTCCTGGCCGCGGAGTTGAAGAAGGCTCCCTGGTTCGCGATCTCCGTCGCGGCACATGCGCTCGTGCTCTTCGTCGCGTGGCTGGCCTTCGCTCTGCCGCAGCGCGTCGTACCGGAAGCGCCGCAGCCGCTGCGCTTCAGTTCCGCCCCGATCGAAGAAGCTCACGACGGCGTCGACGAGCTCGTGACGGAGGAGACGATCGAAGCCGAGGCGCCGACGGAGAGCGCGAACGAAGAGACCGCCAGCGAGACGAGCGCCGAACCGCCGGACGAGCCGCTCGAGGTCGAAGAGCCCTCCAGCGGTTCCTTCGGCGCTCCGGGCATCGGCCGCTCGCCCATCGGCGACTTCGGCGAACCGCGCCTCGGACCGAGCACGAAGCGCGGACGCGGACGCGATCGCGGCTTGGAAGGCCTGCTCGGCGACGAGAAGGTGCGCGGGACCTTGCGCTCCATGCGCCAGAACGGCCTCGAAGTCGTGATGGTCTTCGATTCCACCGGAAGCATGGGCGGGATCCTCGACCAAGCGAAGCAACGCATGGACGAGATGATCTCGGTGCTCGAGATCCTGGTGCCCGGCGTGCGCGTGGGACTGGTGACCTATCGAGACCGCGGGCGCGAGGAATACGTGACGCGCGAGTGCCCGCTCACGCGCAGCCGTTATCGCCTGCGGGACTTCATCGATGGCGTGAGCGCGGGCGGCGGCGACGACATCCCCGAAGCGGTGCTCGACGGGGTCGATGCCGCATTCCGCAAGATGGACTGGTCCAAGTCGGCGTTCCGCTTCGTGACCGTGATCGGCGACGCGCCGCCCCACAAGGGCGATCGAACCAAGGTGAAGAACCTCGTGCGCCGCTTCGCGCGCGAGCACGGCATGACCTCGATGGTCTCGACGATCTACACCGGAGGCGGCTTCGCCCGGGATCAAGAGGCGATCGACGCCTTCCGCGAGATCGCGGACGAAGGCGGTGGCGTTTTCGTGGAGCTCGAGCAGCAGGAGCGCGTGCTCCGCGAGATCGTCGCCATGGTGTTCGGGCGCCAATTCGAGAGCGGCCTCGCGGATCTCTACCGCCACGTGCAATCGCTGCAGCGCCTGGGAGACACCGAGCGCCGTTGGATCCAGGACCTCGACATCTCCGCGATGGTCGAGGAGGGGTTGGTCCCCACGCGCCAACGTTCGATCGCACCCGAGGTCGTCGACTCGCTGATCGGCATGGGCCGCAGCAGCGTGAAGCGCAGCGAAGTGATCGAGACGACCGTGCAGCTCCTGCAGCGCGGAGATCTCACCGAGGAGACGCTCTTCGCCGCGCGCTGGATCCTCCGCCACATCAGCAACGGCGAGATCGACTTCGATCCGACGGCTCCGACGACGCGCCGCATCCAAGAGCTGAAGCGCCTGCGCCCTCGCGCGCGCGATACGAGCGGTCGCTGAGAAGCGGAGCAGCGATCGAGGAGACCGGCCCTCTGGTCTTCTCGCGCTTCCCGTCGTAGTGCTGCCGCTCGCTGCCAGCAGAGTCTGGCTCATGCTCCGAGACGAGCTCCCCGTGTGCAGAGATTGCAGTCGGGGCTCGGCTTGCCTACGGTACGCGATCCAAGAGCGTACCGAGGTCTTCATGAGCTGCGACGACGTGCCGGCCCTGCAGCGCCTGCCGCCCGAGAGGTTGCGATGGCGCTGTCCGCGCGAATGGGTGCCGTTCTCCGACACGAGAGAAGTCGCTGCCGAGCCCGGCATCGTCGGTCAAGACGAAGCCATCGAGACGCTGCGCTACGGCCTCGAGATCGACGGCCCCGGGCAGAACGTCTTCGTGCGCGGGCTCGACAGCAGCGGCCGTTCGACGCTGGTGCAACGCCTCCTGGAAGAGCTGGCGCCGACCTGTCAGCTCACCTGCGATCGCGCGTACGTGCCGGACTTCGATGCGCCGGACCGCCCGCGTTGGGTCGAGCTGCCGCGCGGCAGCGGCGCGCTGTTCGCGCGCGCGATGCGGGGCTTCGCGCGCCGCGTGCGCCGCGATCTACCGGTCGTGCTGCGCGGGGAAGCTCTCGCGGCGGAGACCGCGCGCTTCGAATCCGACTGGCAACGCCGCGCCGGCGAGCTCGAGCGCGGCTTCCAGGCCGAGATCGCGCCGAGCGGACTCTCGCTGGTCAGGATCGAGCAGGAGGGCGGCGCACAACTCGCGATGGTGCCCACGCACGAAGGGCGAGCGCTGGGGCTCGAGGAGCTTGCGGCTCGGGAGCGCTCGGGTCCGCAAGGGGCCGCGGAGGTACAGCGCTGGCAATCGGCCTTGATCGAGAAGCGCGCGCGCTTCCAGGAGTTCGTCCTGGATCTGCAGGAGCTGCACGAGGAGCGCGCCGCGGCGCTGCAGGTGATGCGCGCGGAGGCCGCGCGCGCCGCGATCGAGCGCTACGTCGAGCGCCTCCGCAAGCGCTTCCCCCACCCGAGCGTCCAGCGCTATCTCGACGGCGTCGTGCGCGACGTGATCGAGAATCGCCTCGACGAGCTCGACGCCGAGGAGGACTTCACGGAGGACTACCTGCCGAACCCGATCCAAGCACGCGAGCGCGAAGCGGATTGCCCGATCGTCGTGGAGAGCATCCCCAGCGTGGCGAATCTGCTCGGCAGCATCGAGAGCGAAGCGCTCGCCGGCGGCGGCAACTACAGCGATCACCGCTCGATCCGCGGCGGCGCGCTGCTGCGCGCCGATGGCGGCTTCCTCATCCTGGAAGCGCGCGAGCTCCTGGCGGAGCCGGAGTCGTGGCGCGCGCTCGTCCGCGCGCTGCGGAGCGGCAAGGTCGAGATCCTGCCGCGCGAGGGCCATCCCGGACCGCTGGTGAAGCCCGAGCCGATCCCGATCCGCACGAAGGTGATCCTGATCGGCGATCCGGAGCTCTATCAGGTCCTCGACGCCGAGGACGCCTACTTCCCCTCGCTGTTCAAGGTGCTCGTCGACTTCGAAGGGCATATCCCGCGCGACGCGCGCGGCGCTCGCCAATACGCCGGCGTGATCGCGCGCTTCGCGCAGGATGCGCAGCTCCGCCCCTTCACCTGGTGCGCCGTCGCGCGCCTCATCGAACACGGCTCGAGCCTGGCCGCGTGCGAAGGCCTCTCCACTCGCCTCGGGCGCATCGCGGATCTCATGCGCGAGACGGACTTCTGGGCGCGGCGCGCCGGCGCCGAACGCTGCGAACGCGAGCATGTGCGCACCGCGCTGCGACAGGCGCGTCGACGAGCCGATCTACCGGCCCGCCGCTTTCGGCGCATGGTGAAGGACGGCTTGCTCACCATCGAGGTGCGCGGCCGGCGCGAAGGACAGATCAACGGGCTCGCGACGCTGAGCGCCGGCTCCCTGCTCTACGGCATCCCCGCGCGGATCACCGCCAGCGTCGGTCCCGGCGAGCGCGGCGCGATCGACATCGAAGGGCTCTCGGAGCTCGGCGGCTCCATCCATACGAAGGGCTTCCACATCCTCCAGGGATTGCTCCAGAACCTGCTGCGCGTACATCACCCGCTGGCCTTCACGGCGTCGCTCGCCTTCGAGCAGACCTATGGCGGGATCGACGGGGATTCGGCTTCGGCGGCGGAGATCTGCTGCTTGATCAGCGCGCTCTCGGAGGTGCCGCTGCGCCAGGATCTCGCGCTCACGGGCGCCGTGGACCAGCACGGGCGCATCCAGGCCATCGGAGCCGTGAACGAGAAGATCGAGGGCTTCTTCGATGTCTGCGTCGAGCTCGGAGCGCTGGAGCCGACGAGCGCGAACCACGTGCGCGGCGTCGTGATCCCCGCCGCGAACGTGGCCGAGCTCATGCTGCGCGAGGAGGTCGTCGAAGCGTGCGCGCGAGGCGCCTTCGCGATCTACGCCGCGAGCGACGTGCGCGGCGTCCTCGAGCTCTTCACCGACTTGTCGTTCGGGACCTGCTCCGCCGATGCCGCCCCCGAGCCGGAGAGCCTGCTCGCGCGAGCGCGCCGCCGAGCCGAGGAGCTCTGGCGCGCGAGCCGCAGCGTGGAATTGGACCGGCCGCGCAACCGCACGTAGATTCTGCTCGCCGACAAGGACCACGACCTCGCGCCGCAGCGCGGCGCTCTTCATGCCCCGATCTCCCATCACCTCGAGCTCCGACTCCATGGGCGTCTCCGACGCCGTGGCTCCGCTCCGCAGCGCCTGGAGCGCCCTCGCTCATCGTCGCCTCCTGGAGCATCTCCAAGGGCTCGAGCGCTGCAAGCGCGCGGCTCTCGAGGACTTCGATCCCCACGCCGTGCTGAAGCTGCGCGCTCACGCGCGCCGCATAGAGCTCGCCGCGCTCGCGTTCACGCCCGAGATCGAAGCGTCCCCGTGCCGCCCCGAGCTCGAAGCGCTGCGCGCCTTGGCCGAAGAGGTCGTGCTCGCGACGACGGCCCTGCGAGCGCACGATCTCGCGACGGATTACTTCCACGCGGTCCATCGCGGACTCGGCGAGTCGACCGCCGCGGAGGCGGCCGAGATCTACTCCGACTGGCTCTACGAAGAACGCCGAGACCCCGTCATCGACGCCACGGAGGCGGCGCTGCGCGCGCTCTCGATGCGCGCCGCGACGCGAGCGAAGAAGGTGCTGCGAGAGCTGAGCGCCATCGACGCCGAGCCGCCTTCGACGGCCTCGGCGGCCGAACGCGTGCGCGAGGCGGGCCAGCGCGCGTGGAGCGCCTTGCGCCCGCTCGTCGAGAGCTTCGACCAGAGCGCGATCGCCGCGGCGCGCGTGGAAGTGCGCGCGCTGCGCTACACGTGGAAGGCGCTGAAGCCCTGCTTCTCCGCCGAGACCTACACGCTGAACCACGGTCACGCGCACCGCTTGCAGACGCTGCTTGGACAAGCCGGCGACATCGAGCGCTGGGTGCTGGACGCGGAGTCCTTCGCCGATCATCCCGCGGCTCGTCGCGCGGGCGTTCGTCCGCAGGACTGGGACCGCGTCCTGCGCTACGCCTGGGCACAGCGGTTGAATCTGCTGCAACAGGTCGGCCGCCACGCGCTCGTGCGCCACTGGCTCGCTCGCGACGGGGTGAGCGCCGGCACCTTCCGTCCCGTGCGACCCGATCTCACCGGGTAGGCCCACCTCCGCCGCCGAGCGCAGAAGCGCTCGGCCTGCAGATTGCGCCGGCGCGTTCACGCGAGTCCCCGCGGCCACTCCGTCCGAAGGAAAGGAACGTCGTCCTCGCGACTTCGGCTCATCTCGGCCCCGCCGGACCGTCGATAGCACCCGACCAGAGCGTTCCCGCGGAGGAGCGCCTGGCTCTCCGGTCGCTGCGCTCGATACCAGTCATGCAGAAGAAGGAACGTCGACGGGCTCGCCGTGTTCGGCTCACCTTCCAGGACCCCGTGCCCTGTCAGGTGTATCGCCCCGACGATGACGAGGGGCTGGCTGGCGTGGTCGTCGATCTCAGCGAAGCCGGCGCGGGCATCAAGGTCGAGGAGTCGACGCGCGCTTGGCGCGAAGGCGAGGAGATCCTCCTCCGCGTCCGGCTGCCCGGCGTGCTCGGGCCGATCCGCCTGAGCGGCGAGATCCGCCATCATCGCTCGCTCGGCCCCGGCACCGGCGCGTTCCTGGGCGTCCAGCTCATCGGCACGCAATCGGCCTCGCACTACGCGCTGCAGGTCTCGCGCTTGAAGCGCTTCCTCAGCGCGCGTGCGCCGATCAACGCGAGCGAGCTCGAGAGCCGCATCATCTGAACCAGCTCTCGTGCTCGCGTTCGTCGAGCACGACGCGCTCGCGCGGAACCGCCTCCAGCGCGAAGCGCGGCAGCAGATCTCGGAGTGAAAGCTCCGCGCCGGTCGGAGCGAAGCCGCAAGTCTCGGCGACCCATCCGATCAGTCGCTCCGGCGCGATGCCGGCTTCGCGGTAGCGCGCGATCCGTGTATCGCCGTGGCGCTTCGCCAATCGCCGTCCGTCGCTGCCGACGACGAGGGGCACGTGCGCAAAGCGCGGCGCGCGTAGACCGAGCGCGCGGTAGAGCAAGAGCTGACGCGCGGTCGACGTGAACAGATCGTCGCCGCGCAGCACTTCGTCGATCGCCATCGCGGCGTCATCGACCACGACCGCGAGCTGATAGGCGCAGTCTCCGCGCCAGACGACGAAGTCTCCGACGCCCGCCTGCACGTCGTGAGCCGAGAGACCGCGCACCAAGTCTTGCCACTGCAGCTCTTCGTGCGGCGCTCGAAAGCGCCACGCGATCTCGCGGCCGCCCGCCGCCGCGCGCGCGACGGCTTCGTCGGCGTAGCGTCCCGCGCAGGTCCCCGGGTAGCGCGCACCTTCATCGGCGGGGCCGTTCGGCGCGGAGAGCGCCGCTTCGATCTCGCGCCTCGAGCACACGCACGGATACACCGTTCCCAGCGCGCGCAAGTGATCGAGGGCTGCGGCGTAGAGCGCTCGCCGCTCGGTCTGCACGTACGGTCCGCGTGCGCCACCGACGTCGGGACCTTCCTCCCAATCGAAGCCGAGCCAGCGCAGATCCGAGATCAACTGCGCCGCGGCTCGCGGCTTCACGCGCGGTCCATCGAGGTCCTCGATGCGCAGCACCACGGTGCCACCGCGGGATCGGAGCGAGAGCCAAGCGAGCGCGAAGGTGCGCAGATTGCCGAGGTGCAGCGCACCCGTCGGCGAAGGCGCGATGCGACCGCGCGGCGCTGCGGAAGTGGAGCTCATCGCCGCTCCATCTTCCACCAATGGAAAGCGACGCCCGCCCTTCCACATTCCTGCCCGCTGTTCGACGGGCCCGCAGCGACAACCCAGGTCGCGGCGAGAAGGTTCCGTCGAGTTGATGTGGTCGGGTGAAGCGTCGCGCGGAGCTCACGTCGCTGCGAGTCCCTTCCCGCAACGGCGCATCGAGCTGCCGTGTACGAGGTGCGCGCGCAGCGCTCGACCGTTGCAGCAGGGCTCATTTTTTTTCGGTCTCCCGCGCGGCTCCCTCGCGCTCTCGCAACGCGCGCGCGAGAAACGCCGAGCCGAACCAAGCCGCGATCACGAGGTAGATCCCGTAGGACCAGAAGCGCCAGAGGAGGATCAGTGATGCCGCGGCCTCCGCGGGCCACGCGCCCCCCGCGGCCATCGGCAGTCCCGCTTCGAACAGTCCGCTCCCTCCGGGAGTCGGAAAGACGAACGCGACGACTTGCACGACGTGCTGGACGACCAGCAACGCCGCCCAGGAGACCTCGAGCCCGAGCGTCCACGCCGCCGTCGGCAGCACGGCGTAGATGCCGAGCCACTCGATCGCCGTGAGGAAGAGCATCCCCACATGAAAGCTCGGCGGAGCTCGGCGCAGCTCGCCGATCGCCGCAGCCGCTCGCAGGAGGGGCGGGAGCGCGCGGCGCCGCAGGCGCGGCGTCGGCGCGAGCAGCACACCGATCCAGCGCACGGCGAGGCGGGGAGCCCCGACGAGCAGCGATCCGAACACGAGCGCCCCGGCGCTCAGACCGAGCGCCGTGAGCAGGAGCCCCAAGGGCAGCTCCCCCCCGACGATGCGCACGTACACCGGCAGCACGGCCGGAACGGTCACCGCGAAGAGGAGCGCATCCAGAGCGGTGGTGTACGCGGCGACCGCCATCGCGCGAGGTCCGGGCACGCCGCTGCGCCAGAGATACCAGAGATAGGCCGGCGAAGCGCCCGAAGCCGCGGGCGTCACCGCGGCGCCACAGATCCCGGTGAGCTGGAGCTCGAAGCTCGAGCGCCAACCGAAGGGGCTCCCCCAGCGCGCGAGCAACCAGCGGAACTTGAGCGTGGCAGAGCCCCAGCGCAACCCGAGCGCCCCGGCGATCCCCAGCAGTCCGAGCGCGCTCGGGGCGAGGAGGCGCGCGAATCCTCCGTCGTCGCCATAGTGCAAGACGACGAAGACGGCAGCCCCCGCCGCACAGAGGAGCGGCAGGAGGAGCGGCTGGTTGGCCAGACGCCTCGAGCTCATCCTGTCCTCAAGCGCAAGCCCGACCGTTTGGCGGCCTCGGGCGCGCGCCGATCGGAGGGGAGCAAAAAAAACGCGGAGCCTTCGTCGCCGACGCGGGATCCCGGTGTACAGGAACCCCACCCCGGAGTCGCAGCGCGGCACACCGACCGCGAAGGAACCCAGGGTACGAAATCCGAGCCGCGAAATCCTGACCGACCTGCCTCCGCGATCTGCACTCGGTCGATCACCTAGGAACCCTTGCCGGGCTCGAAGCCAGGATGAGCCAACACCTCCTCGATCGCTGCAGCTCCGCGGAAGCGCTGGTGGCCGCGAGAATCCTCGAAGGCGCGGATGCGCGCGACGAGGCCGCGGAGCTGTTGCGCCTCGCTCTGGCCGAACGCGGGGAGAACCATCCCGACGCGCGTCGCGCGCGCTGGCTGCTCGCCCTGGCGACGGTGCTCGGCTCGGCCGCGCCGGTGCGTCTCGGAGCGGAGCTGCGCGAGGCCCTCGAAGGCGCGCGCGACGAACGGCCCGTCGAGGGCACGGCCCTGGACGCGGCGCTCCAGCGAGCGCGGAACGTGCTCGACGCCGAGGAAGCGCTGGACGATGCTCGCGCCGCGACCGAGAGCGGGGAGTTCGATCGCTGCGAAGCCTCGCTCTCGCTGGCCCTCGCCGATGCCGGCTCGTGCGGATTGCGAGAAGAAGCTCGCCGCAGCGAGCGCGCGGCGGAGATTCTCGCCCTCCGCCGAGAAGAGACCCGCGTCGACAGCTTGCTCCGCGATGCTCGCGAGCGCTGGGCCGCCGCCGGAGAAGCGGCGCGCGCTCACGCCGTGGCGCTGCGCCTAGGCGACAGAGCCTGGAAACGGGGAGAGCTGGCGCTGGCCACGCGCACCTACGATGAAGCTCGCGCGATCGCGCGAGCCGAGACACACCCGCTCTCCGAGGTCTCCGCGCTGCGCCGCCTGCTCGGCCTCGCCGCGCAGCGCCGCGACCCGCGCGCGACGCAGCGCCTCGGCGAAGAGCTGGAACTCCGACTCGCGGCGCTGCCGAGCGAAGAACAGCGCGAGCGCGCCGTATCGCACTGGGTCGCATTCAGCGTGTTGCGCCGGGCCGGAGATCGCGCGCGCGCTTTGCTGGCGTTGAAAGCGGCGTTGAGCGAAGCCGAGATCGCCCGCGACATGCCGCTCGCTTGGCTGGCCGCGGCACAGCTCGGCGAACCCCTCCCCACCGAGCTCGTCCGGCGCTTGCAGCGCCCGCCGATCGACGCGGAGCAGCTCTGCGAGAGCGCCTCGCGAGCCGCGGTCGACGGAGCGGATCCCGATCTGCAACTCGGCCTCTGGGAAGGAGCGATGCGCTGGAACGACGCGCATCAGGACGCCGATCCGGCGCTCCGCGCGCGCTGCGAACGCGCGATCGCCGAGCTCGCCTTCCTCGCGATCTGAACGCCGACGTTCTTCGCTCCCACGCGAAGATCCACTCCGCGCGATGCGCCGCCTGCGCGAAGCAGACCGCCGCGAAATCTGTGCGTCTGCATCCTCTTGCTCACGAGCGACGAACTTCGCCTCGTCTGCGTGATGCGCCGCGTTTCTCGATCTCGCGCGCATCCGATCGCAACCCAGGCGCTCCATCGACTCTGCGCCGAACGAGAGGAACACGACTCCGATGCTGACCATCTCCCTGCTCGCACTCTGCTCGCTCTTGCCCCAGGACCAGTGCCCGGCGGCCGCCTCGAAGGCCGTTCTCACGAAGCTCCCTTCGACCGCGCAGAACGCGGAGAAGGACATCGTGGCGACGGCGATCGACGCGGGCTCGTTCCCGACGCTCGTCGCAGCGCTGAAGGCGGCCGACCTCGTCGGCGCGCTGCAGGCCAAGGGCCCGTTCACGGTCTTCGCTCCGACCGAAGCGGCCTTCGCCAAGCTGCCGAAGGGCACCGTCGAGAACCTGCTGAAGCCCGAGAACAAGGCGCAGCTCCAGGCCATCCTGAAGTACCACGTGCTCGCCGGTAAGGTCGATGCCGCCGCGGCGATGAAGACGAGCTGCGCCGCGACCCTCGAGGGTCAGCGCTGCACGATCACCACGAAGGACGGCAAGGTGATGATCGATGGCGCGAACGTGGTGAAGGCCGACATCGCGTGCAGCAACGGCATCATCCACGTCATCGACACGGTGATCCTGCCCTCCTCGAAGGACCTCGTCGAAGTCGCCGTGGGCGCGGGCTCGTTCCAGACGCTCGCCGCCGCGCTGAAGGCCGCAGACCTCGTCGACGCGCTGAAGGGCCCGGGGCCGTTCACGGTGTTCGCTCCGACCGACGAAGCGTTCGCCAAGCTCCCGAAGGGCACCGTCGAGAACCTGCTGAAGCCCGAGAACAAGGCGCAGCTCCAGGCCATCCTGAAGTACCACGTCGTCTCGGGCCGCATCTACTCCGACGCCGCGCTCGCCGCTGGCAAGGCGCAGACCCTGCAGGGCTCCGCGATCACCATCGCGGTGAAGAACGAGCAAGCCTGCGTGAACGACGCGAAGCTGGTGAAGCTCGACATCCAGGCCAAGAACGGCGTGATCCACGTCATCGACACGGTCATCCTGCCGCCCGCCGCCGGCGATAAGCACTGATCGAACGAGCGCTCCGAGCGCGCACGAAGCACGCCGCGAGCCAGGCCACGGCCGCTGCGAGCACGAGCCAACGTCCGAGAGGACGCTGCTCGCGCTCGAAGCGGCCGTCGCTCGTTTCGGAGCGCGAGCTGCCGCGCAGCGCAGCGCTGGTCTCGCCGAGATCGAGCGGAGCACCGCGCGTCCGTTCCACCTCGGGCGCGCGCAGACGCGGACGCACGGCATCCACCAGCAGCGCGCAGAGCAGGGGCAGCTCGGCGCGCGCGGAGGCGCTCTGCGCGAGCTCGAGCGCGTCGAGCGCACAGTGCAGCTCGCCTTCCTCGAGCGCGATCGCCAGGCGCCCGCTCGGCGTAGCACGCGCGAGCGGGGTTCCGCGATCGAGCTCGCGCAGCGGCCACGGAGCAGGTGCGAGGCGCTGCCAGAGAGCGTCGCTCTCGGCATCCTCCCAGCGCAGGCTCTCGACGCGCGCTTCCCCGCGCCCCGCGCCGAAGCGCAGCGCGCAGCTCGGGTCCTCCGATGCCGGACGAGCGGCCCCGTCGATCAAGAGCTCGATCGACGTTCCGGCTCCGAAGTCCAGCCGCTCGTCGGCCTCGAACGCGCGCTGCAGCGCCGGCGGGAGTGCGCGCGCTACCGCGGAGATCGGTCGCAGATCGAGCTGGAGAGCGACCACGTCGTCCAGCGCGATCTCATCGGCGCCGCTCGCGGAGACGAGGCGCAGCGCACGCCATGCGGGATCCACCTCGAGGCGCAATGCGCGACGCTCGCCGGGCTCCAGCGCGAATGCGGAGAGTGTTCGATCGCCGGGCTCGACGCGCACCTCGAGCTCGCGGCGCTCGACTCCGGCGCCGGCCGCGACGAGCCAGAGCTCGCGCTCTGCGGAGAAGCTCGCCGAGACCCAGCCCGCATTGCGCTGCAGCGGCGCTCCGACCGCGAAGAACGCCGCCGCGCGCGGGAGTTCCTCCGGCTCGCGATCCCCCACCCACCAGAGACGCTCCGCGCCGAGCTCGCCGAGCGTCGGACCTTCCTCCGCACCGGCGAGACGCGTCTCCTCGATGCGCTCGAGCGCGCGCACGAGCTCGGTCGCGGTGCCTCGTGCACCGAGCTCCGCTGCGGGCCAGAGCCAGAGCTCGCAAGAGGTCTCTCGCGGCTCCGCGTCGAGCTCTCGAGCGAGGCGCTCCTTCGCCTCCGCGAGTCGCGTCGCGCCGCCCGCGGATCGCGCGCTCATGCTGGCGCTGCGATCGAGCCAGATGCGCAGCGGGAGCGGTTGCTCGCGGACGAGCGCCGGCGCGGCGAGAGCCGCGATCGCCGCGCTCACGGCGAGCAAGGCGAGCCACGCGTGCAAGGGCAAGCGCCGCCGCTGCTGCGTCGGTCGAGCGGGGAGCTCGCGCGGCCAGAAATCGAGCGCCGGCGCGCGGCGAGAGCGCGGGCGCTCCCCCGTCGCGAGCCACCACGCCAGCGGCGCGAGACCCAGCAGCAGCCAGAGGAAGTGCGGCTCGGCGAAGCTCACCGCGCGCTCCGCGAGCGCTCGAAGCGCACGAGCTCCGCGAGATCCTGCGCCGGCTCGGAGAGCTCGCGCAGCGGCAGGCGATGGCGCTCGGCGAGTTGGCGCAAGCGCTCCGCGTGCGCGGCGAAGCGCTGCGCATAGCCGGCGAGCGCCACCTCGGGATCGCTCGCGATCCAGCGCTCTCCGGTCTCGGCGTCGATCCACTCGACGGGCTCCGTGAGCGAAGGCGAGCGCTCCTCCGGATCGAGGATGCGCAGCAGGCGCGGATGCAATGCGCGCGCGCTGAGCTGCTCCGAGAACTGCGCCCAACCGGCGAGGGCATAGAGATCCGAGAGGATCCAAGCGCGCGGCGCGCGCGCGAGCGAACGCCGCTCCAGCAGACGCAGTCGTGCGCGATGCAGCTCGTCCTCGTCGGCCGTCGCTCTCCAGCGTTCGAGCGTCGCGAGCAACTCGCGCGCTCCCGCGAGCCGTTCCAAGCGCACGGGCCCGAGCGCCTCCTCCGCGCCGAGAGGGATGATCTCGGCGCTCGCGCCGCGCGCGGCGAGCGCGAGGGCGAGAGCCGCGGCGATCCGCAGCGCGCGGTCCACCTTCGGCTCCGCGCCGAAATCCATGGAGGCGCTGAGGTCGACCAGCACGAGCTCGCGCTGCGCTTCCTGGATGCGCTGCACCTTGAGGAACGGCTTCTTCGTGCGCGCGAAGACCTGCCAGTCGACGCGCGCCAAGTCATCGCCGGGCCGATAGGCGCGATGCTCTTCGAACTCGAGTCCGGCGCCGTGGCGCCCCGCGCGCTCGCCCGTGCCGCCGGCTCCGCGCCGCGGGAGCGCGCCCCAGGGCAGCGCGAGCACGCGATCGACGAAGTCGGGAGGGAAGCGCACGAGGTTCTGGGCGCTCAAGCCCAGTAGCGCGGTACCTCGAAGGCGATCGGCTTGCCGCGCGGCCGACCGAGCTTCTTCCCCTTCTCCATCACGCGCTCTCCGCGGAGGAAGATGCACTCGATGCCGGTGCGCAGGCGCAACCCCGCCCACGGTGAGAAGTCGGACGCCGAAGGCAGCTCCGCCGCATCGATCACGCGCTCTTCTCCGGGCGGCGCGAGCACGACGAGATCGGCGTCATTGCCGATCTCGATCTCGCCCTTCTGCATGAGGCAGAAGGTCTCCGCCACGTGATGCGTCGCCGCTTCGAGCAGCTTCGGCAGCAAGATGCCTTCCCGGCGCGAGATGTAGTGCAGGAGCGGATAGAAGAGATCGACGCCCGGGACTCCTTCCAGCGCCTCCGCGTACGGCACGCGCTTCTGCGCCGCCGAGCAGGGCTGATGACCGCTGGTCACGATCTCGATCGCGCCGGAGTCGACGCCTTCCAGCAGCCGCCGCCGATCGCGCGGCCCCTTGATCGAAGGCCAGACCACGAGCTCGTTGCCGCGCGCAGCGACGTCGTCATGAGTGAACAGCAGGTACTGCGCACACGTCGATCCGGAGACCGGCAAGCCGTGTCGCTTCGCTTCGTCGATGAGGTCGACGCCGCGCGCGGTCGACACCTGGAAGAAGTGCACTTCGCACTCCGCCTCGGCCGCCATCTCGATCGCGGCGGCGATCGCCACGGTCTCCGCGGCCGCCGAGCGCCGCAGATGATGCGCGCTGGCCTCGGCGGGATGCGCGCGCCCGTCCGAGGCGAGGATCGCCGGATCCTCGGCCTGTACGACGACTTGCCGACCCGCCGCGCCCGCGGCTTGGAAGAGCTCGCGCATCAGGCCGTGATCCCAGCTCCGCTCGCCGAGATTCGCCCCATACATGACGAGGTGGAAGCCCGGCGCGAGCGGCGCCATCTCGCGCAGATGCGAGGCCGAGCGCTCGACCAAGCTCGGATACAGCCCGAAGTCGACGTGCGAACGTCCGCTCGCGCGCGCGATGCGCGCGGAGTAGCTCGAAGCATCGACGCTGTACGGCGGGCTCGCGCTGATCTCGAGCACGCTCGTGACCGCCCCGTGTAGCGCGCCGGACGACCCGCTCGTCCAGCCTTCGCGCCGCGCGGCCTCGCTGCGACCGACGGGCTCGTGGAACGCCACCTGCGCATCGACGAGGCCGGGGATGATCTCGCGTCCCCGCGCATCGTAGTGCTCCTCGTCGGCGCTCGGCGTGTAGAGGCCGTGAGGAGCGAGCTCTTGGATGACGCCCTGGTTGTCCCAGACGACATCGAGCTCGCGGAAGTGGCCTTGGAAGAAGACGCGGCCACCCGTGAGAAGACCCATCGATCGCGCTCCGCGAAGCTGGAGTTCCGAAAGCCCAGACGAGATACGGCCCAGACGAGATCTGGCGCTAGCCGCCAGAACGGGCGCGATGCAAGGCCACGGCAGTGAGATCGTCGTCGACCTTCTCGGCCGTGCTGCGCACGGCTTGCACGACGGCTTCGAGCGCGACCTTCGCGGACTTGCCCGCGCACTGTCGCAGCACGTTCTTCACGCGCTCCATCCCGAAGAGCTCCTCCGAGCTCACGTGCGACTCCGGGATCCCGTCGGTCAGACAGAAGAGCAGGTCGCCGGGCTCCAACATCACCGGCACACCGGTCTCGTAGGTCGCGCTGTCGATGACGCCGAGCATGAAGCCCGTCGCGGCGAGCTCCTCCACGCGCCCGTCGGCGCGCATGAGGAGCGGGGCTGGATGGCCGGCGTTCACGAAATCGATACGCCCGCTCGGCGGGTCGAAGATCGCCGCGAACATGGTCATGAAGTGCTCGTCGCTCGAGGCCGCGCAGAGGTCCTGGTTCAACCAGGTGATCACGCTCGAGAGATCCTGGCAGACGCGGAGGTAGGAGCGCAGGCTCGCGCGCGCGGTCGAGGTGAGCAGCGCCGGCCCGATGCCGTGCCCGGAGACGTCCCCGATCACGAGCGCCCAGCGGCCGTCCTCGAGAGCGATGAAGTCGTAGGTGTCTCCGCTCGCCTCTTCGGCCGGCTCGCACCAACCGTGGAGGTCGTAGCCTCGGATCGCCGGCGCCTTCGTGGGCAGGAGCCCGCGCTGGATCTGACCGGCGATGCGCAGCGACTGCTCGAGGCGCGTCTTCTCCAGCGAATCGAGCACGAGCCGCGCGTTGGTGATCGCGATCGCGATCTGCCGCGACAGCGCGTCGAAGAACGCGAGGTCGCTGCGCGAGAACTCGCGCGTCGCCGCGCGCGAATCGACGAGCAGCACGCCGAGCAGGTCGTCGCCGACGGTGAGCGCCGTGCACATCACGGCGCGGAGCTTCAGGTCGTAGACCGAGCGCGAGAGGTCCAGCGCTTCGGCGTCCGAGCGCACCATCGTGCGCACCGGGCGGCGCGTGCTCGAGACCTGATTCACGACGTGGGTCGAGTAGCGCGAATCGGCGGGCAGGTCCTTCTTCTCGCTCGTGCGCGCGACGCGCACCTCGAGCTCGCCGTTCTCGCCCTTCAGCAGCAGCAGCCCGCGCTCGGCCTGCGTCGTCTGGATCGACTTGTCGACGATGTTCACGAGCAGGCGGTCGTGATCGATGGTCGAGGTGACCTCGGCGATGGACTCGAGCAGCAAGGTCAGGCGATGGGACTCGCGCGTGTCCTCGGTGCCTAGGAGCAGGGTCGAGTCGTCGAGGCCGGCGTTCGACTCGGTCGCCGCGTCGGCGACCTCCTCTACCGGCTCCTCCTCGCGCTGGCTCTTCTTGCCGCGCCCGAAGAACAATCCCATCGCACTTCCGCCTTGGCTCGACCCACAAGCGCTTCCGCGGCGCAGCGCGGCGAGGCCGCGCAGGCGCCGGAGCCTCCCGCCGCGGCCATCGGAGGCACGGCCGGAGCGCCTCGCACCTGCGGCGAGGCGGCGGGATTCTAGCCGGGATCCTCCGCGGACTTCGAGCGGGGCGGACGAATGTGCGGCGCGGCGATCCGCGGTGCCGGATCGATCGACCTCCGCACCGTGGTGTTGCGACGACGGCGCCGCTCGTCGGCAAGGACGTAGGCCGGAATCGCAACGGGAGACGCGCCGGGGAGTGCCCCGCCGAGGCCGGCGCAATCGCTAGGTTCCATCGACGATCCACGGCGCATCGCACGCTCGCTACCCAGCTCGGCCACGTCTCCTCGAAGCCGCCCGGCCGAGCTCGACGGAGCCGCGCGAGGATCCGATCCGCGACCTCGGAACGCGCGGAGCCGTGCTCGGTCCGGCCCGGAGCTTGATCGCCGCACGGCGCACGCTATCGTCTTCGAGTCCCGG
This sequence comes from Planctomycetota bacterium, assembly GCA_016793245.1. GTDB lineage: Bacteria > Planctomycetota > UBA1135 > UBA1135 > JADKAF01 > JADKAF01. Next base: position 70,889 of record JAEUHW010000351.1, read on the forward strand.
CCGACCGCGCCCGCCTCGCGCCGCCCGTCCCGCCCGACTTGTCCGTCCGCGTGCCTTGCGCCGCGTGCGGAGAAGCGCGTGCGTGTCGTCGGTGCCGCCCAGCGAAGTCGGTCGTCGCCGCGACGATGGTCAACCCGGTCGTGGTAGTCCAGGTCGTCCCACCTGCTGCTGACCCACACGCTGGCCGCCCGGCCCTGCATTCTCTGGAGCGAGCATGCGCATCGAAAAAGTGATCACGGAGGACTACGCGATCCTCCAGTTGAAAGGCGAGTTCGACGCGATCTTCTTTCCCCGCTTCAACGAGGAGGTCGAAGGCCTCCTCGCCGAAGGGCGGAGCTGGATCGTCGTGAACCTGCGCTTCGTTCGCTTCATCAACTCGACCGCCCTCGGCGCGATCATCAAGGCCAAGAAGGCGGCCACCGCGGCGAAGGGCGATCTCGTGATCTCCCAGCCCTCCGCGTTCTGCAAGGACGTGCTTCAGAAGGTCGGCCTCGACAAGATCATCAAGGTCTTCGAAGACGACGAAGCGGCGGTCGCGCACATCCTGAAGAACCTCGGCGAAGAGCGCGATCCGGTCGAGAGCCAGCAGTCGCCGCTGCTCTTCTGGTTCGCCGAGGGGAAGCGCAACGCCGTGCTCCCGAACCACGTCGCCCTCGGGCGCCTCGTGAACTTCGACGAGAGCACCGCCGAGGTGGCTTGGGACTTCGGCAAGACGAAGCTGAAGGACGGCGACGTCCTCGAGCTGCTCGCCCCGGGCACGGACATGCGCATCAAGTTCCGCATCCCGATGTTCTCGAAGGAGTACTTCGAGATCGACTCCGCGGTGCGCGAGGCGAAGGTCACCGGCAAGCAGGCCGCGAGCTTCGTCGTGCGCTTCACGCGCGTCGACAAGGAGGTCGCCGAGCGCCTCGGGCAGTTCCTGAAGGACATGCGCTTCCTGAAGGACACGCTGCGCGAGGAGACCGGCCGCTGACGCGGCGCGTCGTCGAGGTGAGCGGGCCGCCCTGGAGGCGGCCCGCGTCGTTCGAGGGATCTGTGATGCACCATCTGGCTTCACTCGGTCGGGCTTCACGCGTTCGGACTTCGAGCGGTCTGTTGGCACTCGGCCTCGCGACCTTCGGTCTCGCGATGGCAGCGCCGGCCTCGCTCGCCGGAACGGCACCCGCCCTCCTCCTCGCGACTCCCGCGAGAGCGACCGCTCCGGCGCGCGAGACGGACGAGCCCGCGGTCGAGTACGCGATCCGCCTCGCTCCCGATCAGGACGAACTCCCCGTGCGCGCGGCCTTCCCGACGCAGGGTGCCGCGCGCCTCACGGTGGAGCTCCCGCGCTGGCGCCCGGGTTCCTATCGCTTCCAGCCCTACCGCGACCGCATCGAGATCGATGGCGCCTTCGCCCCGGATGGCGCCGAGCTGCGTTGGAGCCGACTCCACGAAGGCGCTTGGGAAGTGGAGACCGCCGGGAACGCGAGCATCGAGCTGCGCTACCGCCTCGCGGTGAACCAGGACGAGCGCGGTGGCATGCTGGAGGGTCCGGGCACGTGGCTCTACGCCTCGCGAGGCAAGAGCTGGCCGTGCCGCGTGCGCTTCGAGATCGAGGCGCCTTGGAGCGTGGCCTCGGGCCTCGATCCGACGAGCGATCCCTCGGTCTTCGAGGCGCCCGACTACGACACCTTCGCCGATTGTCCCGTGCTCTTCGGCGAGCTGGAGCGGCACGTCTTCGAGACGCACGGCGCGCCGCACCACGTCGTCTTCCGCGGCAACGTGCCGAAGGAGCTCGATCGCCAGCAGGTGCTGGACGGCGTGCAGCGCATCGTGCGCACGCAGCTCGATCTCATGCAGGATCGCCCCTATCGGCACTACTGGTTCCTGTACACGCTCGGGGGTGGCGCCGGCGGCGGCGGACTCGAGCATCTGAACTCGACCAACATCGCGCTCTCCGGAACGCAGCTCGTGCAGAACCCGCGCGCCGGCGACGATGTCACCGCGCACGAGTTCTTCCATCTCTGGAACGTGAAGCGCGTGCGCCCCGCGGTGCTCGGGCCCTTCGACTACCAGCGCGACAATCGCACGCGCGCGCTGTGGTTCTGCGAAGGAGTCACCTCCTACTACGCGACCCTCACCCTGGTCCGCAGTGGACTCCGCGAGCCGCGGCACCTCTGGCGCACCTTCGCCGACGAGATCTCGAAGCAGGAGAGCTCGAGCGGCGCGCTCGAAGTCAGCGCGGAGGACGCCTCGTGGGAAGTGTGGGACGCCGCGGGTCCGGACGAGCCGCGCATCAACTACTACGTGAAAGGGCAGCTCCTCGGCTTCCTGCTCGATCTGCGCATCCGCCACGAGACCGACAACACGCGCAGCTTGGACGACGTGCTGCGCTTCCTGAACTCCTTCTACGCGCGCGAAGGCGTCGGCTACGCCGAGACGGATCTGCGCCGGGCCGTCGATGCGGTGACGGGCCTCGATTCCAGCGACTTCTTCGATCGCTACGTGGCGGGGACCGTGCCACCGCCCTACGCGGAGTACGCGCGCTACGCCGGCATCGACGTCGAGCTCACGGTGAAGGAAGTGCGCCGTCCGCCCTTCGCGATCGACCTCGCGGAGCAGCCCGCGGTGCGCGAGCTCGACCGGCGCTCGCAGGCCTACGCCGACGGGTTGCGCTCGGGCGACCTGCTGCTCGCCGTCGCGGACCAGCCGATGAAGGGCACCCAAGAGCTCCGCGATGCGTTCGAGAAATCCGGTGCAGTCGAGCGTGTCGCGGTGAAGGTTCGCCGCGGGCAGCGCGAGCTCGATCTCTCGGTGCGCCCGCGCTTGCAGCGCAGCGTGCGCGCGACGGCGACGCCGCTCCCCGAGGTCGGCGAACGAGAACAGGCCTTGCGCGAGGGCCTGGAGCGCGGGCTCCCGGCGGCGCCCCGTCGCACGTGGCCGCTCGGTCGATGAGCGAGGACCAACGCGAGTTCGTGCCCTACCGCGTGCACGCGCAACGCGGGATCATCGACACGCCGTGGTTCACGGTGCGCGTGGACGAGATCAGCTATCCGGACGGGCGCCCCGGGACCTACTACTGCGTCGGCATCCCGCCCTCCGCGGTGGTCCTGCCCGTGCTGGACGACGGCCGCATCGCGCTGATCCGCCAATGGCGCTACACGCTGCAGCGCGATCACCTGGAGCTGCCGGCGGGCCGCATCCACGCCGGGGAAACACCGCTGGAAGCCGCGCGCCGCGAGCTGCGCGAGGAGACGGGCTACACCGCGACGAGCTTCGAACCGCAGCCCATGTTCCACCCGCTGATGGGGCTCTCGCCGCACGAGGCTTGGCCCTTCATCGCGCGTGGTCTCGTGCTCGGGGAGCAGGAGCTCGAGTCTCCCGAGCAGATCCGCGTGGAGCTCTACGAGCCCGCCGAGGTGCGCGAGCTCGTGCGGCAGGGCGCGATCACCGATGTCTTCGCGCTGGTGCCTCTGCTCCGCTATCTCTGCCTCGATCCGAGCTGAACGCGAGAGAGTCCCGAGCCCGCGACGCGACGCCGTGGAACGCGGTCCGGCGATCCGGCTCAAGCGAGCCATCCGCGCGACCGATGCCCCGGAGCGCGCTTCGTTGGGCGGAGCGCGCGCAATCCTCTCGCCTCGGATGGATCGACATGAACTTCGCACGCCCGCGCGCCCGCGGTGTCTTCCTCGCCCGCCGCGGCGGCTTGCTCGTCACCCCCGCGCGCGGGTGGCTGGAGCATCCCGATGAGGTGGCCATCCGTCCGCGGCTCCTCCCGCTGCTGCGCCACTTCTCGCGCGGCCACCACCACCTCTTCCTGATCGGCAACGAGGAAGAGGTCGCGTTCGGCAAGCTCTCCCCGGAGCGCTTCGAGGAGATCCAGCAGCGCATCGCGATCGAGCTCGAGTACCACGGCGTCGAGGTGCGGCGGAGCTTCGCGTGCACGACGCATCCTTCGGCTCCGGGCTCCGACGGCAAGGACTCGGTCTTCCGCCTGCCGAACGTCGGAGTCTTCAAAGCCGCGCAGCAAGAGCACGACCTCGAGCTCGCGGCTTCCTGGTTGATCGGCGAGCGCACTTGCGAGCTCCTCGCCGCGGATCGCGCGGGGGTACGCACCGCCTTGGTGAAGACCGGCGTCGCGGGCAAGGACCGCGAGTTCGACGTCCAGCCCGAGATCGTCGCCGACGACGCCGAGACGGCCCTGCGCATCCTGCAGCTCGAAGAGCAGCACGCGCTGCGCTGAGCGCTTTCGCCGCTCGCCGCCGCGCGATAGCCTCCGCGGCATGCGCCCTCCTCGGCTCGCTCTCCTCCGCGGAACCTCCGCGCTCGCGCGGAGCCTCGCCCACCGCGCGCTCCTCGCGGTCGCGCTCCTCGCGGCGCTGGCGTGCAGCGGTTGCCTCCGCGTGCGCGAGACCTTCGAGATCGCGCCGGACCTGAGCGGCCGGGTCCACCTCGTGGTCCACGTGCCGACGGCGTTCCTCCCCGGCGGTCGCGCGAACCTGCGGCTCGGCAGCGAGGACCTGATCCTCCCGACCGGCGTCGAGCTGCGGCGCCACGCCGTCGACGAGGATCTCCGCACGGGCGAAGCGCGCTTCGAGCTCGTGCTCGCGTTCGCGGAGATCCAGCAGCTCTCCGGAGTCGCTCTGCGTTATCCCGGCTCGCGCGGCGCTCCGGGCATCCATCCCTGGCGCGGCCTCGGCGCGCGCCGCGCCGCGCACCACATCGACTTCGAGAGAGCGGCTTACGGCACCGGCGAGATCTCGCCCGAGCTCCTCGACTCCGTCCCCGAGGGACGGCTCGCGGCGGCGGCGCTGCGTTGGACCACGCTCTTCGTCTTCGATGGCTCCTGGCGCGCGAGCTGGATCGCGCCGGCGGGCGGGTGGCAAGCGCTGCCCGGCAGCCGCCGACGGCAGTGGTCGCGCACTGCGAGCTGGGGCGAACTCCTGCGCGCGCCGAACGAGACGCTGCGCGCGCTCCTGCCGCTCTCGTTCTCGGCGCAGTGCGCGCGGGCCTTCGAAGGCGCACTGCGCGGGCTGCTCGGCGCTTCGCCATGGCTAGGCCTCGCGCTCTGGCTCGCTTGGACGCGGCCGCGGCGTGAGACGGGAGCGGCGCTGCTGCGGTCTCGCTGAACCGCGAGCGCCCGTCCCCGAGGCGCGCCCGCGCAAGTTAATGCTGTCGGGCGGGCCGGAGTCGTCGATCCGAGATCGGTACGCAAACCCAAGACGCGCGCGGCCCTTCGGACGCGTGTACCGCGACGACCGCTCCGCCAGCCCTCCGGCGAAGCAAGCGCCGCGCCCGCCGCGCGTGACGGACGTCGAACGCTACCGCGCGTCGAAGCGCGTTCGACGTCGGATGCGACTCGAGAGCGAGCGCGGCGTTCACGTCGCTTGCGTCGCCTCCGGATGCGGCTCCGCTATGTCGAAAGACATCGTGCGACGTTTCGGAGCCCGCGGGAGGCGGGGGCTCCGAAACTCATGCTACGGGAGAGATCGGAAGTCGACGCGAGAACCGCGTCGCGAGACATCGGTTCGTCGCCCGCACGGCGGTAGGGCGACAGCGCGGCTCATCTGCACAGCTGAGATCGAGCGGCGAACAACGTCGCGAATTCAAGATTCCAACTTTCTATGAAACCCACTGCGCCTCATGTGCGTTCTTCATGCTGGAACGACCTCGGGGAAGGCGACGCAGAACGAGGCAGAGGAAGACGCATGCGCCGCAAAGTTCAACAGCTCGAGTTCGACTTTCGTCAGCATGGCGGCAAGCGCAAGGGCGCGGGACGGAAGCCGAAGAACGCCGAAGCCGGGATGCCACACCGTCAGCGCTCGATGAAGAAGCGCGGCCAGCCGCTCCTGATCACCGTGCGCCTGGCCGACGGTCTGCCGTCGCTGCGCCGCGGCGGCGCGTTGAAGCTCGTGCTCGCTGCCCTCAGTGCAAGCAGCGATCGGCACGGAATGCAGATCATCCACTACACCGTGCAAGGCAACCACTTGCACCTCCTCGTCGAAGCCGACGATCGAGCGTGCGTCGCACGCGGCATGAACGCGCTGCTGAGCCCGCTCGCACGCGCGTTGAACAAGCTCTGGGGCCGCCGCGGCAAGGTGTTCCCCGACCGCTATCACGACGAGGTGATCACGACGCCGACGCAGGCTCGGAACGCACTGCGCTACGTGCTGCAGAACGGCAAGAAGCACGGCGTCGTGCCGAGCAGCTCGATCGATCTGTGCTCGAGCGCGCCCGTGTTCGATGGCTGGAAGGAGCAGCCGTCGATCGCCTCGATCCCCGCGACACCGGTCATGGCCAGCGTCGCGCCCGCTTCGACGTGGCTGCTCACCACCGGCTGGTGCCGCCACGGTCTGCTCGATATCCAGGAAGTGCCGCAGGACAAGAAGCACGCCGGCCGACCGCGAGCGAACCTCGCCCATTCAAGCCACCGAGCAACCTCGCGCTGACGCGCTCGGCCTGCCGCCGCGCGGGCGTGGAACCCGTGTCCATCGACGTCGTTTTCGCGTCGACGTCCGATCGCCACCATGAGCATGAGTTTCGGAGCCCCCGCCTCCAGCGGGCTCCGAAACGTCGCGCGATGTCTATCGACGAAGCGAAGCCGCGCCCGGAGGCGCAGCAAGCGACGTGCACGACGCGCTACGTTCCGCGTTTCTCGCTGGCGTCGAACGCGCGTCGATCTACGAACGCCACGACGTCCGTGGGGCGCGTCGGGCGCGGCGCTTGCTTCGCCGGAGGGCCGGGCGTAGCGCCTGCGCGGTCTTGCGTTCGCCCTTCTCTCACTCTTCGCCGCTGGCTACTTGCTTTCGCGAGCGCGCCTAGCCGCTCCGCCGCGGGTCCGGAACTCGACTCGAGAACAACGACCTTCACGCCCCAAGGATCTAGGTCAAGTTCGCGAGCTCGCGGCGCAGCATCCGCGCGCGAGCGCGATCACGTTCGCGCGGCCCGAGCGAGAGGCCCTCGCGAAGCTGTAGATGACCCGGCTGTAGCAGGACCATCAACCGCGAGGGCTCGCGCTCCGGGATCCCCTGCACGAGGCCGAGATCGAGCCCGAGCCGGAGATCGCTGAGCAGGCCGAGGGCCTGGTCGGTCGCGATCTCCTCCGAGCCGAGCAAGCGCTCCTTCGCCGTCGCCACTCTCCGATCCAGCGCGTCGCGGCGCTCGGCGAAGAGGGTCTGCCGCACGCGCTCTTCGAAGCGCACGATCTGCGGCACGACGTGGCTCAGGTCCTCCAAGATCTGCATCTCGGAGCGCCCCAAGGTCACCTGGTTCGACACCTGGTACATGTTCCCCGCGGCGCTGGTGCCCTCGCCGTGCAAGCCGCGCACCGCGAGGTTCGTGCGCGCCGCCGCGTGGAAGACGCGCTTCAGCTCGTCGGGGACCAGCGCGAGCGCCGGCAGGTGGAGCATCACCGAGAGCCGCAGGCCCGTGCCGACGTTCGTCGGGCAAGCCGTGAGATATCCCAGCTCCGCCGAGTACGCATAGGGAACCACGCGCTCCAGCGCGCGATCGATGCGCTCGATCTCCGCCCAAGCGTCGTCGAGGGCGAAGCCGCCGCGGAGCACCTGCAGGCGCAGGTGGTCCTCTTCGTTGACCATGATCGAGATCCGCTCGCGATCTCCGACCAGGACCCCCGACTCGAGCTCGGCGCGCGCGAGCTCCTTCGAGATCAGGTGGCGCTCGACGAGCGCTTGGCGGCGGAGCTCATCGAGCTCGCTCATCGCGAACCAGCGCAGCTCGGGCGCGATTCCGGCCGCCGCGGCGCGCTCGCGCAGCACGCCGACCAGCTCCACGGCGCGGACGGGAGACAAGCGCGAGACGAAGTTGTAGCCGAGCACGTTTCGGGCGAGCCGAATGCGCGTCGAGAGCACCACCGGAGAGGCGCCTTCGGCAGACTCGAGCCAGCCCCCCACCGAACGGGGGAAATCGGCGAACGGATCCGTCATCCTGACCTCGCGAGGGAGCCGAGTATAGCGAGGGCGAGCGGGGCATGCGACAACGCCGCGTCCCTCTCCCGCCTCCGCGATGGACTGGACCCCTCACGCACTCTACGTCGCCGCGCTCGTCGTCGGCTCCGTCGCCCTCTTCGTGAGCGGCCGGATCCGCTATGACGTGATCGCGATGGGGCTCGTGCTCGCGCTAGCCTTCGGCGGAGCGATCAGCGGCGAGCAAGCGCTCGCCGGCTTCGGATCGGGCGCGGTGATCTTGCTGGCCTCGATGTTCGTGGTCGCCCGCGCGATCACGCGCACCGGGCTAGCCGATGCCTTCGCGCAAGGTCTCGGCCGGCTCGGAGGGCGGAGCGAGCTGCGCTTGCTCCTCGTGACGGGCGTCTTCGCGACGCTGGTCTCGGCCGTGCTGAACGACACCGCCGTGGTCGCGATCTTCATGCCCGTCGTCGTCACGCTGGCGCGCCGCTCTCTCGTCCCGGCGAGCCGCCTGCTGATGCCGCTCGCCTACGCCTCGCTCTACGGCGGCATGTGCTCCGTGATCGGCACCTCGACGAACGTCGCCATCAACGGCGCGATTCGCGCCCGTCTCCTCGACGCCGAGAGAGCGGGCACCGCCGCCGCGCTCGGCGATCTGCATCCCTTCGCGCTCTTCGAGTTCTCGGTCCTGGGCCTCCTGATCTCGGGCGTGGGTCTCGCCTGGATGCTGCTCTGCGGCCGGCATCTCCTGCCGGTGCGCCCGCGCGAGGAGAACCTGACCGAGCGCTACGCGGTCCGGCGCTTCCTCACCGAGGTGCTGATCTCGCCCTCCTCGGCGTTCATCGGCAAGCCTCTCGCCGTCGCGCACCTGAGCGAGCGCTACGGCATCACCTGCCTCGGCATCGTGCGCCGCGAGGGCGATGCGGTGCTCGCGCCGACGCCCTACAACTATGTGCGCGCGGGCGACACGCTGATCTTGCAGGGGGAGCCGCAGCAGCTCGTGCGCTTCCAGGAAGAGTGCCGCGCGACGGTGATCCCGGATGTGCGCGTCGGAGAGATCGAGCTGCGCTCGGCCGATGTCTCCGTGGTCGAGGCCATCGTGCCTCCGACGTCTCCGCTCGTCGGCTCGCGGCTCTCCGACTCGCCTCTCGGGGAAGCCTATCGCGCGAACGTCCTCGCGCTCTGGCGCGACGGAGAAGCCTACGGCACGGGGCTGCGCGACGTGCGGCTCCTCCCCGGCGACGCGCTGCTGCTGCAAGCGCACGAGAAGGACCTCCAGCGCCTGCGCCGCGACCAGATGCTGGTGCTCGTCGATGGCGCGAGCGAAGCGCCGCGCCTCGCGGCCAAGGCGTGGCTCACGCTGGGGATCTTGATCCTCGGCATCGGCCTCGCGGGCGCGAACTTGGTGGCTCTCCCGCTCGCGACGCTGCTGATGGCGCTGCTGGTGGTCAGCTTTCGCTGCATCGATCCGGACGAGGTCTACGAGGCGATCGACTGGCGCGTGATCCTGCTCACGGCGGGCCTACTACCGCTCGGCGTCGCCTTCGAGCGCCACGGTCTCTCGGGCGGCATCGCCGAGGCGCTGCGCGGACTCTCGGGCGCCGGCGCCCATCTCGCCTTGCTCACCGCCCTCTTCGCGACCTCCGTCGCGCTCACGCAGATCACCACCAACGTCGCGACGGGAATCCTGCTCACACCTGTCGCGATCGACCTGGCGCTCGCGTTGGGCGCACCCCCCAACGCGTACGTGCTCGCGGTGCTCTTCGGCGCCTCGACGTCCTTCATGACGCCGATGGCCCACGCCGTGAACCTGATGGTGATGGGCCCCGGCGACTATCGCTTCGTCGACTATCTGCGCGTCGGGCTGCCCCAAGCGCTGGTCACGATCGCGGTCGCGGTGACGGCGATCTACCTCTGGTACTTCTGAGCGCGTCTCGGGCGCGGCGCGGCTCTGCTCCGCTCCTCGCCGCCCAGCTCAGCTCAGCTCAGCGGCAAGGTCGTCCGCGGCCAGAGCCGGTGCGCGAGCTTCGACCAATCGGTGTTGCCACCGCTGATCACCAGGACGCCGACGGTCCGCTCGTCCGCGGGGAGGCGCCCCGAGAGCAGCGCCGCCATCGGTGCGGCACCCGACGGCTCGGCGACGACGTGGAGCGGATGCTGCAGGAAGCGCATGGCGTCGAGCAGCTCCTGGTCGTCCACGGCGTGGAGCCCGAACGCCAGCGGCAAGCCGATCTCGACGATCAAGGCCCCCGGTGCCACGGGGCGCAGACCATCGGCGAGCGACGGCGCGGGGTCGATCTCGACGCGCCGGCCAGCGCGCGCGGAGCGCGCAAAGGAATCACAGCCCTCCGGCTCGACCGCGTGCATGCGGACGCGCGGGGCGAGGGATCGGAACGCGACCCCGGTGCCGGTGAAGAGTCCCCCGCCGCCGACCGGGACGACGAAGTCGGTGAGCTCCGGCAGCTCTTCCAACACCTCGAGCGCGATCGTGCCTTGCCCCGAGATCACCTCGACGTCGTCGAAGGGCTCGATCAGGCGGAAGCCCTGGCGGCGCTCCACCTCCAGCGCGGCCGCGCGGCGGTGCGCCGAAGTGAGACCCGCGCGGATCACCCGCGCTCCCGCGGCGCGCATCGCCTCGAACTTCGCTTGAGGCACCGTCTCCGGCACGCAGATCACGGCCTGGATCCCGTAGCGCTTCGAGGCATTCGCGACGGCGAGGCCGTGGTTCCCGGAGGAGAAGGTGACGACCCCCTGCGGAAGATCGCCTTCCTCGGTCCACTTGCTGAGCCGCGCATGCACGCCGCGGAACTTGAAGGCCCCACCGTGCTGCAAGCACTCGAGCTTCAGGAACCAGCGGCCGGGGATCCCCTTGGCCGCGAGCGGCTCGGTGACTTCGAGCAGCGGCGTGCGCCTCGTGACGGAGGCGATGCGCTGCCGCGCGTTCCGAATGGTCTCGAGCGTGACCGGTGAAACAGCGAGCTGCGGCATGTGAGGAAAACCTCGGCGACCGCGTGAAGCTCGCTCCGGCGAAGTGCTCGCGTCAAGGACTTCGCATCTTTCGCTGCGCGCGCTCGACGCGCGCAGCGAAAGACGAAGCTCGTCAGAGGATGTTCTTGCCGAACGCCGAGAGCACGAGATCGACGGCGAGCTCACCGGTGCGATTGCGATCGTCGAGGATCGGATTGAGCTCCGTGATCTCGACACCGAGGATCGCGCCGGTGTCGGCGGCCATCTCCATCAAGAGATGCGCTTCGCGGAAGCTCGCTCCACCGCGCACGGGCGTCCCGACGCCCGGCGCCTCCGCCGGATCGACGCCGTCCATGTCGAAGCTGAGATGGAAGCCCGCCGTGCCGTTCGTCACGATCGCGAGCGCTTCCTCGACGCAGGCCTTCATGCCGCGCTCATCGATCTCGCGCATCGTGATCGCGCGGATCCCCGACTCGGCGACGAGCCGACGCTCCTGCTCGTCGAGGTTGCGGATGCCGATCAGCACGGCCTTCTTCGGATCGACCTTGGGTGCGAAGCCGCCCATCTGCACGAGCTCGGGCGAGCCGTAGCCGATCACCGAGGCGAGCGGCATGCCGTGGATGTTCTGGCTCGGCGAGGTCTCGGGCGTGTTCATGTCGGCGTGCGCATCGAACCAGAGCAGGCCGATCTGCTGCCCGCGCTCCCGGTAGTGCGAGGCGAGCCCACTCACCGTGCCCACCGCGATGCTGTGATCGCCGCCGAGGACGACCGGGATGCCGCCCTCTTCGGCGGCCGTGCGCACGGCTTCGCAAAGGCGCTTGCAGACGCGCGTCACCTCGCGGAGATAGCGCGGCCCCGGACCGGGATCGCGCACCTCCGGGATCGGCACGGCGACATCGCGGTCGGAGACCACGCGCCAGCCCGGCATCTCGTCCAAGCGACGGCGGATCCCCGCGTGGCGCATGGCGCTCGGCCCCATGTCGACGCCGCGCCGGCCGGCGCCGAGGTCCATCGGCACCCCGAGGATTCGAATCTCGCGTTCCCTGGCGTTCATGACTCTCCGCGCCGCAACACGAGCGGAGCCCCCGCGCCGAGCTGCAAGCGCTGGGCGGCGGATCCGTCGCGAACGGCGATTTCTTAGGTTCCGTAGGAGCCGACGTAGGCGAGGAGCTCGCCACTCGCCACGTCGGCGTAGGTGCGCACGGGACGCAGGGTCCAGCGGCCCGCCAGCTCTAGGACGGCATCCCGAGCTTCCCAACCATCGTCCTGGGCTACCAGGTCGCTGATCAGATTCCCGTAGCGATCCACGACCGCGATGCGCCCCGCACGCGCACTCCCCGCGCCCACCTCCGAGGGATCCGCCCCGCGCACCTCCTGCGGCGGCACCTCGTGCGTGAGATCGACGATCGGGAGCTCGGGGCAACGCGCGAGCACCACCGCCTTCCGCACGCCGACGTAGGGATCGGCGAGACCGAAGTCGGTGAGCAACGCGAGGAACGGCGCGCGCATCGGCGCGCCTCAGCGTTTCGCGGCTGCCGCTTCCGCCGCAGCGGCCGCGGCGGCGCCGAGCCAGGCCGCGTCGCGCGCGGGGTCCCCGCCGCCGCTCTCCGCCAGCCAGGTCCACACCTCGTTGCCGAGCAGGCGACCGGAGATCCAGCCCCAGCGCGCTTGCTCGTCCGCCGTGCTGGCCGTGAGCAAGCCCGCGCGCAGCAGCTCGGAGCCGCGCTCGCGCCCCAGTCGATCGAGGAGGGCCGCCGCCGCGAGCAGCGCGCCGTCGGTATCGAGGCGCCGCAGCCCTTCCTCGAGGAGGCCGAGCCCCCGCGGTTTCCTCGCGCGCGCCAACGCGGCACCGAGAGCCCGGTCGTAGCTCCAGGCCGCGCCGCGCGGCCAGCCCGAGGCCAGTTCCGCCGGAACCTCGCTCGCGTCGGCGAGCAAGCGCTCGACGGCGAGCGCGCCCCACGCCGGAGAAACCTCTTCGGCGAGCAAGGGGAAGAGCGTCATCAGATCGCGGGCGCCCCAAGACCACGCGAGGCGCGCGACGTCTTCCGCGGCGAAGCCCTGGGAATGCGCCGTGATCCACGCGCGCTGGCGCTGCGCGGCGCCGGTCGCGAGCAACGCCTCCAGCGCGCCGCGCCGCTCCGAGCCGCCCGCTTCGAAGGCGCGCGCGAACACGAGCTCGAGCGGCTGGAGATCTCCGCAAGCGACGCGCGCGGCGAAGATGTGAGCGCTCACGTCCCGCGCGGGATGCGCGAGCTCGGAGAGCAACGCGAGCGCCTCCGCTCGACCGGTGCGCCCGAGGATCACCAGGGCGGCGAGAGCGTCTTCGCGCCGCAGCGCTTCGAACCCGCGCCGCAGCGAGAGCCCGGCCGCGGGCTCGCCGCCGATCAAGCGCGCCGCCGATCGCCAAGGCGCTTCGGTGGGCAAGCGCTCGCGCAGCGCGATCACCGCTTCGACCGTGCCTTCGCTGCACGCCGGCGAGAGCAGAGCATCGCGCACGAGCGCCGCACGCGCCGGCTCGAGGGGGCCGCGATCGGGGAAGAACACCGCGGGCTCGTTCTCGGCGAGCAAGCGCGCGAGCAGATCCGCAGAGACGCCGCGGGCGCAGGCCGCCCCGACGTGCGGAGCGAGCGCCGCGCGGCCCTCCGGTCGCAGAGCCGCGAGTGCGACTTCGCGCAGGAACGCGGGATCGGCGCGCAGCTCGTCCTCGGCGACGGCGCGACCCGAACGCCCATCGACGCGGCCGTGGCGCAGGGCCGCGCGGAAGCGCTCCTCGGCCCACGCTCCCGAGATCCGATTCCAACGCGGCTCGGCGCCCGAGCTCGCGACGTCGAGGAGCTCGAGCTCGTCCGCGCTGAGGACCTCGCGTCCGAGCACGCGCAGCGGGAGTTGCCGCGCATTCGAACGCGCGCAGACGAGGATCGCCGCTTCGCGCAACTGCGGATCAGCTGACTCGAGCGCCGCGACGAGCTCTTCCTCGTCGGCGGCCGTCCCGCTCTGCACGTAGCCGAGCAAGAGCGCGCGCTGCTCCTCCGGTGCCGTGCGCGCGGCGATCGCGCGCTCGACGTCGGGAGCGGGCGAGAGGCGCCCCGCGACGCGCGCCTCCGACCACGCCAGCAACCCGTCGGGCGAGAGGCGCGCGGCGATGGCCGCATCCACGCGCGAGATGCTCTCGGGCTCGAAGGACGCGCGCGCTCGTTGCGAGCGCCAGCGCTCGATCTCACCCAAGTCGCGCCGGCTGCGCGCCGACGCAGCGGCGCCATCGGACGCGCGGGACTCGATCGGCTCGCCCACCCCCGGCGCGGACTCCTCCGGCGCGCTGCAGCCGGCGGCGCAGAGCGCCGTCGCGAGGAGCGAGACCGCGCGAGCGGATCGAGCGAGGCGCATCGCGTCAGACCGGCTCGCCGAGCAGCGCGAGCAGCTCGCGCTTCTTCGCCGCCAACGTCTCCGGCCGGCGCGCTTCGAGGTTCAGGCGCACGAGCGGCTCGGTGTTCGAGGGCCGCAGGTTGAACCACCACCAATCGGCGTCGCCGAGCTTGCCGAACGCGACGGTGGCGCCGTCGAGGTCGCTCGCCGCGCCGCCCTTCTTCACGTAGAGCGCGCGGATCTCGGCGATCTTCTGCTGCGGGTGCTCGACCTCGAAGTTCACCTCGCCCGTCGCGTGATAGCGCGGCAGCTCCGCTACGAGCTGCGAGAGGGACTTCTTGCTCTCCGAGATCATGCGCAAGACGAGGAACGCCGCGATCTCGGCGGAATCTGCATAGAAATTCTCGCGGAAGTAGTAGTGCCCCGAGAGCTCGCCGCCGCAGACGCCGCCTTCCTTCCGCAGCGTCGCCTTCATGAACGAGTGGCCGACGCGCTCGCAGAGCGGCTTACCACCGGCCTTCGAGATCACCTCCGGCACGGCCCACGAGGAGCGGAGATCGTAGACGATGCCCGAGCCCGGGCTCGTCTTCAGCAGCTCGCGCGCGATGAGCGCGGTGACGATGTCGTTGCCCACCGGCTCGCCGTGCTCGTCGACGAACGCGCAGCGATCCGCGTCGCCGTCGAACGACAGGCCGACATCCAGCTTCTCCTTCCGCACGATCGCCTGCAGGTCGTGCAGGTTCTCGAGCTTCAGCGGATTGGCCTCGTGGTTCGGGAAGGTGCCATCGGGCTCGAAGTAGAGCTGAACGGTCTTCAGCATCGGCAAGCGATCGAGGATCTTCGGCAGCGTGAAGCCGGCCATGCCGTTCGCGCAGTCGATGCCGACCTTCAGCGAGGCGAGCCCACCGGCGAAGCGCAGCACGTGCTGCACGTAGCCGTCGAGCATGTCCTTCTTCTCGATCGTGCCCGGCTTCGCCGCCTTCGGCAGCTCCGTCGCGACGAGCTTCTCGATCTGCCCGATGCCGGTGTCCTTCGAGATGGGCTGCGCGCCCTTCCCGCTCAGCTTGAAGCCGATGTAGTGACCCGGGTTGTGCGAAGCCGTGACGCAGATCGCGCCATCGACGGGCAGCGTGCCCGCGCAGAAGTAGTTCATCGGCGTCGAGCACATGCCGACGTCGATGACACTCCAGCCCGCGGCGCAGAGGCCCTCCATCAGCGCCTTCTGGATGGACGGCGCCGAGGAGCGCATGTCGCGCCCGACGACCACGCGCTTCGTTTCGCTGCGCCCGCTCTGCTCGAAGTGCACGGCGAAGGCGTGGCCGATCTTCCGCGCCAGGACCTCGTCGAGCTCGGTCGGGTACACACCGCGGATGTCGTAGGCCTTGAAGATTCCCATGATGCGGGGGGGCTCCTGATGCTGTTCCCTAGTTCGGCCAAACGGCGCGCAGAGCTTCGATCGCGCGCTCGACGTGGCGATCTTCGATGTGGCGATGCGTGACGAAGCGCAGGCGGCTCGCTCCGAGCGCGAGCGCGCGCACGCCCCGTTGCTCCAGAGCCGCCTGGATCCCGGGAGCGGCGCCGTTCGGCGTATCCAGGATGACGAGATTGGTCTCGACCGCGGCCGGGTCGATCGCCGCACGGCCGCCGGCGTCGAGCGCGCCGAAGGCGCGAGCGAGGCGCTCCGCGCGCGCGTGGTCCTCGGCGAGGCGCTCCACCATCGCGTCCAGCGCCACGAGGCCGCAGGCCGCGAGGTAGCCCGCTTGGCGCATACCGCCGCCGAGGAGCTTCCGCGTGCGGCGCGCCTCGCGGACGAACTCGCGCGAGCCGACGAGCACCGAGCCCACCGGCGCGGAGAGCCCCTTCGAGAGGCAGAAGGTCAGCGAATCGCAGAGCGCGCCGTAGCGCGCGGGCGACACCCCCGCGGCGACGCTCGCGTTGAACACGCGCGCGCCATCGATGTGCACCCAGAGCCGTTGCGCCGTCGCGAACGCGCGCACGGCTTCGATGTACGCGAGCGGCAGCACGCGGCCGCCCGAGGCCATGTGCGTCTGCTCGAGCGCCACGAGGCGCGTGCGCGGATGGTGCACGTCGTCCGGGCGCAGGTTCGCTTCGAAGTCGGCGACGGGCACGCAGCCCGCGGGTCCGTCGAGCAAGCGCGCCTGCACGAGACAGATCCGCGCGAGCCCGCCGCCCTCGTACTGGAAGCAGTGGTTCTGGCGGTGGACGAGGATCTCCTCGCCGGGGCGCGTCGCGGTGGCGATCGCGATCTGGTTCCCCATCGTGCCCGAGGGGACGAAGAGCGCCGCTTCCTTGCCGAAGCGCTCCGCGGCGATCGCCTCCAGGCGCTGCACCGTGGGATCGTCGCCGAGCACGTCGTCGCCCACCTCCGCGGAGCCCATCGCGCGGAGCATCTCCGCGGTGGGCTTCGTGATGGTGTCGCTGCGGAAGTCCGCCTCTTCTCTCGAGGCCGCTAGCGCCTGGGAGTCACGCATCGTGTGGCTCGCCATGAGACGACTGCACTCGCTCTGGCCTAGCTGGTGCCGAAGTAGGCGCGGAGGCGGCGGATCGCCTCCTCCAGGTTCGCGACGGAGTTGGCGTACGAGAAGCGCAGGAAGCCCTCGCCGGAAGCGCCGAAAGACGTGCCCGAGAGGCACGCGACGCCGCACTCGTCGAGCAGCGCGCCCTCGAGCTCCTTCGACTTGCGCCCCGTCCCGCGAATATCGGGGAAGGCGTAGAAGGCGCCTTTCGGCGTCGCGCAGTGGAAGCCCTTCACGCTGTTCAATCCGTTCACGACGATCTTCCGCCGCTTGTCGAACTCGCGGCACATCGCCTCGGCCGAGTCCTGCGGACCGCGCAGCGCCGCGACGCCGGCCATCTGCGTGAAGCCGGCGGTGCACGAGGTCGAGTTCGTGGTGATCTTCGCGACCATCTTCGCGAGGTCCGCCGGCATGACGCCGTAGCCCAGGCGCCAGCCCGTCATCGCGTAGGTCTTCGAGAAGCCGTCGAGGATGATCGTGCGCTCGCGCATGCCGGGCAGCGCCGCGATCGAGAAGTGCTCTTCGCCGTCGTACACGAGGCGCGAGTAGATCTCGTCGCTCAGCACGACGAGGTTCGGCAGCTCGCGCACGCGCTTCGCGATGCGCTCCAGCTCGGCCCGCCGGATCACACCGCCGGTGGGATTCGAAGGCGAGTTCAGGATGAGGAGCTTCGTCTTCTCGTTCAGCGACGCGATGAGGCCATCGACGTCGAGCTCGAAGCCCTTCGCCG